>CAZASR010000188.1:0-5756 GCA_964487765.1 uncultured Devosia sp. | reverse complement strand
GTGCTGGGCACCCTGCCCCCTGCCCTCACGATCGAGAGCGGCGACATCGTCGTGACCGAAACGATCGATGCCCATGGCTGGGACAAGTCGGATGTCAGGGTGGCCGACAGCCCGAACCCGATGAACGGGCCGATCGCGATCGCCGGCGCCGAACCGGGCGACAGCCTCAGGGTCGACATCCTCGACATGACCCCCAATCGCGCGACCGGCTGGACGCGCGCCGCGCTCGCCGAGAACGTCGTCACCCCCGGCTTCGTGCCGCAGCTGCCCGCGCGCGATCGCGTTACCTGAGCGATCGATCGAAACGCACAGACAGTGTCGCTCGACGGCGTCGGGCCCCTCGGCACGCTGGTGCTGCCGCTGGCGCCGATGATCGGCTGCTTCGGCGTCGCGCCGGCGGGCGGACAGGCGATCTCGACGGCAACCAGCGGCCCCAATGGGGGCAATATGGACTATCGCCGCTTCGGCCCGGGCACGTCGGTGCGGTTTCCCGTATCGGCGCCCGGCGCGCTGTTCTTCATCGGCGACTGCCACGCCGTGCAGGGCGATGGCGAAATCGTCGGCACCGGCATCGAGACCTCATACGACGTCACGGTGCGGCTGACGATCGACAAGCGCCCGGTCAACTGGCCGCGCGGCGAGACCGAACGCGACATCTTCACCATCGGCAATGCGCGGCCGCTGGAAGACGCGCTGCAATTCGCGACGACCGAAATGGTGCTCTGGCTCGGCGAGGAGTACGGACTCGACGTCTCGGCCGCGAGTCACCTGCTCGGCCAGGCGGTGCGCTACGACATCGGCAATGTCTACGACCCGGCGTTCACTGTGGCGTGCCGGCTGAACAAGCGGTGGCTGCCGAAAGGATAGCCTGAATTCGGCGCAAGCGGCTTTACCCGCCGATGCGGCCGCCGAGCTCGTCTTCGATGTGGGCGCGGAGAATTTCGTCGAAGCTGCGCTCGGCGACGAAACCGAGGGACTCGGCGCGCCTGGTATCGAAGTTCCACGGCCAGCCGGCGACGATCCTGATGATCGTCTCGTCGGGCTCCTCGCGGATGAGGGCAACGGCCTTGTCGCCTGCGATGCGCCGCAGCGCGTCGATCTGTTCGCCGACAGTCGCGGAGAGGCCCGGGGCCGACAGGGTGCGGCGCCAGCCGAGGAGCGACGAATCGAGCGCCGCGGCGTGCCTGAGGAACCCGACTGCGGCGCGCGGGCTCGCGAACCAGTGGCGCACATCGCGGCTGACCGGCAGCACCGCTTCCTGCCCTGCCAGAGGTTCGCGCAGGATGTTGGAGAAGAAGCCGGACGCGGCAGCATTGGGCTTGCCGGGCCGCACGACAATGGTCGGCAGGCGGATGCCGACGCCGTCGACGAAGCCCTTGCGCGAATAGTCGTTGAGCAGCAGCTCGCCGATGGCCTTTTGCGTGCCGTAGGAGGTGAGGGGCGTCGAAAAGAATTCGTCACCGATGGCCTCGGGGAACGGCGCCCCGAACACCGCGATCGAGGAGGTGAAGACGAGTCGCGGCTTGTAAGGCGACTGCTGTCCCTCGAGCCGGATCGCGTCGAGGAGAAGCCGCGTGCCGTCGAGATTGATGCGATAGCCCTTCTCGAAATCGGCTTCCGCTTCACCCGAAACGATAGCCGCGAGATGGAAGATGAGGTCGGGTCGCTTGCCGATCAGGCTGGTGGCGGTGCCCGCTGCGGAAAGATCGGCGGCAACGCTTTCGACGGGGCCCGAAAAGCCCGCCGGCCTTTCAGCCGCGACGACATCGGCGAGCGTGAAGCGCTCGATCGGCCGGCCGCCCAGCGCTCCATCCTTGGCGAGCGCTTCGATGAGCTTGCGTCCGACCATGCCGGCCGCGCCGATGACGAGAATATGCACCTGGTGAGTCCTCCGCTGTCGCGGCGGGACATTACCTCATGGCGCCAGCAGGTCGAGCACCATGTCGATCTGCGGCAGATAAGCGTCGTAGAAATCGACGGGCGCGCCTGCGGCGGCGACGGCATCGCGGGCGGCGTGGGCGACCTTCCTGGCCGCCTCTGCCTTCGAGCGATCCTGCGTCAACAGCGCTTGCATCAGCAGCGTCGTGCTGATGGACGTCTGGAGCTGCTGCCATTTGTCGACACCGCGATCGATGGTCGTGATCTCACCGGCGAGCCCATAGGCCTCGAGCGCCGCCGCGAGCGAATCGGGGGACTTGTCGTATTCGGCGAGCACCGCCAGCGCATTGCCCAGGCTTTCCTGCCGGTCGGCCCAATCGAGCGGAAAGTTCTCGCGCGGCGTCGCGGCGATGATCTCATGATAGAGCGCGATCGCCTCGCGCAGCGGCGCGGGATCGCTGGTCTCGTCCGAGAGCTCCTTGAGTGCGATGGCGAGATTGTTGGACGTGCGCGCCCACTGCGCCGGCGTCCTGTCGCGCGTGTGGATGGCAAGGACCTCGCGGTAGGCGGCGGCGGCAAGCCGCAGATCGTCGGCGGCGTGGTTCATCTCGCCCCGCTGCTGCAGTGCCGTCGCATAGGTATGCTGCAGCATGGCCCAGCCAAGCGGATTGTCGTCGCGCGAGATGACCCGGAGGGCATCCCCGACAGAAGCGATCGCCCCCGTGATCGCCCCATTGGCGGCATCGCGCGCCGCCTTTACTTCGGGGATGTTCGTGGGGTCGGGGTTGCCGGAGAGATAGGCCGTGAGTTCGGCATTCGAGGTCGACATGTAGATGACCTGCGAATATTCGATCTGCGACGCGGCACGATTGTTGGCGACCGTCGTCCAGCGCACCGGTTCGGCCTCGGGCGTGAGGACGCGCAGCGATGCGTCGAACGCTTCGACCGAGCGCGCCAGGAGCTCCGTGTCACGCTTGCGCGATCCCAGTGAATAGAGCGCGTTGCCCAGATTGTTCTGCGATTTGGCCCAGTCGAGCGGCGCTGCGACCTCGGTGCGTTCGCTCAGCGCCGCCTCGTAATGGGAGAGCGCCGCCTGCAGCGTGTCTTCGCTGGCGAGGCGCTCGCCGAGTGTCTGCGTCGCCTGCCCCATGCGATCCTCGACGAGAGCCCACTCGAGCGGCGCCCTGTCGCGCGAGGTCAGCGCCGCGGCGGCGTGATAGGCCGCGAGCGCGGCAACCAGCGCGTCATTCTCGGTCGTGTAGTAGCCCCGGTCGAGCAGGGCATCTCCCTGGTTCACCTTGAAGATGAAGGCCAGTGCATCGTCCCACTGCGCCACCGCCTCGAAGGCCTTGCCATAGAGCTCGGCGGCATGGAGGTGATCGAAATTGAGCAGCGCCGTCGCGGCATTGGCGGCGTAGGTCTGCGCAATGTCGATCATGTCCTGCCGGAGCTTCTCGGCCTCCTCCTGCTTTTCGTTGAGGAGGTCGTCGGCGTGCGCACTTGCCGCGTCGCGATACTGCAGCGCCAGCGCGATCGCGCCTTCGCTCTCGGCCTGCTCGGCCAGTTTCGATAGCCGCTCAAGCTCGGGATCGGCCTTCACGGCAGTGGATTTCTGCGCGATCAGTTCCTTGAGCTTCTCGGCGCCCTTGCGCAGGTGCTGCTCGATGTCGCCGCCGCTGTCGGTAGCCTTGACGCCGAGCACGTTGAGCATGCCGTAGAGCGCACCGAGCGGCACATTCTCCTGTCCGGCGAGCGCCTCGACATAGTCGCGAGTCTCCTCGGGCGTGCCGGCGATGGTGAGCAGCAATTTTCGCCGTGCGGACTGAATTGCGGTCTGGTCGGGGTCAGCCTCGTCGGGGGCGGCGAAGGTCAGCACCCGCCGCAGCGAGGAATTGGTCCACGGAAGCTGCTGCGCCCTGGTCTGGAGATAGACCTCCTCGGTCACCATGGTCATCACGTCACCGAAGGAGAAGCCACCCGCGCTCAGGTGCTTGAGCAGCGCCGCGGCATAGGGCGAGTTCTCGCCCGCCGGACCATCAAGCGCCGGGCGACCCGGCTCGGCGGCAAAGCCGATGACCGTGCCGAGCGACTCGGGCGGCAGGCCGGGCCGCGCCGCCGGCGTCGGGCCGCGCACCGGTGCAAGTCCCGACTCCGCCGTGACGGTCACGACGGCGTCGCTGTCGGGCAACCGTATGACGGTGCCGGCCGGGAACGGATCGGAGCGGCAGGCATCGAGCAGCACGATCGTCACGGGCGCCGCTTTCGCCAGCGCATCGAGCATCGGGGCGACGGGAACGAGCGCCGCGCCGGCGGCTTCGGGCGTTTCGAAAGTCGCATCCACCGGCACGAGATAGTTCTGTCCGCCGACCTCGATGCCGTGGCCGGAGTAGTAGACCAGCGCCACATCGGCATCGGCGGCGTCTTCGACGAAGTCGTCGATCGCCTCGCGCAACTCCTCCGCATCGGCATTGAGCACGCGGTCGACATCGAAGCCGAGATCGTTGAGCAGATCGTCGATGTCACGCGCGTCCTGGTTCGGATTGGCCAGCTCGCCCAGCATCTCGTACTTGCTCTCGCCGATGACCAGGGCAACGCCCCGCAATTCCTCCGCCCAGGCGGGAACACTCAGCAGCAGGGCGGCGGCGAGGGCGGCAAGACGAAGCATCGGCTGCACTGAAGGTTGCGCTGCGGGTGAGACGCCCACCGGCGTCTTCGGCTTGGGGTCATATCGCCCGGCGGCCCGGTCGCCAAGTGGAGACGCGCGTCCGGCGGCCGGCGCTGGGTCGCGGCGAGGTTGACCGTAGCGGCGATTCCCGTGAAAAGCCGCGCCATGACCGCGCTCGATCTTCTGCATGACAACGTCGCCGCCCTGCCCCTGTGGAACGGCCCGCCGGCTTTCGAGCCGCTGCCCGGCGGCATCTCGAACCTCAGTTTCGTCGCGACCGACAGGGCCGCGAAATATGTCGTGCGGCTGATGCGCGACTTTCCGTTCCACAACGTGTTCCGCGACCGCGAGGTGGCAGTAGCGCGCGCCGCCCACGCCGCGGGCTTCGCACCCGAACTCGTGCACGCCGGGCCGGGGCTGATGATCTCGCGCTACATCGAGGCCCGTACGCTGACGCCCGAGGATGTCCGCGCCAATATCGGCCGCATCGTCGAGCTGCTGTTCCGCTTCCATCGGCAGATGTCGGCGCCGGTGGGCGACTATGCGTTCGACGTGTTCGCGGTCAATCGCGGCTATATGTGCGAGCTTGCCGACGATCAGTGGGCCGATTTGAACGAGCGGCTCGCAGCGATGCAGGTCGACCTGCCGCCGGTCTTCGCGCACCACGACCTGCTGGCCGGCAACATCCTCGACGACGGCAAGCGGCTGTGGCTGATCGACTTCGAATATTCCGGCCCCGGCAGCGCGATGTTCGATCTCGCCAATCTGTCGTCCAACGCCGGCTTCTCCGGGGCGCAGTCCGACGCACTGCTGCGCGCCTATTTCGGCGGCCCGGAGTACCTGCGCGCCCATCGCGCGATGGAAGCGGCATCGCTGCTGCGCGAGGCGCTGTGGTCGCTGGTCTCGGCCCGCCACATCCACGAGCGCGACGTCGACTATGTCGGCTATGCCGAAATCAACTTTGCACGGATGCGCGACGTTGTGGCCGGACTCTAGGTGGCGACGCCGACTTCGGCAGCGACCTTCTTGATGTGGGCGAGGCCGCGCCGGTAGCCAGGCTCGTCGAAATGCTCGAGCATCAGCGGCACGTCGCGTCCGAGCGCGTCGATCGCCTTGAGATAGGCGACGTAGTCGAGGTTGCCGTCGCCGGGGACGACCTCGTCCATGTGGAACGAGATGTTGCCCGGCCCGCCCTGCATCACGATGTCCTTGG
>CAZASR010000187.1:4025-5854 GCA_964487765.1 uncultured Devosia sp. | reverse complement strand
TATGTGGGCCGCGACGCCGGCTGGGCGATCCTGCGCCTCAATTCGGGCGAGCAGCGCCGCGTGCATGGTTCGTGCCTTGCGACCGTGGGTGCCGTCTCGAACCAGGACCACGCCAACACTTCGATTGGCAAGGCCGGTCGCAACCGCTGGCTCGGCAAGAAGCCGGTCAATCGCGGCGTGACCATGAACCCGGTCGACCACCCGCATGGTGGCGGCGAGGGCCGCTCCTCGGGCGGCCGTCACCCGGTGACCCCTTGGGGCAAGCCGACAAAGGGCAAAAGAACCAGAAGCAATAAGGCCACGGACAAGTTCATTGTCCGCAGCCGTCACCTGAAGAAGGGCCGCTAAGCCATGACCCGCTCACTTTGGAAGGGCCCGTTCGTCGACGGATACCTGCTCAAGAAGGCCGACAAGGCGCGATCGGGCGGCCGTAACGAAGTCATCAAGATGTGGAGCCGCCGCTCGACCATCATGCCGCAATTTGTCGGCCTGACTTTCGGCGTCCACAACGGCCACAAGCACGTGCCCGTCCTCGTCTCCGAGGAGATGATCGGCCACAAGTTCGGCGAGTTCGCGCCGACCCGCACCTATTACGGGCACACGGCCGACAAGAAGGCCAAGAGGAAGTAACATGGGCAAGCCGAAGACCAAGCGCGCGCTCAAGGACAACGAGGCCAAGGCGGTTCTCCGCATGCTTCGCGGCTCGGGCCAGAAGCTCAATCTCGTGGCCGCCTCGATCCGCGGCAAGAAGGTGGAAAAGGCCCTGGCCGATCTCACCTTCTCGCCCAAGCGTATCGCCGGCTCGGTCAAGAAGACGCTCGAGAGCGCCATCGCCAACGCCGAGAACAATCACGGCCTCGATCCCGACAGCCTCGTCGTGGCCGAAGCCTATGTTGGCGACTCGCTCGTCATGAAGCGCTTCATGGCTCGCGGCCGCGGCAAGTCGGCGCGCGTCGAGAAGCCGTTTTCGAACCTCACCATCGTGGTTCGCCAAGTTGAGGAGACCGCATAATGGGTCAGAAGATCAACCCGATCGGTCTGCGCCTGGGCATCAATCGCACCTGGGATTCGCGCTGGTATGCGAACAAGGGCGAGTACGGCAGGCTGCTGCAGGAAGACATCAAGATCCGCGAGACCTTGATGGACGACCTCAAGCAGGCCGCCGTCTCCAAGATCGTCATCGAGCGCCCCCACCGGAAGTGCCGCGTGTCGATCCACACCGCCCGCCCGGGCATCGTGATCGGCAAGAAGGGCGCCGACATCGACAAGATCCGCGCCAAGGTGAAGAAGTTCACCGACAGCGAGGTCCACATCAACATCGTTGAGGTGCGCAAGCCCGAGACCGACGCGACCCTGGTCGCCCAGGGCATCGCCCAGCAGCTCGAGCGCCGCGTGGCCTTCCGCCGCGCCATGAAGCGCGCCGTGCAGACGGCGATCCGCATGGGTGCCGGCGGCATCCGCGTCAATGTCGGTGGCCGCCTCGGCGGTGCCGATATCGCCCGCACCGAGTGGTACCGTGAAGGCCGCGTGCCGCTGCACACGCTGCGCGCCGACATCGACTACGGCGTTGCCGAGGCCGAGACGACTTACGGAATCATCGGCATCAAGGTGTGGATCTTCAAAGGCGAAGTGCTCGAGCACGATCCCATGGCGCATGAGCGCCGCGCCACCGAAGGCGCCGGGGACGGGCAGGGGGCTCCGCGCCGTGAGCGTTCCGACGACGGCGATCGTCCGCCGCGCGGCCGCCGCCCCGAGCGCGAGAGCGCGTCGGCGAACTGAGAAGGCATCGGATAAATGCTGCAACCGAAGAAGACTAAATTCCGCAAGGC
>CAZASR010000187.1:0-3925 GCA_964487765.1 uncultured Devosia sp. | reverse complement strand
AATGGCGAACTCTGATCTGCGGGCCAAGACGCCCGACGAACTGAAGGACCAGCTCCTCGGCCTTAAGAAGGAGCAGTTCAACCTGCGCTTCCAGCGCGCCACGCAGCAGCTTGAAAAGCCTGCGCGCGTCAAGGAAGTGCGCCGCGAGATCGCCCGGATCAAGACGATCCTGGGCGAGAAGGCGGCGGCGGCAAAGTAAGGAGAAACCGATGCCCAAGCGCGTGTTGCAGGGGACCGTGGTCTCCGACGTAAATGACAAGACGGTGGTTGTGCGCGTCGATCGCGCCTTCACCCACCCGGTGATGAAGAAGACGGTGCGCCGCTCGAAGAAGTACCACGCCCACGACGAGGCCAACTCGGCCAAGGTCGGCGACGTGGTGTGGATCGAGGAGACCGCGCCGATCTCCAGGAACAAGCGCTGGACCCTCGTCCAGGGCGCTTAAGGAACAAGGTTTTGGTCCGCCGTGAGGCGCGACCGGTTTGAACGAGAAGGCACTAACGCCATGATCCAGATGCAGTCCAATCTCGACGTCGCCGACAATTCCGGCGCGCGTCGCGTCATGTGCATCAAGGTGCTCGGCGGCTCGCACCGCAAATACGCCTCGGTGGGCGATATCATCGTCGTATCCGTCAAGGACGCGATCCCGCGTGGCCGCGTCAAGAAGGGCCAGGTCATGAAGGCCGTGGTCGTCCGGACCGCCGCGCCCGTGCGCCGCACTGACGGATCGGTCATCCGTTTCGACAACAACGCCGCCGTGCTGATCAACAATCAGGCCGAGCCGATCGGCACGCGCATCTTCGGGCCGGTGCCGCGCGAGCTGCGCAGTCGGAATCACATGAAGATCATCTCGCTCGCGCCGGAGGTGCTCTAATGGCCGCCAAGATCAAGAAGGGCGACAAGGTCGTCATCCTCGCGGGCAAGGACAAGGGCAAGACCGGTAGCGTCGCCCAGGTGTTCCCGGCCCAGTCCCGCGCCACCGTGCAGGGGCTCAACCTCGTCCGCCGCCACACCAAGCAGACGGCGTCCGTCGATGCGGGCATCTACACCAGGGAAGCGCCGATCCACCTGAGCAATTTGGCGCTGGCGGACGCCAACGGCAAGCCGACCCGCGTTGGCTTCAAGATCAACGACGACGGCAAGAAGGTGCGCGTCGCCAGGACCACCGGAGATGTGATCGATGGCTGAGACCGCTTACGTCCCGCGTCTTCGCACGCAGTACGAAGAGACCATCAAGGCAGATCTGCTCAAGCAGTTCGGCTACAAGAACACCATGCAGTTGCCCAAGCTCGACAAGATCGTGCTGAACATGGGCATCGGCGAAGCCGTCGCCGACTCCAAGAAGGTGCGGGCGGCTGCTGCAGACCTCGAGCTGATCGCCGGCCAGAAGCCGGTCATCACGCATGCTCGCAAGTCGATCGCCGGCTTCAAGGTGCGCGAGAATATGCCGCTGGGCGTGAAGGTTACACTTCGCAAGCAGCGCATGTATGAGTTCCTGGATCGCCTCGTGAACATCGCGCTGCCCCGCGTGCGCGACTTCCGCGGCCTCAACCCCAACGCCTTCGATGGCCGCGGCAATTACGCCATGGGCATCAAGGAGCACATTGTCTTCCCGGAAATCTCCTACGACAAGATCGAGCAGGTCTGGGGCATGGACATCGTCCTGTGCACGACGGCGAAGACCGATGACGAGGCCCGGGCGCTGCTCAAGGCCTTCAATTTCCCCTTCCGGCAGTAAGCGAAGGGCAAGGACAGAGAAATGGCAAAGACCAGCTCCATCGAGAAGAACAACCGCCGCATCAAGCTTGCCAAGCAGTTTGCCGGCAAGCGCAGCAAGCTCAAGGAAATCGCGATGAACCAGTCGATTTCCATCGAGGAGCGCTTCGCTGCCCAGCTCAAGCTGGCCGAGTTGCCGCGCAATTCTTCTCCGAGCCGTGTGCGCAACCGCTGCGAGTTCTCCGGCCGTCCGCGCGGCTACTATCGCAAGCTCAAGCTGAGCCGTATCGCTCTGCGCGAGTTGGGGAACTTCGGGCAGGTGCCCGGCATGGTCAAGTCGAGCTGGTAAGGAGACGCAAGGTATGAGCCTCAGTGATCCGATCGCCGATATGCTGACCCGCATCCGCAACGCGCAGATGCGCCGTCGCGACACCGTCTCGACCCCGGCCTCGACGATGCGCGGTCGCGTCCTCGACGTGCTGAAGTCGGAAGGCTTCATCCGCGGCTACAGCGAGCAGAAGACGGAAAGCGGTCTCAACGAATACGAGATCGAGTTGAAATACGCCGACAACGCCCCGGTGATCCGGACGATCGAGCGCGTCTCGCGTCCCGGCCGCCGCGTCTATGTCTCGGTCAAGAACATCCCCTCGGTCGCCAATGGCCTCGGTGTGTCGATCCTGTCGACGCCCAAGGGCGTGATGGCCGATCATGAAGCGAAATCCCAGAATCTGGGTGGTGAGGTAGTCTGCCGCGTCTTCTAAGCCTCGGCTCGGAAGAGGCGTCATCGACGATGACTCCGAAGGAAAACTAGTATGTCTCGTACAGGCAAGAAGCCCATCGAACCGGTCGGCGGCGTCACCGTTGCGATCAACGACCGCGTGGTGACCGCCAAGGGGCCGAAGGGTGAGCAGTCGCTGGCCCTGATGGACGTGGTCAACGTCAAGCAGACCGACCAGGGTGTCGTGGTCGAACCGGCCAATGACAGCTCCGAAGCGCGCGCAGCCTGGGGCACGACCCGCGCTCTGATCGCCAATATGGTGACCGGCGTGTCCTCCGGCTTCGAGAAGAAGCTGCAGATCCAGGGCGTGGGCTTCCGCGCTGCCATGCAGGGCAAGGATCTGAAGCTCTCGCTCGGCTTCAGCCACGAAGTCGTGTTCGAGACCCCCAAGGGGATCACCATCGCGACCCCGAGCCCGACCGACATCACGGTGGCGGGCGCCGACAAGCAGCAGGTCGGCCAGGTCGCGGCCGATATCCGTGCCTTCCGCAGGCCCGAGCCCTACAAGGGCAAGGGTGTTCGCTACGCCGACGAATATGTCGCGCGCAAGGAAGGCAAGAAGAAGTAAGGAGCGCCCAGCAGATGCCCATCAGCCACAAGGGATCGGAACGGCGCAAGGCGCGCGTTCGCAAAGCCATCAAGGCCCGTGCCAACGGCCGGCCGCGTCTGAGCGTGCACCGCTCCGACAAGAACATCTATGCCCAGGTCATCGACGATGCGTCCGGACGCACTCTCGCTTCCGCTTCGACGCTCGACAAGGATATCAAGGGCAAGGCGAATGCCGGTGCTGCCGAGGGCGCTGCCGCCGTCGGCAAGCTCGTCGCCGAGCGCGCCAAGGCGGCCAATGTGTCCGAGGTCGTGTTCGACCGCGGCGGCTATCTCTACCACGGCCGCGTTAAGGCCCTGGCGGACGCAGCCCGCGAAGCCGGCCTTTCGTTCTGATCGCGCAAAGGAAGAGACAATGAGAGACGTTCAAGAGCGCGAAAGCGAATTCATCGACCGCCTGGTCCACATCAATCGCGTGGCCAAGGTCGTCAAGGGCGGCAAGCGCTTCGGCTTTGCGGCTCTGGTCGTCGTCGGCGACCAGAAGGGCCGTGTCGGCTTCGGCCATGGCAAGGCCCGTGAAGTGCCCGAGGCTATCCGCAAGGCGACTGAGCAGGCCAAGCGCCAGCTCATCCGCGTGCCACTGCGCGAGGCCCGTACCCTCCATCACGACGTTGTCGGACGCCACGGCGCTGGCCGTGTCATCCTGCGCGCTGCGGTTCCGGGCACCGGCATCATCGCCGGCGGTCCGATGCGCGCCGTGTTCGAGACCCTCGGCATCAACGACATCGTCGCCAAGTCGCAGGGCACCTCCAATCCTTACAACATGATCCGCGCGACCTTCGATGCGCTCAAGCAGGTCGACAGCCCGCGTTCGGTCGCGGCCCGCC
>CAZASR010000186.1:0-5857 GCA_964487765.1 uncultured Devosia sp. | reverse complement strand
TGTTGGTGAAGCAGAGCACGTTCTCGTGGTAGGAATCGTTCCACCACATGGCGAGTTCGACGGCGATGCCGTCTTTTTCCTGCGCCAGGTAGATCGGCGCGGCAATGAGCGGCGACTTGACCGTGTCGAGATAGCGCACGAACGCTTCGAGCCCGCCCTCGTAATGCAGTTCGGTCTCGATCTTTTCGGGGTGGCGGTAGTCGCGCAGGATGATGCGCACGCCCGAATTGAGGAAGGCCAGTTCGCGCAGGCGGTGCTCGAGCGTCTTGTAGTCGAACTCCACCATCGTGAAGGTCTGCGGCGACGGCAGGAAGGTGACCTCGGTGCCCGAGCGGCCCTCGTAGGTCCCCGGCGTGTTCTTCGGCTCGTATGTGCCAATCTGGGCGAGCGGCGCGTCGGCGACGCCGTTGGTGAAGCTCATCTCGTAGATGCCGCCATTGCGGCGGATATTGAGCCTGAGCGACACCGACAGGGCGTTGACGACGGACACGCCCACGCCATGCAGGCCGCCGGATACCTTGTAGGAATTCTGGTCGAACTTTCCGCCGGCATGGAGCTGGGTCATGATGACCTCGGCGGCCGACACGCCCTCGCCCTTGTGGATGGCGGTGGGGATGCCGCGGCCATTGTCGTTGACCGAGCACGAGCCATCCGGATTGAGCGTCACCGTCACCAGATCGGCGTGGCCGGCCAACGCCTCGTCGATGGCGTTGTCGACCACTTCATAGACCATGTGGTGCAGGCCCGAGCCATCGTCGGTGTCGCCGATATACATGCCGGGACGCTTGCGGACGGCGTCCAGCCCTTTCAGCACCTTGATGGAATCGGCGCCGTATTCGTTCGGCGCGGCGGCAGGTTCAGCGGGGGTGATCAAATGGGCTCCGAATCAGCGGGAAACGCCGGGTCGTTCCGATCTAGCGGATTGGGGATACTTACCCAATGGAAATGGCGATTTTTGGCCAGATTTCAAGGGGATTGAGGGGGCCGGGGCGGGCTTTTGGAGCGTCGTCCCGAAGCCAGGCAATTGCGCCTGCGCGCAGGCCGCGCACCGCACTGGCCCGGCGGCCGCGGGGGCCGCCCGCCTACCCCACTGCCCGCTGCTGCATCGGCGGGAACGGCATAAGGTCGTCCGCGCCGGCCAGCATCCGCGCCACGTGGCTCGCCGGCATCGGGCGGGCGATCAGATAGCCCTGCGCCTCGGTATAGCCGGCGGCGTGGACGCTGCGGAGCTGGGGAGCGGTTTCGATGCCCTCGGCCGTCGTCGTGATGCCCATGCGATGGCCGATTTCGGCGATGGCGCGGATGATCGCCTGCGCGCCGGCCACATTGTCGCTGGCGCGCACGAACGAGCCGTCGGTCTTGATCTTGTCGAAGGGGTAGCTCAGCAGATAGCTCAGTGCCGAATAGCCGGTGCCGAAATCGTCGAGCGCGATCTTGAGGCCCAGCGCGTGGAGCTGCCGCAGCGCGTCCAGATTGGCGACATTGTTCTCGAAGAACACCGATTCGGTGATCTCGATCTCGACCCGCTCCGGCGCGAGGCCGGCCGAACCCAGCGCATTCATCACCGTGGCGACGACATTGCCGCGCTGGAACTGCACCGACGAGACATTTATCGCCACGCGGATGCCGGCGGGCCAGCGCGCCGCCTCGTTGATGGCCTCGCGCAGCGCCCATTCGCCGATGGGGACGATCAGCCCCGTTTCTTCGGCTACCGGGATGAACCGCGCAGGCGAAATGAGGCCCTCGGTCGGATGCCGCCAGCGCAGGAGCGCCTCGAAGCCGCAGATCATCTGGCGCTTGAGGTTGAGGATCGGCTGGAAATGGAGTTCGAACTGGCCCCGCTCGAGCGCCGAGGCGAGGTCGCGCTCGAGCTGGCGGCGGTCGCGCATCGCCTTGTCCATGGCCGGCTCGAAGACGCAATAGCTGCCGCGCCGGCTGTTCTTGGCGGCATAGAGCGCCAGATCGGCGTTCTTGAGCAATTGCTCGGCCGTGTGCCCGTGCTCCGGCGCCACCGCGACGCCGATCGAGAACGCGACATTGCTGGACTGGCCGTCGATGCCGAAGGGGCGGCGGGCCGTCTCGATGAGCTGCACGGCGAGCATGTGTGCGTCGGGCCCGGCCGCGCCGACATCCATCACCACCGCGAATTCGTCGCCGCCCATGCGCGCCGCCATGCCGCGCCCGCCCACCGCCGCTTCGATGCGCTGCGCGACGTCCCGCAGCAACTGGTCACCGGCCGCATGGCCGAGCGTGTCGTTGACCGCCTTGAAGCCATCGAGATCGATCGTCAGGAGCGCGAAGCTGCCCCGCCCTGCCGCTTCCTCGACGCAGTGGGCGAGCCGCTGCTGCAACAGGTGACGATTGGCGAGGCCGGTCAGCGAGTCGTGATAGGCGCGATGGGCCAGCTCTTCCTGCAGCTGGTTGAATTCGGTGATGTCGCGGTGCGTCGACACCCAGCCGCCGTCGCTGAGCGGCTGGTGCGTCACCGAGACCAGCCGGCCCGAATTGAGCGCCAGCGCATCGTTCGCGTAGATGCGCCGCGCCGCGAAATCGAGGCGCGAGGCGACATATGCGTCGGGATCGTCGCCCACATAGCAGCCCGAGGCGACGCGAGCGCGCAGGACAGCCTCGAATGTGGTGCCGGGGCGGCCGAGACGCCTGGGCAGCCGGTAGAGCGCGAGGAACTGCTCGTTGCAGAAGACGAGCCGGCTGTGGCGGTCGAAGATCGAGATGGCCTGGCCGGTGACGTTGATCGTCGATTCCATGCGCATGCGCGTGAGCCGGCCCGCGCGCTTGGTCGCGCCGAGCTCGGCCATCACCTGGCGATCGAGCGCCTCGAGGTCGAGCGTGCCGTCCGCGGCTGTCGCCTTGTCGACCATTGCGGCGAATGTCTTGTGCACGCGGGGAACCTCGATCGCCGGCGCATTGCCGGGCTGGCTCCAAAGCTAGGCACAAGCAGTAAACAGCCGCTTAGTCCGATGGGTTCGGTTTGCTGCGCAGCATGCCGGCATAGATGCCGGGGTCGGACTTCGGGATTTCCATAGCGTCGAGGCGCTTCTGGTAGAAGGCGACGGGGCCGGGATCGCCGATGACGCCATAGGCATAGCCGGCTTCGCGCATGCCCCTGAGCGTCGTGATCAGCAGGGCCTCACCGATCCCCTTGCCGCGCTCGGCTTCGTCCACCCCCGTGGGACCGAAGAAGCCTTTCGCCGAGGTGTCGTAGCAGGCAAAGCCGAGCAGTTTGTCGTCGCGCTGGGCGATGTAGAGGGTGGCCGGCTGCTGGCTGAGCGCGAGCGCGGCTTCCGATACCCAGGGATCGGAGAAATGCGTTGCGATCCACGCGAGGATGACGTGGCGCTCGAAGGCCATGCCGCGGCGGATGACGACGCCGGCGCCGCGCACTTTCTCCTCGACCTCGAACACCGGCAGATCGAAGAGCCGGACCAACAGATCAGCCATTTTTCCCTATTCCCCCCCGCTCTGTCCGAGCGATCCCTAGGGCTCGCGCGGCCAACCGCTTACCCCTCGCGCCGACCATAAAGGTTGGGCATGAGGTTCGAAAGTGTGGCGAAGCGGCCGAAGTCCTTGTGTTCGGGCCGTGTCCAGCCCGTCTCGGCAATGGCCGAAAGACGCGGGAAGACGAGGCGGTCGAAGACCGCACGATCGGTCATGGGCTCGGACCAGATGCAGCCCTGGACGCCGAGGAAATGCTGCCGCTCACCGGCAGACCAGCCGGCGATGGGATCGAACTCATAGGCCTTCTCGGGCGACGACCAGCCGGCCCAGCCGGCGCCCGGCTCGTGCCAGTCGGCGCTGTTGGCCATGTCCATGTAGAATGCCTGCCCGGGGGCCACGACGACGTCGTAGCCTTGTGCCGCGAGGCGCTGGCTGCCTTCGACATCGACCCAGCCGACGAGATAGCAATGCGACTTGTCGATGCCGCCGCCATGCGCGGCTTCCTCCCAGGCGCCGGTGATCTTGCCCCTGGAGGTGAGGACGGCCTGCACGCGCCGGAGGAACCGGGCCTGCAATTGGCTGGCGCCGCTGACACCCAGCTTCGCACGCATCTGGTTGGCCTTGGGCGAGGCGCTCCAGGCATCCTTGGGCACCTCGTCGGCGCCGACATGGAACCAGCGCGATGGAAACATCTCGACCATCTCTGCGAAGATCGTCTCGATGGCGCCATAGACGCCCTCGACCGCCGGGTTGAGGCAGTTATTGGGGAAGGACTGGATGGAGTGGTAGAGCCCGTTCTCGCCCGGATCCTTGAGCGCCGGCAGGGCCTCGAGCATCGCGTAGCAATGGCCAGGCACGTCGATCTCGGGAATCACGTCGATGCCGAGCCGGGCGGCCAGCGCCACGATCTGCGCGATGTCGGCCTTGCTGTAGAAGCCGCCCGCCTTTTCGGGACCTGAGCCGAGCAGCGGCGGCAGCGGCAAGCCGTGGCCGCGCCAGGCGCCGATTTCGGTGAGCTGGGGGTAGGCGCCGATCTCGACCCGCCAGGCCTCGTCGTCGCTCAGATGCCAGTGGAAGCGGTTGAGCTTGTTCCAGGCCAGAAGGGCGAGGAACCGGCTGATTTCGGCGACGGAATAGAAGCGCCGCGCCACGTCGAGGTGACAGCCGCGAAAGCCCATTGCCGGTGCGTCCTCGATGCTGCCGCCCGTGGGAAACAGATGCCGCTGCCGCTCATGCCGCGCCCCGCGCACCATCTGCCCGAGCGTGATGAGACCGTAGAGAAAGCCGGTATCGGTCGCAGCATCGACCCTCGCGCCGCGGCTGCTGAACTGGATGCGATAGCCCTCCACATCGAGCGCGGCGTCGCGGTTCAGCGTCACCGGCAGGCCGTCCTCATGGGCGGCTCGGGCGAGGCCCTCGCCGGGAAACAGCAGCGCCGTGAGCTCGCCGAAGGCGGCTGCGGCGGCAGGCGCGTCGCCCGCTTCGACGGCGAGGCCGTGCGGAGCGCTGCGCGTCCCGGTGACCGCGATCTTGTTGGGCCAGGGGACGATCGAAATCGGCGCGTCGGTGCCTGTGAGCCGCATGGTGCCGCGCCTGTAGGGCACGCTGTCGGCCCGGGCCGTGGGGAAGGTCAGCGCCGGCACGGCGTTGCCGTCGCTCAGGATCACGAAGCCTGTCGTCGCACCGTCCGTCCAGTGGCGCAGCGGATAGTCGAGATGGTCGATCTCGACGGTCCAGTCGGAGCCCGGCGCCAGCGTGAATCCGGCGGGGGGCGCAAGTTCGGCGTAATTGGAGAGGCGCGTCACGACGGTCGCGTCGGTGAGCCGGGCGGTGTCGCTGATCCGGGCCGGGCCGGAGAAGCCGAGCCGGAAGCCGGAGACAGGAGCGGGCGTCCGGTTGGTGAGGATCAGCCGGTAGCGGCCTGTTTGCCCATCGTCGGCGGGAAGCCACTCGCTGCGGAGGACAAAACCGTCATGCCAATCTGCTACCATTTTAATACCACTCCACCCGGCAACGGTTCTAGTGGACTTGACCACAACCTGCAACGGGCGGCCGGGGCGCTCAAGCCGAGGCTGCGGTGGCAGCGGCGGCGGAGCAGACTGGTCACACCGGCGTTCCTGCTTTCGCCATCGTGGTGCCGTCGGTAGAGACTGCAGCCAATCATATTCGAGGCCTCGCCATGAAGAAAATCGGCTTTCTCTCCTTCGGTCACTGGACCGCCTCACCGCATTCCGCGACGCGAACGGCTGCCGATGCCCTGCTGCAGTCGATCGACCTGGCGGTCGCCGCCGAAGAGGTCGGAGCCGACGGCGCCTATTTCCGCGTCCATCATTTCGCGCGCCAGCTCGGCTCGCCCTTCCCGCTGCTGGCGGCTGCCGGCGCCAGGACGTCGCGCATCGAA
>CAZASR010000185.1:0-5865 GCA_964487765.1 uncultured Devosia sp. | reverse complement strand
TGGACCAATGGTCCCGCCTCGCCCGCTCTTTCCCCCAGGGGGAAGGAGCACCCCCCAAAACCGGAGGCTTAAGGGCCGATGGGCGATCTTTCACGCCTTGTGAACAAAACGAGAATAAGGCTGACTGGTGGCCACGCAACTTCGCCCGATTCGCCCGTGCTCGCCCAGATCGACTACCTCCACCGCCTGAACCCCGAGCAGCGCCGCGCCGTCGAGCATGGCGTCGGCGCGGGCATCATCGGTGGCCCGCTGCTCGTCATCGCCGGCGCCGGCTCGGGCAAGACCAACACCCTCGCCCATCGCGTTGCCCACCTCATCGTCAATGGCGCCGATCCGCGCCGTATCCTGCTCATGACCTTCTCGCGTCGTGCCGCCGCCGAGATGACGCGTCGCGTCGAGCGCATCGCCGCGCAGGTCATGGGCACCTCGTCGGGCGCCATCACCGAAGCGCTCCACTGGGCCGGCACCTTCCACGGCATCGGCGCGCGCCTGCTGCGCGAATATGCGCCCAGCCTGGGGCTCGACCCGCAATTCACCATCCACGACCGCACCGATTCGGCCGACCTGCTCGATATCGTCAGGCACGATCTGGGCCTCCACGCCGCAAAGTCGCGCTTTCCCGCCAAGGGCACCTGCCTCGCCATCTATTCGCGGACCGTCAACGCCCAGGCTGAGCTCGCCGAAATCCTCAGGGACCATTTCCCCTGGGCCGCGATGTGGGAAGCCGAGCTGCGTGACCTGTTCGCCGCCTATGTCGAGGCCAAGCAGTCCCAGAACGTCCTCGACTACGACGACCTGCTGCTCTACTGGGCCATGATGATGCGGGAGCCGGCGATCGCCACCGATGCAGGCGCCCGCTTCGATCACATCCTCGTCGACGAGTATCAGGACACGAACCGCCTGCAGGCGGCGATCCTGCTCGCGCTCAAACCCGATGGCCGGGGCATGACCGTCGTCGGCGACGATGCGCAGTCGATCTATTCCTTCCGTGCCGCGACGGTGCGCAACATCCTCGACTTTCCCGCGAGCTTCTCGCCCCCGGCCGATATCGTCACGCTCGATCGCAACTATCGCTCGACCGCGCCGATCCTCGACGCCGCCAATGCCATGATCGCCGAGGCCAGCGAGCGCTTCACCAAGAACCTGTGGACCTCGCGTGACTCCAGTCTCAAGCCCCAGCTCGTCACCGTGCGTGACGAGGCCGCCCAGGCCAGCTATGTCGTCGAGCGCGTGCTCGAAAAGCGCGAGGGCGGCGCCGCCCTCAAGGACCAGGCGGTCCTGTTCCGCACGTCGCATCATTCCGGTCCGCTCGAGATCGAGCTCACGCGCCGCAACATTCCTTTCGTGAAATATGGCGGCCTCAAATTCCTCGACGCCGCCCATGTCAAGGACATACTGGCCCTGCTGCGCTGGGCCGAAAATCCGCGCGACCGTGTCGCCGGTTTCCGCGTGCTGCAATTGCTGCCTGGCATCGGCCCCGGCATCGCCGGTCGCGTGCTCGATGCGATCGACGCTGCGCCCCGTCCCTTCGAGGCGCTCGCCGCTCTGCCGGCGCCGGCCCGCACCGAGGGTTGGGAAAGCCTCGTCGATGTCGCCGTCGATCTCGCCCGGGGGCGCGACTGGCCTGCGGCCTTCACCCGCGCCCGCATCTGGTACGAGCCCGTCCTCGAAGAGGCCCATGAGGATGCGGCCGTGCGCCTTCTCGACGTGCTCCAGCTCGAGCAGATCGCCGCCGGTTTCCCCAGCCGCGAGCGCTTCCTCACCGAACTGACGCTCGACCCGCCCGAAGCGACGTCAGACCTTTCCGGCCCCGGCCTCAAGGACGAGGATTATCTCATCCTGTCCACCATCCACTCGGCCAAGGGCCAGGAATGGCGTTCGGTGCACATCCTCAATGTCGTCGATGGCTGCATCCCCTCCGACCTCGGCACCGGCTCCACCCACGAGCTCGAGGAAGAACGACGCCTGCTCTACGTCGCGATGACGCGCGCCCGCGACGAACTCCATCTGGTGATGCCGCAGCGCTTCTTCGTCACCCAGCAGACCCGGCATGGCGACCGGCACCTGTACGCCCCGCGCACGCGCTTCATCACCCGCGCCATGCTGCCGCTTTACGACGATCGTCTCTGGCCGGCCCTGAAACCGCTCCCGGACGAGCTACTCGCGCTCAACACCCATGTCGACCTGCGCGCTCGGATGCGCACCATGTGGGCGAAATAGATGTCAGTGGTTGGCGAGCGCCGCGGCCCGGCCGAGCATGCCGATATCGCTGCTCTGGTAGACGATCTTGCGCTTTTCGCCCGGCTCGGCGATCTGGACTTCCGCCCGCCGCCCGTCCTTGGCAAAGCCGCTGGCGAGCGCGATCGCTTCCTGCTGCGCGCCGTCCCTGGTGACAAAGGGCCCCTTGGTCTTGCCGTTGAGGTCGATCCACCACTTGTTGCGGGCGAAGATGACGATGAAGATGGCTGTGGTCATGACTGCGCATTCCCTGAAGCGCCGCTCTATATCGATACTCCACCTGCTGTCTTTTCGGACCCGCTTTCGGCAAACATGCTTAAAACTCGTCAAGCATTGAGGACAAGATGGTCCTGAAGCCCGTCGAACTGTCGCTGGCCGAGGCCCGCCGCATCTGGCTGCACGCCCAGCGACTCGATGCGCGCGAGCCCTTCGGCAGCGGCCCCGAAGCGACGAAGCTCGCGGTCGAGCATCTGGGCTATGTGCAGATCGACACCATCCATGTGATCGAGCGCTCGCACCACCACATCCTGTTTACCCGCATTCCCGCCTATCGCCGGGCCGACCTGCATCACGCCCAGAGCATCGACAGGACCGTGTTCGAATATTGGACGCACGCGCTCTCCTACATACCCGTCCGCGACTTCCGCTTCTTCGTGCCAGCCATGAAGGCGCACCGCGCCGACCCGACCCGCTGGTCGGCTGCACAGTCGCAGGAAGGCGCCAAGCTCGTCCGCCGCATCCGTCGCGAAGGTCCCCTTTCGATCCGCGATGTGAACGACGATGTCCTGGTGGAGAAAGCGCATCTATGGGCCAGCAGGAAACCGTCCAAGGGCGCCCTCGAGCGCGCCTTCTATGACGGCCGGCTGGTGATCGGGGCGCGCCAGGGCATGGTGAAGACCTATGAGCTGACCGAGCGCCATTTCGGTTGGACGTCCCTGCCCCGCGCCGCCACGCCCGCGCAGATTCTCGACTACCGGCTGGACCGCGCGCTGCGCGCCCAGGGCCTCGTCAGCGCACCGTCGGTCATGCACCCTTGGCGCGCGTTCTCGCCCGAGATGCGCGCCCTTATCGAGCGACGCGTCCGACGCAAACACTTGCGCGAAGTGCGCATCGACGGCTTCGCGGTCCCGCATTGGGCGCCGCCCGAGGTTCTCGATCAGGCGCTCGAGCCGGTCGAGCCTCTCGTCCATATCCTGAGCCCATTCGACCCGCTGGTCATCCAGCGCGCCCGCCTGCAGCTCTTCTTTGGTTATGAGCACGTCTTTGAGGCCTATGTCGCAAAGGCCAGGCGCCGCTTCGGCTACTTCACGCTGCCGGTGCTGATCGGCGACGCAATCGTCGCTCTGCTGGATTTGAAGACCGACCGTGCGGCGGGCCGGCTTCTGGTCCAGGCCTGGCACTGGTTCACGGACCGCAGGTCTCGCGCCCACAAGAAACTGATCGAGGAGGAGCTTTCGCGGTTTGAACGTTTCCAGCTCGGCGACTGAAAACGACAACGGCGCCACATGGGCGCCGTTGCGAGATCGGGTGTCGTCCGCGTTCCTACTGGAAGCGGTAGCGCAGCGTGCCGCGCACTTCGTGGACCGTGTTGTCGTTGAGGTAGAACGACGCCACACCGGGGGTGTTGTTGCTGATCTGCGGCAGATAGAGCAGCCGGTAGCCGACATCGGCAACCACATTGCCCATGTCGTACTGCACGCCCGCCATGCCGGCCACCACGGGGCTGAACCCGTCGCCATCCGCCGGAGCACCGACGCCGGTGACATGCGTCTGGTAGTAGGCTCCGCCAAGGCCGGCGCCGATATAGGCGCCCCAGCCGCCCATCAGCGGATCGCCGCCGAAGCTGAAGTCGTAATAGGCGTTTGCCAGCGCCACGCCGCCGCGCAGATGCAGCGTATTCGTGCCATTGGTCATGCCGTCGTTCTGGAGGTAATCCCCCGTCACGTCGACGCGCAGCCCGGTGCCGGTTTCGTAGCCGAAGCCGGCGCCGATGGAATAGCCATAGCCGGGCGCGGTGGGCGGCAGACAGACGCAGCCGCCGGTGGAGATGTGTTCGCGGGCCCATTCCAGATTGCCGGCGGCCGAGCCGCGCAGATAGAACGAGCCGGAGAGGCCATAGTCGACCTCGGGAATTTCGATGTCCGGATATTCCGGCATGTCCGCCGCCCGGGCGGGGGCGCCGATCAGGGTGGCCGTCGCCACCAGCAGCGCTGCGAGCAATATGCGCATGTCACACAGTCCTTGTGTTCACCACGACGACACCCGTCGATCGTGCCCAACTGTGCCAGCAGTTTCTTAAAGCGCACTTAACCCTAAGGCTTAACCCTAATATTGGCTGAACGACCGCTGAATATTGCTCTCCCTGCCCCCTTCGCAGTTTTGCTAAGCGACCTGCTTGATGGTGCTTGCGATCTGCTCGACCACCGCTTCGACGAGCCCGGCATCGTCGCACTCGGCCATCACGCGGATCACCGGCTCGGTGCCGCTCTCGCGGATCACGAGCCGGCCGCCCTTGCCGAGCCGGTCGCGGCTCTCGGCAATGACCTGCACCACCAGCTTGTGGTCGAGCGGCTTGCCGTTCTTGTAGCGCACGCTGGCGAGCTTCTGCGGCACCGGCTCGAACCGGCGGCAGATTTCCGACACGCGCAGCCCAGCTTCCTTCACCACTGCGAGAAGCTGCAGCGCCGCAACCAGGCCGTCGCCCGTCGTCGTGTAGTCGGACAGGATGATGTGCCCCGACTGCTCGCCGCCCACATTGTAGCCATGGGCGCGCATGCTCTCGAGCACATAGCGGTCGCCCACCTGCGTGCGGTTGAGTTCCAGCCCGAGGGAAGTCAGGTAGCGCTCGAGGCCGAGATTGCTCATCACCGTGGCGACGATGCCGTTGGCGCGGAGGGCGCCGCGTGCGTGCCAGGACTGCGCGATCACCGCCATCAGCTGGTCGCCATCGACGACCTCGCCATATTCGTCGACGATGATCACGCGATCGGCGTCGCCATCGAGGGCAATGCCGATATCGGCGCGCACTTCCTTGACCTTGGCGCGCAGGGCATCGGGAGCGGTCGAGCCGACCTTGTCGTTGATATTGTATCCATCTGGCTCGACCCCGATGGGGAACACTTCAGCGCCGAGTTCCCACAGGGCCACCGGGGCGACCTTGTAAGCCGCGCCATTGGCACAGTCGATGACGACACGCAGCCCCGTGAGGTCGATGTTCTTGGGCAGCGTGCGCTTGGCGAATTCGATGTAGCGCGTCTGGGCCGCCTCGTCACGATGCGCGCGGCCGATGCCCCTGCCCTTCACCAGCTGCTTGGACAGGTCGCTATCCATCAGCGACTCGATCTCATGCTCGACATCGTCGCTGAGCTTGTAGCCGTCTGGGCGGAACAGCTTGATGCCATTGTCGTCATACGGATTGTGCGAAGCCGAGATCATCACGCCCAGATCGGCCCGCAACGACCGCGTCAGCATGGCGACGGCCGGCGTCGGCATCGGACCGAGAAAATACACGTCCATCCCCACGGCGGTGAACCCCGCGCCGAGCGCGTTCTCGATCATGTAGCCCGACCGGCGCGTATCCTTGCCGATGACGACGCGATTGCGGTGGTCGCCATTGACGAATTTGAG
>CAZASR010000184.1:0-5887 GCA_964487765.1 uncultured Devosia sp. | reverse complement strand
AGGAAGTGGGCGAGAAGCTGCGCGCCATGATGCCCTGGATCAAGGCCGGCGCGCTTGTCGACAAGGCGAAGAATTGAGTACGGTCGATCGAACGAAGGAGAGGGGCCCGAGCGGCCCCTCTTCTTTTGAATGACTACGCTGCGCCCAGCACCGTCCCGGCCATCAGCGCGACGGCATCCTTCGGCTTCAGCTTCGCATCCCGCACCAATGTGCGCCAGGTGTGAAAGCTCAGCGCCAGGGTCAGAGCCGCCTTGCCCCCGGCGGTCAGTTGGCCCGAGAGCGAGGCGTGGATCGCCGCGAGCGGCGCGCCGAAGCGCAACTCGGTGACCTGACGCAGGGCCTCATTGACCTCGAGGTCTCGCAGTACATTGGCGGTCATGGCTTCGTTTGCGGCGAACCAAGAATAAAGTGCCGTCAGCGCCGCCGCCAGCTTTGCCTGGGCGGGGGCAAGCTCTGCCCACTCGTCCGGCACGGGCAGGGGATTCAGTTCCACATACAGACCTGAGCAGGCCGACAACAGGCTCAACTCGTCGGCAAAATGCGCATAGACGGTGTGGCGCTGCACACCGGCGCGCTGGGCGATCATGCTGATTGTCGTCGCGGCGGGGCCGACTTCGCCATGCAGACCCACTGCCGCTTCGACGATGCGCTGGCGCGTTTCGGCCTCGCTTTCCGCACGTTTGGTCTTGGTGTAATTCCGGGCCATTCCATTTCAATGCACACTTATGTGCATCCATTCATGTTGGGTTCATATTTCATTGAACATACGTGTATTGCGAAATGTACGCGATGCAACAGGAGATTTCAATGGACGCACCCCTCTTCACCGGGGCCCGAAAAGTCGCACCCGACACGACAACCTTCGGCAGCTTCGCGCCGATCCCGGGGCTGGGCATCCTGCCCATCAACGCGCACCTGATCCATGCGAGGGAGCCGGTGCTCGTCGATACGAGCTGGGTCGGTGTCAGTGACGCCTATCTCGAGTCGCTCAAGAGCGTCATCGACCCGACCGACCTCAAATGGATTTGGCTCAGCCATACCGACCTCGACCACGTCTTCAATCTCGACAGGGTCCTGGAGATGGCGCCCAATGCCAAGGTAGCGATTGCCGGCTTGGGCGCCGCCAAGCTCGGACTGCGCGGCGATTTCGACATGAGCCGGATCCACGTTGTCGAGGCGGGGCAGCGGCTTGATGTGGGCGATCGCGAACTCGTCTCGGTCAAGCCCGTGATCTACGACGCGCCGGAAACCAACGGCTTCTTCGACACCAAGACCCGCGTGCTCTTCAGCGCAGATGCGTTCGGCGCAGTGGTGGACGGGCCGCGCCAAACGATCGAAGACATTCCCGATACGGTGCTGCGCGACGGACAGACAGCGTGGGCCAGCGTCGATGCGCCGTGGCTCGGCTGGGTCGACAAGTCGATGTTCAGCGCGTTGCTGTCGGACATCGAAAAGCTCGATCCTTCGGCGATCATTTCGGGCCATCTGCCGATGGCGCGGGGACCGGTGATCCACAAGGTGCTCGGCAACCTCATCGGATCGATGGGCGCGAGCCGTTTCGGCGGTCCCGACCGCGAGACTATCGAGGGGCTCTTCGCGCAGCCGGAGGTGGCGTGATGGACGAGACCTTGCCGCCCGGTGCCCGCCGCGACAATGCCGGCTATTTCAGCGTGCCGGTGACAATCCCGCATGGTTGCCGCGGCCCCTCTTGCCCGGCCTTCGCGATCTGCCAGGGCCGCTGCGCTGTCCGCCGCACGGAGCGCAAGCCATCCGAAGCGCGGTTCGGCTAGCTAACGGGCCACTGCCAAAGCAAGAAGGGCCCCGACATTGTCGGGGCCCTTCAATTTGCTGGTTCCATTGCAATCGCCCGCTCATTCATGCGAGCGATTGCCCTTGGCGTGGGACGTGCGCGGGCCGCGCATCATCAGGTGCAGGTCTGCGCGTTCGAGGCCGATGTCACGCAACAGATGGTCGTCGAGCTGCATCAGGCTGTCGTGCGTGCGGCGCCGTTCAGCGCTGCGGCGGAGCATAGCGAATATGTTCATCGTGTCGTCCTTGGTCGGGCGGAAGGGGCGCCGCCGGTTGCGGGAGCGCGCTTCTATTTTCGCCGTCGTGAACGGCGACTGAACGGGTCTCTGCGAGTCGACACGGCGCGAACGGAGCGCTAGACCACGGGCTGGCAGCGGGGGGCACAATGAGCACCGAAGACGACGTCGGGATCATCGCCGAGCAGGAGGCGAAGCTGGTCTTCGACCGGTTCGACGAAGACAGGGCCTACGAAATCGGCACGACAATCCGTGAGGATGGCAAGGCCATCGGCAAGGGATTGGTCGCCGGGGTCTTCACCTGGGACCGGACGCTGTTCTGGGGCGCCACGCCGGGCTCGACCGCGGCGAACTGGTCGTGGGCGACGCGCAAGGTGGCCCTGGTCAAGATCATGTTCAAATCGAGCTATCGCGTGGTTCTCGAGCGCGGGGACAAGCCGCGCCTGCTTGAGCCGCAATGGGGCATGGAGCCGACCGCGTATGCGATCGCCGGCGGCGCCTTCCCGATCCGCGTGAACGGCGTCGGCATCATCGGCGCGGTCGCGGTTTCCGGATTGCACGAGCGTGACGACCATGAGTTTGCGCGGTCCGCGATCGCCCGTGCGCTCGGTCTCGAGTCGAGCGCCTATGCGCTACCTGCGGCCTGACGATCGGGGAGCGACCCGTGAAACTCGACTACACCCTGCTTGACGTGTTCACGACCCAGCGGCTGAGCGGCAATCCGCTGGCCGTCGTCACCAAGGCCGATGGGCTGCATGACGACCAGATGCAGCGCATCGCCGCCGAGTTCAATCTCAGCGAGACCGTATTCATCAAGCGCCCGCAAGCGGAGCGCCATACCGCCGCCGTTCGCATCTTCACCCCGCAAGTCGAGCTGCCCTTCGCCGGACATCCCACCGTCGGGGCCGCCGTGGTGCTCGGCCTCGAATCCAAGATGACAGCGGTGCGGCTCGAGGAGCAGGTGGGCGTCGTCACTTGCGTTATCGAAAAGATCGACAAGCGCACCGGCAGCGCACGCTTTGCACTGCCACATCTGCCCGAGCCGGCGGGGTCGCCGCCCGACAAGCTGCGCGTCGCGATGGCTCTCGGGCTCGAGCCCGAAGATCTGGGGTTTGGCCGGCACCAAGTCGCCGTCTGGTCGGCGGGCGTGGTGTTCTACCTCGTTCCGGTCAGGGGGCCGAGCGTATTGCGCCGGGTGAAACCGGATCGCCGCGGCTGGAACGAAATCTTTCCGCTCGGGCACAGTTCGGTCTACGTCTATTGCGAGACCCCCGACGAGCCGGACAATGACTACGCCGCCCGCATGTTCGCGCCTGGCATGGGGCTGGGCGAAGATCCGGCCACTGGCGCCGCCGCCGCGGCGCTGATCGGCCAGATCGCGGAAGACGCACCGGGCGGGCAGTCCGAGTTCCGGCTCCGGCAGGGGCACGAAATGGGGCGGCCCAGCCTCATCACCATGCAGCTCCGCAAGGACGGCGACACCCTCTCGCATGGTGGCATCGGCGGCTGTGCCGTCATCGTCGGCCAGGGCAGCCTGGACGTTTACGACTGAGGGGCGCTTGCGACGGCGGCAGATATCGCCCTAGGCGGTCCGCTCGTACTTTGCCAGCACCACACCTTGCGGCAATGACTCGGTACCGATGAGTTCGAGGCTCAGCGGCAAACCTGCCTCGAAGAACGGCACTCCACCGCCGAGCACGACCGGGCAGAGGAACAGCCAGTATTCATCGATGAGCCCCATGCGGCCCAGTGAGGCGGCAAGGCGCGCGCCCGCAACTTCGATCCGGCCGTCAGTCTCCTGCTTGAGCCGGCGCATCTGCGCTTCGACATCGTCGGAAACGAGCTGCGCATTCGGGCCGATCTCCTCGAGCGTCGTCGAAACCACCACCTTGGGGACCTTGCGCCAGGCCGGGCCGAACTCGCGCTCGGCCGCACCGGCGCTCGGATCGCTGTTCCAGGTTTCCCAGGCCCGCATGATCTCGTACATCGTGCGACCATAGACGGCGAGTGCGGTCTCTCTCATCATGCCGTTGAAGTACCGGTGCAACTCTTCGCCCGGCGCCGGCAAGTGGGGACCGCCTTCGGGCCCGCTAATGTAACCGTCGAGCGACTGCATCAAGCCGTAGATCATGCGGCCCATGGGGTGAACTTCTCCGCCTCGTATGGTAGGGGAATGTGCATCGTTCTTCGTCCAGGGGCAAACGATGTCAGTCATTGCGCTCATACTCTTCATCATTCATCTCGGCGCCCTGATCGCGGGCGGCGCGAATTCCGTGCTCATGCCGATCATCGGACGGCGCATGGCCACCGCCACGCCGGAGGTTCGGGGGCAGTTGATGGGCGTTGCCGAGGGCGTCTCCAAGGTCGGCAAATATGCGCTGGGAACCCTGCTGGTCACCGGCGTGCTGGTGCTCTGGCTCAAGTGGAACTGGGTGGCGCCGAGCCCCGTCTGGTTCTGGGCGAAGATGGCCTTCATCGTGCTGATGATCGTGTTCATCGCCCTCAACGAGATGAACGCGAGGAAAGTGCGCGACGGCGACGCTGAAGCCCTGGGACGGTCGCGGATGTTCGGCATGTTGACCGGCCTCGCCTTCCTCGGCGTCATCGTGTCGGCGGTCCTCGCCTTCGAATAAGCCGTCACAGGCTTGCAAAGGCGGGAAGATTCGCTCATCATGAGCCACGAACTGGAACCCAGCCGATGAAGCGCGCCCGCGCCATTGCCGTCGCCGCCGCCGAGCAGAAGGCCCGTCAGGACCGTCTGTTGCTGGCCGCCGGCCTGCTGGTGCTTCCCGCGCTCCTTACTCTCCTGCTTATCAGCCCCTGATCCCGGCGGCTCGCGACAGCGCGGGCGGGTGGTCAGGGGAGTGCATCGAGCCGAACAGGATTTGTCCGGCCGCGTGGCTTTCGACCCCGGCCGTTCCATAGGAAGAGTCAGATGACCACCGCCGATACCAACAAGGACCGCGTTTTCATCTTCGACACCACGCTGCGCGACGGCGAGCAGAGCCCGGGCGCCACGATGACGCTCGATGAAAAGCTGCAGGTCGCCGAGGCGCTCGACGACATGGGAGTCGACATCATCGAGGCCGGGTTCCCCATCGCCTCCAACGGCGATTTCGAGGCCGTCGCCGAGGTCGCCCGCCGCAGCAAGAATGCGATCATCGCCGGACTAGCCCGCGCCATCCCTGCCGACATCGCCCGCGCCGGCGAAGCGGTGCGGCATGCCCGGCAGGGCCGCATCCACACCTTCGTTTCCACCTCGCCCATCCATCTTGCCCACCAGATGAAGAAGTCCGAGGAGGAGGTGCTCGAGATCATCACGGCGACGGTGACGCAGGCCCGCAACCTGATCGACAATATCGAGTGGAGCGCGATGGATGCAACGCGCACTCCGGTCGAGTATCTCAAGCGGTGCTGCGAGCTCGCGATCCGCGCCGGCGCAACCACAATCAACATTCCCGATACCGTCGGCTACGCCGTACCCGAGGAGTATTACGCCCTCATCAAGGAGCTGCGCGAGGGCGTGGCCGGCGGCGACAGGGTGATCTGGTCGACACATTGCCACAACGATCTCGGCCTTGCCGTGGCCAATTCGCTGGCGGGCGTCCGCGCCGGCGCCCGGCAGGTCGAATGCACCATCAACGGACTGGGCGAGCGCGCCGGCAATGCCGCGCTCGAGGAAGTCGTGATGGCGCTGCGCACGCGCGCCGATGCGATGCCGTTCCACACGGGCATCGAGACGACGCATCTGAGCCGCGCGAGCAAGATCGTCGCCGCCGCCGCCAATTTCCCGGTGCAATACAACAAGGCGATCGTCGGCAAGAACGCCTTCGCGCACGAGA
>CAZASR010000183.1:0-5916 GCA_964487765.1 uncultured Devosia sp. | reverse complement strand
ACATTGTTATCGCGAACAACTACTTGCAAGCGGAACCGCCCTTCGACATCGTCATAAGTGTTTGAGTTCAAGCGTGAATGCCAATGGCAATCGCGCCGACCGGCTGTGCCGGTCACCGTGGAGGCGGCTTATAGTGGAAGCAGCGCGCCTTGTCCACGGGGGATTTGCGTCAAAACGGCCTATTTCCGGGGCGTTTTGAGGGCAATTCGGTTGAGGTGGCCCATTTTGCGGCCGGGACGCGATTCGGCTTTGCCGTAGGCGTGCGGGCGAATAGCCGATCCGAGCCCGGCGGGAATGGCATCGATGGCGTGGCCGATGAGGTTTTCCATCACGACATCGGCAAGGCGCGTGGGGTCGCCCAGCGGCCAGCCGGCGATGGCACGGATATGCTGCTCGAACTGATCGGTGACGCAGACGGCTTCGGTCCAGTGGCCGGAATTGTGGACACGCGGCGCGATCTCGTTCACCAGGAGCGCGCCATCGGCCATGGCGAAAAATTCGACGCCGAGTACGCCGACATAGCCGAGGGCGATGGCAATGCCCGCGGCGTGCTGGCGGGCGAGGTGGGCGGTGGCGCCGTCGATGGCCGCGGGAACGGTCGAGGTCGCCAGGATGCCGTCGCGATGGACGTTCTCGGCCGGGTCGAAGGCCGCTGTGCTGCCATCGAGGCCGCGGGCGATGACCACCGAAATTTCGCGCTCGAAGGGAACGACGGCCTCGAGCACCAGCGGATGGGGGCGAAGCGCGGCGAAGGCGGCGTCGGCTTCGGTGCGGCTTTCAATGCGGCGCTGGCCCTTGCCGTCATAGCCTAGGCGCGTGGTCTTGAGGATGCCCCGGCCGCCGAGCTCGGCCAGCGCCGGCGCAAGATCGGCCGCGTCGCGGATGGCGCGATGCGGCACGACGGGAATGCCGGCGGCGGCGATGAACGCCTTTTCATCGAGGCGATCCTGCGAGATGGCGAGGGCATTGGCGCCGGGGCGGAGCGGCTTCAGGAGCGCGAGAGCTGCCGCCGTGCCGGCGGGAACGTTCTCGAACTCGTAGGTGACGACGTCGACCGCGGCGGCAAAGTCCGCCAGGGCCGCGGTGTCGTCATAGGCCGCGACGGTCTTGTGCGGCGTGACTTCGAAGGCCGGGCTCTGCGGGTCGGGGCAATAGATGTGGGTTTTGAAGCCGAGGCGCGCCGCCGCCAGCGCGAGCATCCGGCCGAGCTGGCCGCCGCCGAGGATGCCGATGGTGGCGCCCAGGGGGAGGCTGTCACTCATCCCGGGGATAGTCCGCGACGCGGGCCGTCTGCTCGTTGCGGTAGGCGGTGAGCGATTCCTCGATCTCGGGATCGGACAGCGCCAGCACGGCAGCGGCGAGGAGGGCGGCGTTAATCGCGCCCGATTCGCCGATCGCGAGCGTGCCGACCGGCACGCCCGCGGGCATCTGGACGATCGAGAGCAGGCTGTCCTGTCCGCCCAGCGCCCGCGACTGCACCGGGACGCCGAAGACGGGGAGAGTGGTCAGCGCGGCAACCATGCCGGGCAGGTGCGCCGCGCCGCCGGCGCCTGCGATGATGACCCTGAAGCCCTCGGCCTTCGCGCCAAGCGCGAACTCGACCATCCTTTCGGGCGTCCGGTGGGCAGAAACGATCCGCGATTCACATGGAATGTCGAGCAGTTCCAAGGTGTCGGCCGCATGCTTCATGGTCGCCCAGTCCGACTGGCTTCCCATGATGATGGCGACGAGCGGATTGCCCAGTGGCATCTCAAGGCCCTCGTGAAGCCGGGCGTGTAGCGGAATCGTGCAGCTTCCTCAAGGCCGCCGCGCTCAAGCGATGATGTCGGGGAGGAGGAGGTTTTCGAGCTGAACGATCCGGTCCTTGAGGACGAGTTTGCGCTTCTTGAGGCGCTGGATCAGCATCTGGTCGGCGGTCGGTGTCTCGGACAGCATGTGAATGGCCGAATCGAGGTCGGCATGTTCCTGTCGTTTCGCCGCCAACTCCAGGCCGAGCGCGGCTTCCTGTTCCTTGGACAGAGGGAGCATCGATGGACCCCAAAACCTCCGGTGCGGGGGAGGTCACGTCGAAATCGTTAACCTATCGCGATTGTGATTTACACCAGCTTTTCCCCCGACATTGTGAGCAGTCGACACCGGGTTGGTTTTCTGTGACCATCGCGGTGTTCGAAACGCTTGAAAGGAGTTGTCATGACGACTGAAGGCCATATCGCCGCCCTCGAAAGGCGGCATAGGGAACTCGAGCGCCAGATTGAAAACGAGATGAGCCATCTCTCGCACGACGACATGACGATCGCGGCACTCAAGCGCAAGAAACTGGAAATCAAGGACGAGCTGAAACGGCTCCAGGCGGCCTGAGGCGGCCAGACAGGTTGAGAGAATGCGGCCCGGGCTCCTCCCCGGGCCTTTTCATGTGTGCTGCCAGTCGTTGATCTCGAACCAGTAGCCGGTGGGGCTCCGGAGGAACACGGCGCGCATGCCGTCGGGGCGGGTGTTGATGGCGCCGGGGGTGCCCTGCATGTCGAAATAGGCAACCCCGCGGTTGTTGAAATCCTGCAAAAGTCGGTCGAAAGTCGGCGAAGATAGCGCGAAATGGGTCTGTCTTTCGACGAAAGTCCGGGAGACGTCGCCCTGCTGCACGTGGAAGCGGCGGCCGTCGCCGATCTCGATCCAGCGGATGGCCTTGCCGCCCATGGGATTGATGCCCTCGGTAAGGCCGAGGACGCCCGTGAGGAAGGCGATCTCCTCCTCGAGGTCGCGCACGAGCAGTGCGATGTGGTCCAGGCGATAGGTCATGCTGCCCCCGTGAAGAACACGCCCACGATGCCGTCGTAGAGGATCTTGATGCCGAGCAGCAGGATCAGCAGGTAGGCGATGGTATAGAATGCCTTGGCCGAGATGCGGCGCACCAGATAGACGCCGAGGCCGACGCCGACGAGGCCGAAGGGGATGAGCGCCGCCGACAGCTCGAGATTGCTGATCGACAGCGTGCCCAGGACGTAGAACGGCACGAGCTTGAGCGTGTTGACGATGGCGAAGAAGAAGGCGGTCGTCGCCGCGTAGACATTGGGCGGCATGCCGAGGGGCAGCGTGTAGATCTGGAACGGCGGCCCGCCGGTATGGGAGATGAAGCTGGTGAGGCCGGCGGCGCCGCCCCAGAACCCGCCCCAGCCGCGCGAGGGCGGCGTGTCGGGCAGCTTCCGGCGCAGCGGCAGCAAGGCATCGAGCATGAACAGGATGGTGATGATGCCGACCGCGAGCAGCACCTGTGCGTCGGTGACGACGCTCCACAGCAGCCAGCCCAGAATGGTGCCCACGAAGGCGCCCGGCAGCATGATGCGCAGCACCTGCCAGTTGGCCTCCTTGCGGTAGATCCAGATCGCAATGACATCCATCGAGAGCAGGACCGGCAGCATCATGCCGGTGGCGTCGCGGGCCGGCATCACGAGCGCCAGCAGGGGGACGGCAACCATCCCCATCGACCCGACGAGACCAGACTTGCTGAGCCCCACGACGAACACCGCCAGGATAGCGACGGCCCAGAAGGTGTAGTCGATCATGTCGCGGGGACTCGGAGGCGCGGGAAGAAGGCGGCAGCCGACCCCGGAGGGGGAGCGTTGTCAAGCGGCCGGGGCGGGGAGGGGGTTCGTGGCCGATGCGCTTCGTCCGTGCAAGGGGGCGCCCCACCCACGGCTGCGCGGTCCCCCCTTGCCACGGCGTCGCCGCGAGGAGGGAGAGGGGTGCGATGGGGACAGATGGGGGGGTTATTGGGCTGCCTTGTTCTCGTCCCCGCCATGGCGGCGGGCCGCGGCTTCGTCGCGGTCGGCCTGCATGACCTTGTCGAGCATTTCGGTGGAGCGACGGACGAAGCCGACATAGGCGTCGCGATCGTTGCGCAGCTCGTAGGATTCGTCGAGCAGCCGCTGGTCATGCTCTTCGAAGGTGTGGGCCATGCGGCGCGCTTCCTCGCGCGGGTGGCCGAGCGCGACGAGGGCCTTTTCGCCGAGCGCGATGGCGGCGCGGAAGGTTTCGCGCTCGAAGGTCTCGACCCCGAGCGCCATCAGCTCGTGGACGTGGCCGCGATCGACCGCGCGAGCGGCGATCTTCACATGGGGGAAGTTGCGGCGGACCATTTCGGCGATGGCAAGGATACGGTCGCGACCGGCCACGGCGATAACGATCATCTCGGCTTCGGCGGCGCCGGCGGCGCGCAGGATGTCGAGGCGAGTTCCGTCGCCGTAGAACACCTTTACACCGAAGCGCTTGACCAGCTCGATCTGTGCCGGATCGTCGTCGATGAGGGTCATCGAATGGCCCTGGGCGCGCAGCAGGCTCGTGACGATCTGGCCGAATCGGCCATAGCCGAGAACGATCACCTTGTGGCCGCCCGTCATGTCCGCGGGCAGGCCGGGGTCCGGCGAACGCGCGAGGAAGCGCGGGCGAATGAACTTGTCGAAGGCAAGCAGCAGGAAGGGGGTGAAGGCCATCGAGAGCGCCACCACCACCGTCCAGAACTGGGTCTCGCTGCCCTGCATGGCGCCGGCCGACCGGGCGAATTGCAGCACCACGAAGGCGAACTCGCCGGCCTGGCTGAGCAGGACGGCGAGCAGCATGCGCTCGACGACATGCATGCGAAAGAGCAGCGCCAGCACGTAAAGCACGACGATCTTGATCGCGAGGACCAGGACGACCATGCCGAGGACCCGCACGGGCTCGGCCCACAGGACGGAGAAGGCGATGCCGAGACCCACCGAGATGAAGAACAGGCCCAGCAGCAGACCCTTGAACGGCTCGAGCGCGCCTTCGAGTTCGTGACGGTATTCGCTGTCGGCAAGCAGGACGCCGGCGAGGAAGGCACCGAGGGCGGGGGACAGGCCGATGCTTTCGGTCCCGAAGGCAGCGCCGATCACCAGCAGCAGGCCGAGAGCGGTGAAGGCTTCGGGAACGCGGGCCGAGGCGACCCAGCGCATGAGCGGGTTCATCAAATAGCGCGAGGCGAGCGTCGCCGCGACGAACGCGCCAATGATGACAAGAGCAATCCACCAGCCATAGGAGGTGGCCGCTTCGGCGGCGTCTTCGAGGATGCCCTCATTGTTACCCACGACACGCCGCGTGGCGCCCAGCAGGGGGATGACCGCGAGGATGGGAATGACGGCGAGATCCTGCACCAGCAGCGTGACGAGCGTCGCCCGACCGGTGTCGGTCATGGTGAGCGAGCGCTGCTCGACGGTCTGCATGGCAATGGCCGTCGACGACATTGCCAGCGCGAGGCCGATCACGATATCGGATTGCCAGTTGATGCCGAGCAGCAGGGCGGCGCCGGCGATGAGCGCGGCGGTGCCGATGACCTGGGTGACGCCGAGGCCGAGCACCTTGTGCCGTAATCGCCATAGATCGAGCGGGTGAACCTCGAGCCCGATGAGGAAGAGCATGATGACCACGCCGAATTCGGACACGGCGTGGATAGTCTCGTCGTCGGAGATGAGGCTCAGGCCGTAGGGACCGACGACGATGCCGGCGGCGAGGTAGCCCAGCACGGTACCGAGCCCGAGCCACTTGAACAGCGGCACGAGCGTGACGGCGACGACCAGGAGGACGAGGACGGCGAGCAGTGGGTTTCCCGTAGCGTCCATCGTCCCTCGCTAAGGCTGCCTGCGCCTATTCGTCGTCGGAGCTGGTGTTGAGCGACTTCAATTTCGCGAAGACGGAGTCGGCGTCAAGCTCTTCATCCTGCTCGGGACGGCGTGTTTCGTCCGGACCGCCAGGCAGGTCGGTGGCGCCCGTGCGGCCGCCGGCGGTGGCCAGCGCTTCCTCGGCGGTGAGCAGCATGGTGCCGGGCTCGGCTTCGTCAGGCACGCCCACGCCGGATTTGGCGGCGGCGCGCTTGACCTCGAGATCGAGGTCGATCTGGCTGCA
>CAZASR010000182.1:0-5917 GCA_964487765.1 uncultured Devosia sp. | reverse complement strand
CGAGGAAGTCGGAGCCGACTTCGGCGGCCAGCGGCTCGACCCGTTTCTTCAGCGCGTCGCCTTGATAGCTAAAGGCAATTTCGGCGCCCTGGGCGTGCAGGGCCTTGGCGATTCCCCAGGCGATCGAGCGGTTGTTGGCAACGCCCATGATCAGGCCGCGCTTGCCTGCCATAAGTCCTTCGGCCATAGGGGATTCCTTCCAAACTGGTGGTGGCGGCCTTCTGCCACACGGGCAGAAGGGGGGCAAGGTGACCAAACCTACGGACGAACTCAAGGCCCTGCTCGGCGAGAGCGCGGTCATCGACGATCCCGCCGCGATGTCGCCCTATCTCAACGAACCGCGCCGCCGCTTTCATGTTGCCGCCGCCGCCATCGTCCGCCCCGGCACCGTGGCCGAGGTGCAGGCCGTCGCCCGCTGGGCCAACGAGAACCGCGTGCCGCTGATCCCGCAGGGCGGCAACACTGGCCTCGTCGGCGCCCAGGTGCCGCTGCGTGGCGACGAGGTGATCGTGTCGCTGCAGCGGCTCGACAGGGTCCGCCATGTCGATGCACAGGCGGGACACATAACGGCCGAGGCCGGTGTGATCCTCCAGCACGCCCACGAGGCCGCCGAGGCCGCCGGCGCGGTGTTCCCGCTCTGGCTCGCAAGCCAGGGCTCGGCGCGAATCGGCGGGCTGCTGAGTTCCAATGCGGGCGGTATTCAGGTGCTGGCCTATGGCAATGCCCGCGAGCTCTGCCTCGGCGTCGAGGCGGTGCTGGCCGATGGGCGGCTCTATCAGGGGCTGAGTGCACTCAGGAAGGACAATACGGGTTACGATCTGCGCGATCTGTTCGTCGGTGCCGAGGGCACGCTCGGGATCATCACGGCGGCGACGCTGAAGCTCTTCCCCAAGCCGGTGGGCTATGAGACGGCCTTCTGCTCCGTTGCAAGCCCCGACGCCGCCCTCGAGCTGTTCTACCTCGTCCGCGAGCGCACGGGCACGCGGCTTACGGCCTTCGAGCTGATGCCGCGCCTCGGCATCGACCTGCTGCTCAAGCACGGTATGATTCCGCAGGACCCTGGCGCGAGCGCGTCGCCCTGGTATGCGTTGGTCGAGATCGGCCTCGTGAAGGGCAGCGCGCCCGGCCCGCTGGAGGCAGCGCTGGCCGAGGCGTTCGAAAGCGGCATCGTCGGTGACGCCGCGATCGCGCAGTCGGAAACCGACCGGATGTGGATGTGGGCGGCGCGCGAGTTGATGAGCGACGTCCAGTCTCGTGAAGGCGCCTCGATCAAGCACGACGTGTCGGTACCCATCGCGGCCGTCCCGCAGCTCATCGCCGACGGCAGCGCCGCCGTGCAACGCGCCATCGACGGCGTCCGCCCCTGCCCGTTCGGCCACATGGGGGACGGCAACATCCACTTCAATTTCAGCCAACCCATCGGCGCCGACCCCAAGGCCTTCATGGCGCGAGAGGCGGATGCCAACGCCGCGATCTACGAGATCGTCCTCAAGCTCGGAGGCTCCGTCTCGGCAGAGCATGGCATAGGCCAGTTGAAAACCGGCCTGCTCAAACAGGTGAAGGATCCGGTCGCGCTCGACATGATGCGCGCCATAAAACAGGCCCTTGATCCCAACGGCATCCTCAATCCCGGCAAGATGCTCGCGGATTAGCCGAACAGATCGAGCTGGCTGCCGCCCACCGCTTTCTTCCTCGGCCGAGCGGATTCTGCCTCCGCGGCGGCCTGCTCCGGCGTCAGGGGAACGATCAGCTCCGGCCCTTCGGCATCGGCCCGGCCCACGGCCTTGCCGACCGCGTGATACGTCATCGTCCCCGGCGGGGGCGATACGGCGAGCCCGACGGCCTCCCTGGTGTCCACCTCGCGCGTGTTGAGCCAGGCATCGATGGCTTCCTGCCCGCGCAGGATCGCCGGCATCCGGTCGTAGACGCCGGAGATTTCGAGGTTGGGGTCGACAGTGACGATGCAGACCGTATCGACCTCCTCGCCGTTCGGCCCGGCCCAGGTGGAATAGAGCCCGGCAAAGGCCATCGTCTCGGTCTCGTTCGAGGTGATGTAATAAGGGCGGCGCACGCCATCGGCGCCCTTCATCCATTCATAGTAGCCGCTTGCCGGCACGACGCAGCGGCTGTTGCGAACCGCATCCCGGAAGGACGGCTTCTCGGCCATCGATTCGGCGCGGGCATTGATCAGTAGGGAGAAGTCGCGCGGGTCCTTCACCCAGCCGGGCACGAAGCCCCAGCGGAACAACTCCGCCGTGCGCCGGCCCTGGCGCTCGATGATGGCGACGATCGGCTGGGTCGGCGTGATGTTGTAGCGCGGCGGATAGTCGATCTCATTCAGCACCTTGAACAGGGCGACCATCGCCTCGGGGGGCAGCAGGAAGGCGTAGCGTCCACACATGCGCGGAATCTAGGGGCTTGCACGGGAATCGGCAAATCGCATCTATGCGGGGCATGACCGGCTCATTCCTCGCCGCCAGCGTCGCCATCGTCAGGCGCTGCGATCTGTTGCTCGTCCAGCGCAACAGGCCGCCCTCAGAAGGATTGTGGACGCTTCCCGGCGGACGTCTGGAGCCGGGCGAGACGGCGGAGGAGGCGGCGATCCGGGAAGTGCGGGAAGAACTGGGCCTCACGCTCTATGCGTTGCGCCCGCTCATCGTCCTGCGGCACGGAGCGCACCAGTTGCAGACATTCGCAACGCAGGCGTTCGACGGCGAGGTCGAACCGGACCCAGCCGAGATTCGCGACTGGCGCTGGGTGCGGCCGATACAAATCGGGCCCTTGCCGACGACGCCGAGGCTCAGCGAGGTCGTCGAGGCGGCCTTCCGCATTTTCGACAGGACGTAATCGACGCCGATCCCACCGGCGTTTGCTGCCTTGCCGCCGACACGATCGCGAGATTAGACAAGCCGATGCGTCTTCGTTCCACCGCCCTGCTCCTGGTTGCACTTCTCGCTGCGCCCGCGCCGGCGCTGGCGATCGACCCGCCCTATCAGCCGCAGATGGAACGGCTCGCCGAAATCCTCGGCAGTCTCTACTTCCTCAATCCGCTGTGTGCCGAGGCCACGACCGACTGGCGGCAGGAGCTCGCCGATCTCGTGACGCTCGACCAGCCGGACGAGGATCGGCAGCAGCGCCTCTATGGCGCGTTCAACGGCGGCTATCAGGCGTTCGCGCGGCTCTATCGCAGTTGCACGCCATCAGCCGAGGAAGCCCTCACGCGCCTCCTAGTGGAAGCGGAGACGACGGCGCGCGACATTCATACGCGCTTCGCCGAATAGCTTCGCTTTAAGTATAGTTGCGGACCCCGCGTTAACCCTTCGGTCACTTGCCGCACGAGGGCCATAGTGTGCGTGGTAAGGCAGGACATGCCGACGACCAAGTACAGCATTCCCGGCTTCGGCGGCGAAGGCGCCAAGGACGAGCACCGCGAAGAGCGGCAGCTCGCTCTCGAATATCTCGCCGAAGCCTGGAACACCGCCGAGGACGACGGGGTCGAGAGCCTCGCCTTGGCGCATGCCTGCCTGTTCGCCGCTATCGCGACGATGGTCCGGGCCCATGGTGAGGACGCGACGGCCGTGATGATCGCCGCCTTGCCCGAGCGCATCAGCAACGGCGAGTACAATCTCGACCGTATGACGCACTGACCGCCTGTAACGGCGATCGACTCAGAGCGTTTCGAGGAACTCCACCGCCTTCCCGGATGCCGGCGTAACCAACTCGCCCTGCCACATCACCGTTTTGCCGCGCACGACCGTGCCCGCTGGCCAGCCCGTGACCTCGACGCCGTCATAGGGTGTCCAGCCGGCCTTGCTGGCCATCCAGGCGTTGGTGATGGTCTCGCGGCGAGCCAGGTCAACTATGGTGAGGTCCGCCTGGTAGCCCACCGCGATGCGGCCCTTGCGGGAAATATTGAAGATGCGGGCGGGCCCCGCACTCGTCAGGTCGACGAAGCGCTCAAGGGTCAGACGTCCGGCATTGACGTGATCTAGCATAATGGGCACCAGCGTCTGCACGCCCGTCATGCCCGAGGGCGAGGATGGATAAGGCTTCTGCTTCTCGACGAGCGTGTGCGGGGCATGGTCGGAGCCGAGCACATCGACCACGCCATTGTCGACCCCGGCCCAGATGCCGGCGCGGTGCGCGGCGTCGCGGACCGGCGGGTTCATTTGAGCGAGCGTCCCGAGCCGATCATAGGCCGTCTCATCGAGGGTGAGATGGTGGGGCGTTGCTTCGACGGTTGCGACGTGCTTGTGCTGGGCCAGAAACTCCATCTCCTCGGCGGTAGAGATGTGAAGGACGTGGATGCGCTTGCCGCATCTGCGCGCGAGCGCGACCAGGCGTCGCGTCGACAGCAGCGCCGCTTCGGGATCGCGCCAGACCGGATGCGAGCGCGGGTCGCCTGCAATGCGCAGCGGCTTGCGCTCCTCGAGCCGGTACTCGTCTTCGGAATGGAAGGCGGCCCGGCGGCGGATGACGCGCAGGATGTTGCCGACGCCTTCGTCGTCGGCGACGAGCAGGCTGCCGGTCGACGAGCCCATGAACACTTTCACGCCGGCGCACCCGGGCAGCCGCTCGAGCTCGGGGAGATCGTCGACATTGTCGTGCGTGCCGCCGACGAAGAAGGCGAAGTCGCAGTGCATGCGCCCGGTGGCGCGGGCCATCTTGTCGGCGAAGGCCTCGCGGGTCGTGGTCAGCGGATTTGTGTTGGGCATCTCGAACACGGCGGTGACGCCCCCCATGACCGCTGACAGAGAGCCGGTCGCAAGGTCCTCCTTGTGCTCAAGCCCCGGCTCGCGGAAATGCACCTGCGTGTCGATGACGCCCGGCAGGAGGTGGAGCCCGGTGCAGTCGGTAACGCTGTCCGCCGCATCGGCGCCCAAATCCCCCAGCGCGGCGATGAGTCCGCCGCGTATCCCGATATCGGCGCGGTGCCGGCCGTCCTGGTTGACGATCGTGCCGTTCTTGAAGATCGCGTCGTAGTGCGCCATGTCTGCCTCACGCCCGTTTGCCCGGGCATAATGGATTTCCGCCGTCGCGGGAATGACGCGGTGACAAATGCCGACAATCCTCCGGCCCTCGCGTGCACTGTTCCGGTTTTCGGGCGCGGATGCGCATAAGCTGCTGTTCGACGTGGTGACCGGCCGTATCCTCGAAGCCGAGGGACCGCCTGTGTGGTGGGCGCTGCTGTCGCCGCAGGGCAAGATCCAGGCGGAGGGGCGGAGCCTGTGGCGTGACGGTGCCTTTTGGCTGGATGTGGACCGGTCGGTGGCCGACGGGTTCCTCAAGCGAATGAGGATGTACCGGCTGCGCGCGGCGGTGGCGATCGACGATTTGCGTGAGACGCATGCGGTGGGCCATGACCCGGCGGGTGAGACCGGCCACGTGATCGGCACGGCAGACGAGGCCGCGACCTGGGGGGCGCCCGACGAGAGCTACGATGCGGCGCGGATCGCGCGCGGAGTGGCCGAACTGGGGCCCGATTTTGGAGCGGACCAGATGTTCCCGCACGATATCGGCATGGACCTGCTGGGCGGGGTCGATTTCAAGAAAGGCTGCTATATCGGCCAGGAGGTCGTGAGCCGGATGCAGCATCGCGGCACGGCCCGGCGGCGACCGGTGATCGTGTCGGGCGTCGAAGCGGAAGCGGGGACCCCGGTGATTGCCGGCGGACGGGATAGCGGGGCAATCGGCACGCCGGCCGGCGGCAAGGCCGTGGCCATTGTGCGTCTCGACAGGTTCGACGGCGGTGTGGTGACGGTGGGCGGCAAGCCCGTGACGATCACCCTGCCCGACTGGGCCACGTACCGGCTTGGGGAATCGGCGGCGGCTGAGTAGTTTTCCGGCTTCCTCCGGGGGCGCCAGTGGCACGCAACAGCACCAGAGCCTGGCAACGCATGCTGAGCGGGCGGCGGCT
>CAZASR010000181.1:0-5925 GCA_964487765.1 uncultured Devosia sp. | reverse complement strand
GCGTGGCGGGAATCGAGCCGATGGACCATCAGGCGTGGGCCGGCGTGGCTTTGGCCGCCCAGGCAGCGCCCAGATCGGCGAGCCGCGCCTCGAGGCATTCGACGGCAAGGCGAATGGTGCCCCCTCCCGCGAACGCCAGCTCGATCGTGCCGGCGGGGGCGTCGGTTTCGCTGAAGCGGATCGTCAGCAGGTCCAGCACGCCGTCCACGGCATTGAGGTCGATGCCCGCAACCTTGACCTCGTTGACCCGGTCGAAATGGAGGGCTGCGCGCTTGCGCATGCGGGTTTTGCCGTCCTCCTCCCAGGCAAAGCGGTTCATCAGCAGGGCGAAGCGGTGATCGGCGCGGGCAAAGCCCATGTCGCCGACGCGGACGACGGCATCCTGCGTTGTCGCGGAAATGACGTCGAGGTCGTCGGGATCGAGCGCCAGGAGTTTGAGGTCGGGCATGGTCGGCAAATGTCCGGTTTGTGAGGGGATTGGCGCCTGAAATGGGGTGTTGTGGGACGATCTACAAGCTTGAGGTATCGGGGGCAAGCGTGCCGGCGACTTGCCGGCCGCGCGGCCTCGGTTCGCCGCCGCAACCGTTTGCGGCACGTGCCGCAAGCGGCTAAACAGGCCTCCCCGGAGGACAATGATGCCAATCGAGATTCTGCAAACCCACAAGCTGCTCGCAAGCTGCGAAGCAGCGCTCGCCGAGCGCTACACCGTGCACAAGCTGCACGAGGCGGCCGACCGGGAGGCCCTGCTGGCGGAGGTCAGGGACCGCGTCCGGGCCATCGCCGGGGGGCAGGTGGGGCCGGAGCTGATGGGCAAGCTCCCCCGGCTCGAGATCATCGCCAATTTCGGCGTCGGCTACGATTCGATCGACACCGCGGCCGCGCGGCAGCGCAACATTCGCGTCACCAACACCCCCGACGTGCTCAACGACGCCATGGCCGAAATCACCATCGGCCTCATGGTGGCCCTCGCGCGCCGCCTGCCCCAGGCCGACCGCTATGTGCGGGAAGGCAAATGGCCCAAGGGGGCCTTCCCGCTGCAGGCCGAAATGAACGGCCGTACCGTCGGCATTCTCGGCCTCGGCCGCATCGGCAAGGAGATCGCCATCCGCGCCCAGGCGATGAAGATGCGGGTCGTCTATCACGGCCGCCACCGCCAGGGCGACGAGCCCTATCTCTATTACCCCAATCTCACCGACATGGCGCGCGACAGCGACTGGCTGGTCGTGATCGCGCCCGGCGGCAAGAGTACCGAGGGCATCGTCTCGCGCCAGGTGCTAGAGGCTCTCGGCCCCGAAGGCTATCTCGTCAACATGGCGCGCGGCACTCTGGTGGACGAGGCGGCGCTGGTCGAGCTGCTCCAGAACGGCGGCCTGGCGGGCGCCGCACTCGATGTGTTCGAGAAGGAGCCTCAGGTCCCTGCCGCCTTGTTCGCCCTCGACAATGTCGTGCTCTCGCCCCATCAGGGCAGCGCGACGCACCAGACGCGCAACAAGATGGGCCAGTTGGTGGTGCGCAACCTCGAGGCGCATTTCGCCGGGGATCCGCTGCCGAGCGCCGTGGTATGAGTGACATCGCGGCCGCGTATCGCGACGCGATCGCCGCCGTGCGTCCCGATCTCGCCGGGCGGCCCATGGTGCTTCACACCCGCGGCTGGGACAGCAATGCGGTCGAGGTCGCGGGCACCATTTTCAAATTTCCCAAGCACCCGGATGCTCCGGCGCGGCTCCGGCGCGAGGCCAGGTTCCTCGCGCTGATCGCCCCGCGCGTCCCGCTGGCCGTTCCGCGCATGATCCTGCATGAGGCGCCGACGCTTTTCTCCGAGCACCGGATGATCCCCGGCGACATCATCGAGACCGCCGGCTACGACGCGTTGGACGAAAGCCACAGGCAGGCGATGGCCGAGACGCTTGCGGCCTTCTACGCCGCCCTCCACGCCATACCGGTCGACGAAGCGATCGCTGCCGGCGCCGAGCCGAAACCCGAATGGCCCGAGGCGGGCGCGGTGCTGCCGGTGCTTCGCGACCGTTTGCCTGTTGCACTGCACGATTTCGCAGCCCGCGCCTTCGCCGCCTATCTTGAGTTACCCGAGGAGGAAGCGATCTTCGGCTATTTCGACGGCCATGGCTGGAACATGGCGTTTGACCACGTCCGCGGTGTCTTGAACGGCGTCTACGATTTCGCCGACGCCGCCCTCGGCCCGCTGACCCGCGAATTCACCTATTCGAGCCTCACCTCGCCGGACCTGACCGAACGGCTGATCGCCGCCTATGAGACGCTCACGGGCAAGGCCATCGACCGGCGCGCGGTGGCGATCCGCTTGAGCGTCCAGCACCTGGCCGAACTGGCCGAGCTCGAACAGCACGATCCCGCCGTCGCCGCCTCGATCGTCCGCTGGCACGACTATCAGCACGCCCGCGAGGATTTGCGCCTCTAGTCGCGCGCCACATGCCGGGCGTGACTCGTCGGCGGCCGGCCGACGATCCGCGTGAAGTCGTTGGTGAAGTGTGCCTGGTCGGCATAGCCGAGTTCGTGGGCGATCGTCGTCCAGTTCTGCACCGTGCCGGATTCGGCGATCTCGGCGGCTTCCATCAGCCGGTAGCGCCGGATGATCCATTTGAGGCCGACGCCCACATGGGTCTTGAACAGATGCTGCACCGTGCGCTCCGCGACGCCGAAGCGTTTCGCGACAACGGCCACCGTCGCCAGCGCGCGGTCGTCGCGTACGCGGCTGACGATCTCGTTGAGGAGCTCGACATTGGGATCGGACGTGGGCAGGTCGGTGGCGAGCATCGCCTCGGCATCGGCGACGATTTCCACATCCGTGGTGCGCGCCAGCAGCCGCTCGCGGAAGCTGTCATCGGCGCCGGGAAAAACGTCGGTGGCCGGCAATGTGTCGTCGGTGATCGTATCGACGTCCCGGCCGAGGAAGGCCCGGAACGCTCCCGGCCGAAACTGGATGCCGAGCACATCGCCCTTGCCGTCGAGGCGGTAGGTGTACTTAGCCGTCGTCACCCCGGTGATCCAGCCGCGCTCACGGGTGAAGGCCAGATTGACGGCAGGGTGCGGCAGCACTTCCGCCGTGTAATCCGGCCGGCCGCGCAAATCCCAGTGGATGATCCAGAAGTGCTCGATGAAGGGCGCGAGCATAGGCGACGGAAAGTACCGCCGCAGCGTGAAGTTCTGCTCGGCATGCGCAATGTCGAGCACGCCCCGATGCTGCCCGGGCTTTTCGATGAGCTCCGCCGTTGCGGATTTTTGCAAGCGCGCAGACATCGTCACGTCTAGAAGGTCCTCCCTGAACAGAAGGAGAACATCATGCCGCAAAATCTCACCGCCACCAAGTCCGTCACCATCGCTGCATCGCCCCGGCGTGTTTGGCAGGCCCTCACCGATCCGGCCCAGGTCAGGCAATACATGTGGGGCTCCGAAGTCGTCAGCGACTGGCAGCAGGGCAGCCCACTGATCTACCGCGGCGTCTGGGAAGGCAAGCCCTTCGAGGACAAGGGGACGATCCTCGAAATCGACCCGCCCCGGCTGCTGCGCTCCAGCTACTTCAGCCCCCTCAGCGGCAAGCCGGACGTGCCGGACAATTATGCCGAGGTGACTTATGTGTTGGTCGAGGAAGCGGGCGGCACGAAGCTGACCGTGACACAGGGCAATGTCGAGGACGAGGCGGCCAAAGCGCGGTCGGAAGCAAACTGGGGCGCCGCGCTGGAAACGATGAAGAAGATCATCGAGGCGTAGGCCCACCGTCGTCGCGGTCAGATCCTCCCCACCTTCGGTAGGGGAGGGCGGTGGCTGCAAACGCTGGCCTAGACGATCCTCAACCCACTCGCGGGGTCGAACCACGACACCTGCGACAGATCGAGATCGACCCCCACCTCCCTGTGGTGGTCGACCGCGACCCGGCCCGAAAAGCGCGCGATGACGTTGCCGTCGCCGATTTTGAACGTGACGAAAGTGTCGGATCCCGAATGCTCGACAAGATGCACGGGGCCGCTGAGCGCGTGCCCCGGCCGCAGCGCCTCGGGGCGGATGCCGAACGTCACGTCCTTGCCGTGATAGTCGGCGAGCGCCGGCGGCGCGTTCTGGATCGTGAGCCGTTGGCCGCCGGCGAAGGTGACGAGCGCATTGCCCGTCGCGTAGTCCAGTCCGCCGGTGATCAGATTCATCGGCGGCGACCCCATGAAATCGGCGACGAACACATTGGCCGGTTTGTCGTAGATTTCTTCCGGCGTGCCGATCTGCTGGATCACGCCCTGGTTGAGCACGACCACCTTGGTGCCCAGCGTCATCGCTTCGATCTGGTCGTGCGTCACATACACGATCGAGGCGCCGATGCGCTCGTGCAGGCGCTTGATCTCCCCGCGCAGCTCGACCCGTAGCTTCGCATCGAGGTTCGACAGCGGCTCGTCGAACAGGAACAGCGTCGGTTCGCGCACCAGCGCCCGGCCCATCGCCACGCGCTGGCGCTGACCGCCCGAGAGCGCGCTCGGCCTGCGCGCGAGGAGCTGCTCGATCTGCAGCAACTGGCTCACCTGCTGGATGCGCTGGTTCTGCTCGGCCTGCGGCACGCGCCGCACCTTCATGCCGAAGGCGATGTTCTCGGCAACGCTCATGGTGGGGTAGAGTGCGTAGGACTGGAACACCATTGCAATGTCGCGGTCGCGCGGCGGCACCTGCGTCACGTCGCGGCCGCCGATGATGACCTGGCCGCCGCTGGTTTCGTCGAGACCGGCGATGCAGTTGAGCAGCGTGGACTTGCCGCAGCCCGACGGGCCAACGAGCACGAGGAAGTCGCCGGCGGCCATTTCGAGGCTGATTCCCTTGAGCACTTCGACATTGCCGTAGCGCTTTTCGAGATCGCGGATCTCGAGCACCGGAGTGGCGACATCTCCCATTTCTAGCGCGACCATGGGTCTCCTCCCGATTGCGGCGCCGGCCCCGTCGAGCCGCGCACGATCAAATCCACCTTGTCGGTTCGTTGCAACTCCCGCGCCGGGGTGCCCGCGAGCCGCGCCATCATCATTTTTGCAAGGATCGGCCCGGCGTCGCGGATCGGCTGGCGCGTCACGGTCAGCGGCGGCGCGAAATTCTCGGCCAGAAGGTGCGGCAGCACGTCGTCATGCGCGATGATCGACATGTCCTCGCCGACCTTGAGCCCGGCCTCCCCCGCGGCGCGCATCACCCCGAGCGCCTGCAGCGTCGAGGAGCACAGGAACGCCGTCGGTCGCGCCGCATCGGCCAGCATTGCCGCCGCGGCATGATAGCCGCTCTCCTCGTGCATCTCGCCACTGGCGACAAAGCGGGCGGGGACAGGCAGGCCGTGCTCGTCCATCACCTTGCGATAGCCGCGCTCGCGCTGGCGGGCGTAGCCCATTCGGGAGGGGCCGTTGAGCAGGGCGATGCGCTTGTGCCCGAGTTGGACAAGCAGCAGCGCCGCGGCGGTGAAGGCGCCCTCATTGTCGATATCGTAATAGGCGTAGTCAGGCGCGTCGGTGCCGCGGCCATGCACGACGAAGGCAATATTGCGCCGCTTGAGCAGCGCGATGCGCGGGTCGTCCGGCTCGGGCGCGCTCAGGATCATGCCATCCACCTGGCCGCGCAGCGCAATGCGCTCATGGTGCTGCATCTGCTCGGCATCGGGCGCGATGTGGACGAGCAGGTCGATCTCGGAATCGGCGAAGGCCAGTGACAGGGCCGACAGGAAATCCATCACATGCGGATCGACGCCGCGCTCCGACGGAGCGCGGAAGATCACGCCCACCAGCCCCGACTTGCCCGTCGCGAGCCGCTTGGCGTGCATGTTCGGCCGGTAGTGCAGCCGCTCCGCGCCCTCGAGTACCCGCTGGCGCGTTGCAACCCCCACCTCGGGAAAGCCGTTCAGGGCACGGCTCACCGTGGCCGGCGACAGGCCCAGATGCT
>CAZASR010000180.1:0-5929 GCA_964487765.1 uncultured Devosia sp. | reverse complement strand
AGCGTCGCCCTTTCCGCATCGGCCGAACTGGCCGTACGCGCGGTACGCAACATATTCGTAACCCTAACGCAGCACTAACGAGGCTGGTTGTAAGGCCTTACGGTTAAAGGTGATTTAAGCTCGGTGGTGAACGAAAGCTTAAGCCGGGCCCGGCCGCGTTGGGCCTATGCCGCAAACAGGTCCATTTGCGGCTTGGGGAGCGGCCTCGTCCAGCCCGGCGGCACCAGCGGTCCGATCACGATACCGGTCTTGAGCCGGATGTCGGCTTCGATACAGGGGGCAAAATCCATCCTGTGATAGCGGCCCGGCCCGTGCGTCTCGAGCGCCCGGAAGTGGCTCGGCGCCGAATAGCCCTTGTGGCTGTCGAAGCCGAAATGCGGCTCCTCGCAATGCATGATCTCGCACATCCGGTCGCGCGTCACCTTGGCGATGATCGAAGCCGCCGCAATCGACAGCGACAGCGCGTCCCCGCCGACGACCTTCTCGGCCGCGCAGGGCAGGCCCCGGGGCAAGGTACTGCCGTCCACCAGCACATGGTCGGGCTGCACCGAAAGCGTCATCACCGCGCGCCGCATCGCCCACATCGACGCCCACAGGATGTTGAGATCCGTGATGATCGACGTCGGTGCCGCAACCACCGATACCGCCGCCGACGTCCGCATGATCTCGTCGTGCAGCCGTTCGCGCTCCTCCGCCGTCAACTGCTTGCTGTCGTTGAGCCCATCGGGAATGCGTCGGCGGTTAAGAATAACCGCAGCCACGACCACCGGTCCGGCCAGCGGTCCGCGCCCGACTTCGTCGACCCCCGCGACGATCGTCGCGCCACGCCGTACCGCCCGCTTCTCGTAGAAGAGATCGGGCACCGAGATGGGGGCGGCTTCGGTCGAATCACGCGGCATGTCCCCGACAATGGCCCAGCCGCCTTCGCGCATAAAGTCTCAGCCCTGGCGGCCAACCGCCGAAATCGTCGCAGCGGTGAGCGGAGCCTAGAACAGGCTCAGCTGATTGTCCTCCAACCGCGGCGGCGTGAACAAATCGGTGCGCAGGGCCGGCAGCCGCTTGTCGAGCCCGTAGCGTTCCTTCGCCCGCGCGAAGCGCTGCTGCATCAGCGTGGCATAGGCGCCTTCGCCCACCATCCGTTCGCCCCAGGCGGCTTTGTAGTCCCTGCCGCCGCGCGTATCGCGCACCAGCGACATCACATGCTTCACCCGGTCCGGATAGTAGCGCAGCATCCATTCGCGGAAGATGTCGCGCACCTCGCCGGGCAGCCGCAGCAGCACCATCCCGGCCCATTGTGCGCCTTGCGCCGCGCCGGCATCGAGAATGCGCTCCATTTCCATGTCGTTGATCGCCGGGATCATCGGCGCCGCCATGATGCCGGTTGGAACGCCGGCGGCGCTCAGCAGCCGGATCGCTTCGAGCCGCTTCTCGGGCGTCGAGGCGCGCGGCTCCATCTTGCGGCTCAGGATGTGGTCGAGGCTGGTCACGCTGAACCCCACATGCACAAGCCCGAGCTTGGCCATCTCGCTCAGGATATCGAGGTCGCGCACGATCAGCGCCGATTTGGTGACGATCGATGTCGGGTGCTTCGTCTCGAGCAGCACTTCGAGAATGCCGCGCGTCAGTTTGTGCGTGCGCTCGGCCGGCTGATAGGGATCGGTGTTCGTCCCCATGGCGATCGATTTGGGCTTGTAGCGCTTGTCGGCAAGCTCGCGCCGCAGCAGCTCCACGGCATTGACCTTCACATAGATCTGCCGCTCGAAATCAAGCCCCGCCGAATGCCCCAGATAGGCATGCGTGGGGCGCGCGAAGCAGTAGCTGCAGCCATGCTCGCAGCCACGATAGGCGTTGATCGACCGGTCGAAGCCGATGTCGGGGCTCTCGTTGCGCGTGATGATCGATTTGGCGCGCTCGATATGCTCGATCGTTTCGAACGCCTTGAGCTCTTCGACCTGACCCCAGCCATCGTCCACCGCCTCGCGGCTCTCGGTATCGAAGCGGCTGGGCGCATTGGTCTGCGCCCCGCGCCCGCGATTGCGCTTGGGGTCGAGCATGCCGCGACCGATCAGATCGGCGTCGCGCGTATCCTTGAGCTTTTCGAGTTGCTCGAATGAAGGGGCGGTCTGGATCGCCATGATCTCACCGGGTGGGACCGAATCGTCCCGAAGTTGACGGGTCGGCAGAGGTAGCACGCGGAGTGGAACAAAACAAGAACATATGGCTGTCGAGGCTCTGACCGGAACAACGGGGGACGGCCCTCGCTGTTCCGCGCGCGAATGCCTCTTGACGGCTTCGCGAATATGGCAATACTGAACCACATGGTTCAGTTTAACGCTCAGCCCGTCGACACCTCCTTCGCCGCCCTGTCCGATGCGACACGGCGCGGCATCCTCGAACGGCTCGCACGGCAGGACGCGTCAATCACCGAGCTCGCGGACACGTTCCAGATGACCCTCACGGGCATAAAAAAGCACGTCAGCGTGCTCGAAAATGCGGGGCTCGTCGCGACCAGGAAGGTGGGGCGCGTGCGCACGTGCCGGCTTGGCGTCAGCAGGCTCGAACGGGAGGCCGCGTGGATCGAGCGCTATCGGCAGCTGTGGGCCGCCCGCTTCGCCGAATTGGACAAGGTCGTCGAGGAACTGGTTGAAAAGGAGAAGGCCAATGGACGCCGCAATGAGTGAACCAGTCGTGGTGAACGACACCACGACCGACCGCCGATCCGAGCGTGAGCTTGTCGTGACCCGCATCTTCGACGGACCGGCCCGCATCGTCTTCGACGCCTGGACCAGGCCCGAACTGCTCATGCGCTGGTGGGTGCCGAAATCATTCGGCATCACCTTCCTGTCCTGCGAGGCCGACATTCGGCCGGGCGGTACCTATAAATTCGTGTTCGCTCATCCGCAGTCGGATCAGCCGATGGCCTTCGTCGGCCGCTATCTCGAAGTCGAGCCGCCCTCCCGGCTGGTCTGGACCAACGAAGAGTCGGAGCAGGGCCCCGTCACCACCCTCACCCTCGACGAACGCGACGGCAGGACATATCTCACGCTGCAGGACCTCTATCCGTCCAGGGAAGCGCTTGACGAAGCCCTCGCCTCAGGCAGCGTCAATGGCTACCCCGAGCAGTTCGACTCGTTGGCCGAGTTGCTGGAGACGTTGAACTAGGCGCGGACAAAAGGCGGAGCTCCCCGCTCCGCCAGTCGCGGCACTTCAGTGCCGCTTGAAGTACTGCACCTCGCGTTCGTGCTTCTCGGCCGCTTCGCGGGTGTCGAGCGTTCCGAGGTTGCGCCGCTTGCCCGTCTTGGGATCGGTCTTCTTCGAATAGAGCCGGTACTCGCCGGATTTGAGCTTGCGGATCATCGCCGTTCTCCTTTCCTGAAAGGAAAACGCGGGGGCGGAAATCAGCGTTCCGGTCTGACCAGCGGCAGGCACACGTCGTCGACGATCTCTTCGATCGCTTTTCGCGGCACCGGCTGCAGCGTCATCAGCAGCTCGTGACGCAGCAAATCGCCGGGCAGGGCCCGTAGCCTTCACGCAGAGCTTTGCCTGGGCCATCGGCGTTACGCTCATTGCGCTTGTCGCTGCCCTCTGGCTTCCCGCAAGCCGGCAGCCCAGTCCTGCGACCGCCTGCGATTTGACTTCCCCCGGGAACTGGCCATGATGCCCCGCATGAAGGCGCACACGCACACCCCGCCAATCGGGAAAAGCCTCAAGACAGGCTGTTAGCCTGGCACGACGACCTGCGCGGGCAAGCGTCGGCGCCAGGGATGCGGGTTCCTCCCCAAATTGAAACGGACTGCTGCTTGCGCGGTCGCAACAAGGGCTCCGCTTGTCGGATGCACCCCGTGTGAGTGCTGCAGGCCATTCCCTGCCGCGGCCCTGTCAGGCCGACGGCGCGTCCCGTTCAGTCGAGATGTGAAAATGACCTTGAAGACCGCACCGCAAGCTCCCGTCTGCCTGACCTCGCGCGACCATAAGATCATGCTCGGCATCGCGCTCCATCGCCCCATGGCGCCCCGGGGCTACTACACCCTTCTCAACTCCCGCCTGATGGCGGCCGAGGTCCTCGACGAGGTCGATGACGACGTCGTGACCATCGACAGTCTCGTGCGCTACCGCGTGGGGGCGGGCAACACGCTCGAGCATCGCCTCGTATTGGGCTCGTTCGACGCGCTGATGGGCAAGACCGTGTCCGTTCGCACACTCGTCGGCGTCGCCATGCTGGGCGCCCGCGCCCTCGATACCGTCCCGCTCGACGATGAGCAGGAGGTGGTGATCGAGGCGGTCAGCCGTCCGGCGCCGGCCGTCCGCGCCCCGGCGCGCATGGCAGCGATGCGCGGCTAGCGCTCGGCCAGCCGCGGCATCAGCTCCACGAAGTTGCAGGGCTTGTGCCGGTTGTCCAGTTGCGCGCGCAGGATGCCCTCCCACGCGTCGCGGCAGGCGCCGCGCGAGCCCGGCAGCACGAACACGAAGGTGGTGCCGATCAGCCCGCCGGTCGCGCGCGACTGGAGTGAGCTCGTGCCCACTGTCGTCGCCGAATACTGGTGGAACAGCACCGAGAACCCGTCCATCCGCTTCTGGAACAGCGGTTCCAGCGCCTCGGGCGTCACGTCGCGGCCGGAAAAGCCGGTGCCACCGGTGGTGATCACCGCGTCAACCGACGGATCGTTCACCCAGTTCATCACCTGAGCGCGGATCGCCTGGATGTCGTCGCGGCATACGGCGCGTTCCGCGCAATGGTGCCCGTCGGCTTCCATCAATTGCTGCAGCAGCGCGCCCGCTGTGTCCGTCTCCAGCGTGCGCGTGTCGCTCACCGCCAGCACCGCGATCGAAAGCGGCGTGAAGGTGCGGCTCTTGTCGAGTTCACTCTTGAACATCGTTCTTCTTCTCCGGCTCCGGCGTGGTATCCGGTTCGCTCTCCGCCTCGACCACGCTCACCGGCTCGACCACGTCCGGCGTGATGATCTCGGCCTCGGGCTTGAGGCTGTCGGGGGCAGGGGACACAATGTCCACTGTCTCCTGGGTTTCCTCCGAGCGCGGATCGAGCTCGACCGTGCCCGGCGTCACGCCTTTTTCCGCGCTCATCGCACGGAACCGTATGCGCCCGTCGATCCGCACCGGCCGCACCTTCATGCGCAGGAACGCCGTCACCGCCAGGGCCCCGTGGAAGGTGGCCGTGACGATGAACAATCCCACCGGCTGGTAGAGGTTCATCACCATTGCCGCGAGGGCCGGGCCGATGGCGAGGCCCGTTCCGAGCACCAGCAGCATGCCCCCGGCCACGCGCCCGAACTCGCCGGGCTTGGCGAAGTCGTTCGCATGCGCGACGGCGATCGCGTAGATCGGATAGGCCGAAAAGCCGTAAAGCGCGAACAGCACATACAGGAACCAGCCGCCGCGTGGATTGACCAGCAGCACGATGAATCCGACCAGCGCCGCCAGCGCCCCCAGCACGATGATGATCCAGCGTCGGTCGATCTTGTCGCTGATCCGCCCCGCGGGCACCTGCGCGATGGCGCCCAGCACCGCCGTCACCGCGAACAGCGTCGCGATCCCCGGCGCGTCGAGCCCCTGGTCGTGGCCATAGACGGGCGCCAGCGTGCCGAAGGTGCCATTGGCCATGCCCACTGCGAACGCCGCGATCACCGCCAGCGGCGAGGTTTTGTAGAGCAGCCGCACATCGAGCTTGGCCGAAGCAAGTGGCCGCGGCTGCGGGGTCGATGTCAGCGCGCTGGGAAGGATTGCGCAGATGAAGGCGATGGCGCCCACGATAAACGGGATATGGCTCGAGACCCCCGTGATCGACATGGCGAGCTGCCCCAGCGTCGAAGCCGACATGTTGATCGTGGTGTAGATCGAAAAGATGGTCCCGCGGCTGCGGTTGTCCGCCACCTCGTTCAGCCAGCTCTCGACGATCATCGCCGCGCCGGCA
>CAZASR010000179.1:0-5954 GCA_964487765.1 uncultured Devosia sp. | reverse complement strand
TGTTCGGCATCGCCTTCGCCGTCGCCACCATGCTGGCCCTCGCCGGCATGATCGTCGCGCTCGACGCCTTCGGCCCGGTCACCGACAATGCCGGCGGCATTGCCGAAATGGCCGGCCTGCCCGACGAGGTGCGCCACAACACCGACGCGCTCGATGCGGTGGGCAACACCACCAAGGCCGTCACCAAGGGCTACGCCATCGGGTCGGCCGGCCTCGGCGCGCTGGTGCTGTTCGCGGCCTACACGCAGGATCTCGCGCACTACTCGACGCTCGAGAATGCCGCGCCCATCTTCCAGGGCCTCGGCACGCTCAACTTCTCGCTGGCCGATCCCTATGTCGTGGTGGGCCTGCTCTTCGGCGGCCTGCTGCCGTTCCTGTTCGGCGGCATGTCGATGACTGCCGTCGGGCGCGCCGCGCAGTCCGTGGTCATCGAGGTGCGCCGCCAGTTCCGCGAGAACAAGGGCATCATGGAGGGCACGTCCAAGCCCGACTATGCCAAGGCGGTGGACCTGCTCACCCGCGCCGCCATCCGCGAGATGATCGTCCCGTCGCTGCTCCCGGTGCTCTCGCCGATCGTGGTCTTTACCGTGATCTACTGGATCGCCGGTGCCGGTGCGGCCTTCTCGGCCTTGGGCGCGATGCTCATGGGCGTCATCGTCACGGGCCTGTTCGTCGCCATCTCGATGACAGCCGGCGGCGGTGCCTGGGACAACGCCAAGAAGAGCTTCGAGGATGGCTTCGTCGACTCCAAGGGCGAAAAGCACTTCAAGGGTTCGGAAGCCCACAAGGCCTCCGTCACCGGCGACACCGTCGGCGATCCCTACAAGGACACGGCGGGCCCCGCCGTAAACCCCATGATCAAGATCACCAACATCGTCGCATTGTTGCTGCTGGCGGTACTGGCGCATATGGGTGGGGTTGCGTAAAACAACGGTCTACCTGTGAACAATCAAGAGGCCCGGGAGCAATCCCGGGCCTTGTGCTTCATCCTTGTTGAGCGGGAGGGGCCGCCATCAGCCAAGAGTGGGCCAGTCGCGCTTCCGCCGCCACGTAAACCCGGCTTCGCCTATCCCGTTCCAGTCGCTTTAGCACCTATCGCGCGCAGCAGCTCGACGATCACGTCGCTTACCGGCGTCGGGATGCCGTGCTTTTTGCCGAGCGTTGCGATCACGCCGTTGCGTTCTTCGATTTCCATGGGTCGGCCGGCGAGGCGGTCGGCGTGCATCGAGTTGACGCTGCCGGGGCGGGCGGTGCGCGCCTGTGTCACGACGCGCTCGATCACGTCCTGGGGGATCGTCGCGCCCTCGGCTCGCGCGACCGCGGCGCATTCCTCGACGATCGCGCGCACCAGCCGCTCAAGCCCGTCGCTCCACGCCTCGCCGGTCGCGGTCAGCGTCAGCGTCGGCACCGCGCCCGCGGCGTTGAGGCAGAGCTTGGCCCAGAGCCGCGAGATGAAATCGGCATCGGTCGCCACCTCGATGCGACTGTGCGCGAACAGCACCACGAAATCCTCGCCATTGCGGCCGGCCGGCACGAACATCGTTCCATAGTCGTGCTGCACGATCCGCCCCGGCGCCGTGCGCGACGCCGGCAGGCCGACCACCACCGGCACGATGCGGTCCGCCGGCACCAAATGGCGGAAGCGCTCGACATGGGTCACGCCATTCTGCAGCACGGCAAGCCGCGTATCGTCACGCATCAGGCGCTCGAGCCAGGGCGCCGTCGAGGCGACGTCATAGGCCTTGGTGGCAACCAGCACCCAGTCGACCGGCGTTGCGTCGGCCGGGTCGGTCAGCACCGGCGGCGTCGCGCGCAACGCACCGTCGGGCGTTTCGACCACCAGTTCGGCAAAGGGGGTGCGGGCGCAGGTCGTCACCGCGTGGCCCCCCTCGATCAGCCACGCCGCCGCGACGCCGCCGATCGCGCCCGGCCCGATCAGGGCAATCTTGCTCATCGCGGCCGCTCCGCGAAAAATCCGCCGTCCATGTCGATTCCTCGCGCGCTCATTCGTCGTGCTTATGAAGGCAGCCACGCGGCGTGCCGCCAATCAAGAGGAAACCACGATGCGCAAAGTCACCGCCGGCCTGTTCCATTCGCTCGACGGCGCCGTGGAGGCGCCCGATCAGTGGCAGTTCGACAGCTTCGACGACGAGTTGGGCGTCCTGCTCGGCAGAACGATGGCCGCGACGGACACGGTGCTTCTCGGCCGCGTCGGCTATGAGGAATGGGCCGGCTACTGGCCCACCGCCGAGTTCGACGACGCGTTCAAGACCTTCATCAACACCGTGCCCAAGCATGTTGCCTCACGCACGCTCGAGGGCCCGCTCGCCTGGAGCAATTCGTCGCTGATCGCAGGTGAGCTCGGCGCGTTCGTGCGCGACCTAAAGCAGCAGCAGGGTGGCGACATCGCCGTCATGGCCAGCATCACGCTCGTCCGCCAGCTCTTTCTTGCCGGGCTCATCGACGAGCTGACCCTCATCACCCACCCGGTCATCGCCGGCACGAGGTACCGCCGCCTGTTCGACGGCCCCGAGACCGCGCAACTGTCGCTCCTCAGCAGCGACGTGACGAGCAAGGGCAACGTCGTCAGCACCTATGCGCGGAAGGCGTAGCAGTCCGTTCACGCGCCGCGCGACCAGAGCCCATCCCAGCTTGAGCTGAGGAGGCGCAGCGGACGGGCGAGTCAGGTGGCTCCTACGGGATGCGCACCATATGCCGCGGGTGCCTCTCGGCCTTGTCGAGCGGTGGCAGGCCGTTCACCGAGGTCCACTCATAGGGATAGCCGAGCTTGAGCGGCATCGCGTCGCTGAGCTCGGCGCGCACCTCGGCGTCGAGGTCGAAGTCGCCCGCCGCGAGATTTTCGGTCAGCTGCTCGACCCGGCGCGCCCCGACGATCGCGGCGGTGACCCGGGAGTCGCCGAACAGCCAGCTCAGCGCCACCTGGCTCGGCGTCCTGCCGATGCGGTCGGCGACCTCCACCACCGTGTCGACCATCTTGCGCGCCTCGTCGAACCAGTAGCGGTTCTCGACGATCGCCTTCTGGAGGCCGTGGCGCGTACCCTCGGCGGGCGCATTCTGGCCGCGATACTTGCCCGAGAGCATGCCCGCCGCCAGCGGGCTCCAGCAGATCATGCCGAGGCCCTCGGCCTCGCAGGCGGGCAGGATCTCGCGCTCGATGTCGCGGCGCACGAGATTGTAGAGGTGCTGCGCCGACACCAGCGGTTCGTAGTTCTTGAGCGCGGCGATGCCGTTGGCGCGCGCGATCTGCCAGCCATACCAGTTGGAGCAGCCGATATAGCGCACCTTGCCGGCGCGGATCAGGTCGTCCATGGCGCGCAGCGATTCCTCGACCGGGGTGAACGGGTCGGGGCCGTGGAACTGGTAGAGGTCGATGAAGTCGGTGCCGAGCCGCCTCAGGCTCTGCTCGCATGCCTCGACGATGTGCTTGCGGCTCGAACCGCGCTGGGTCACCGCATCGCCCTGCGGGAAGAAGGCCTTGGTCGCGATCACCACGTCGTCGCGCCGGTAGTCCTTCATGATGGCGGCGAGCATCTGTTCGGATTCGCCGTTCGAATAGGTGTCGGCGGTGTCGATGAAATTGCCGCCGCCTTCGATGAATGCCTTGACGATGGCGCGCGAGGTGTCGAGGTCGCAGCCCCATTCGGCATTGCCGAAGGTCATGGTGCCAAGGCAGATGCGCGAGACGAGCAGGCCTGAACGGCCGAGATAGCGGTATTTCATGTCAATCCTCCGAACGGGCGGGAGGAAACACCGGATCGCCGCCGAGGTAAAGCCTCAGCCGGCGATCTCGCGCAGCCGCGCCACCAGTCGGTCGCGCTCCAGCGTCAGCCCCTTGTAGTCGAGCTGTTCAGCAGTGAACGAGAGCAGCTGCCCGATCAGGGCGCGCGCGATGCGCGGGGCATCGGAATGCCGCTCCAGTTCTTCGAGCGGATCGACGATGACGCGAATCGTGAACAGGATGTCGAGGCTTTGCGGGAGGCGGCGCAGCGTCTGCCGCTCGACGCGCAGGAACACGTTTTCGGCGCGCGCGCCCGCTCCGAAGCGGCGCGCCGGCGAATTATGCGGATGGAACAGGTCGGCGTCGCCATAGACCGACCAGTTCCACCGGATCATCGGTATTTCGGGCCGCAGATTGTCGAACATGCGCGCCACCAGTTCGGCATTGCGCGTCCCCGCCCCGAAGCCGGGCACCGGCGCATGCACCTCGTCCATCGGCCGGCCGAATTTCTCGCCGAGCCGCCATGCGGAGGGAAAGCTCAGCGAGGCGGCGGCCAGTCGCCAGCCGGCCGCGCCGCGCCGCATGACGACGAGGTCCTCCTGCACCAGCCGCGCCGCCGTCCACAGCGCCGGCTTCTCATCGAGCGCTACCGTGCGGCCGCCCATTTGCATCGTCGCGCCGACGCGGCGGTACAGCGCCGGGAACCGGGCCGGCAGGTGCTCCGCCAGCAGCGCCAGCACTTCGGCCTGCGCCGCCGCCGTGCCGGGTTCGGCGGCGAAGACTTCCTCCCAGCGGGTCGCCGCCAGCCGCTCCTTTTCGGCGAGGTCGGCGGCGAGCCGGGCGTCGGCTTCGATCCAGGCGTCCGGGTCGAGCGGCTTGGCGCCGATGGCGAAGAGCCGGCTGCTGCCGTCATAGGGCGTGTGCACGGCGTCGGTCGCCGCTCAGGCGCCGGTGACGCGCCAGATCACGTCGCCCACATCGTCGCACATCAGCACGGCGCCGTCCCCGGCCACTGCCGTCCCGACCGGGCGGCCATAGCTCAGCTTTTCGTCGGGCGACAAAAAGCCGGTCAGCATGTCCTGCTTGTCCCCCGCCGGCTTGCCGTTCGCGAAGGGCACGAACACCATGCGGTAGCCCGACAGCACGCTGCGGTTCCACGAGCCGTGCTGGCCGATCACCATGCCCTCGCCATAGCCGGCAAGCGTGTTTGCCGGCAGCCAGCACAGGCCGAGCGAGGCGGTGTGCCCGCCCAGCGCAAAGTCGGGTTGGAGCGATTTCGCCACCATCTCCGGCTTTTGCGGCACGCGGTGGTCGACGATCTGGTTCCAGTACGAATAGGGCCAGCCGTAAAAGCCTCCGTCCTTCACGGAGGTCAGATAGTCCGGCGGCGTCTCGTCGCCGATGCCGTCGCGTTCGTTCACGACGGTCCACAACTGGCCGAGCGTCGGCTCCCACGCCATGCCCACCGGATTGCGGAGGCCGCTGGCGAAGATGCGGCTTTGTTCCGTCTTCAGGTCGATCTCGTAGATGCAGGCGCGGCCGTCCTCGGCTTCCATCCCGGCATCGCCGATATTGGAGAACGAGCCCACCGAGACATAAAGCCTGGTCTGGTCGGGGCTCACCAGCAGGTTGCGCGTCCAATGGCCGTGCGGCTTGTAGGTGCTGATCCGCCGGCCCTCGGCGGCGATCTTGGTTTCCCCCGGCTTGAAGGGGAAGGCCATCACGCCGTCGACATTGCCCACATAGAGCGTCTCGCCCACCAGTGCCATGCCGAAGGGCTGGTTCAGGCCCTCGAGCAGGGTCGAGCGGAACTCGGCCACCCCGTCGCCATCGGCGTCGCGCAACAGGGTAATGCGGTTGGGGCTCGGCCCCAGCGCGCCGGCGCGCATCATCGTCGAGGTCATGGCGAGGTCGAAGGCCGATTTGGTCGGGCCCGGAATGCTCATCGATTCGGCCGCCAGCACGTCGCCATTGGGCAGCACATAGACCTGGCGCGGGTGCTTGAGGTCCGTGGCAAAGGCGTTGACCTTGAGCCCGGGCGCCGCAACCGGCGTGCGGCCGTCATGCCAGCCATGGGCGGTCGGCATTTTGAGCGTCGGGATCGCCTGCGGCACCGCCGGCGGAATCGTCGGCGTCAAGCCCTGCGCCTGCGGAAAGGTATCGCGGCCCCAGCTTCGCATCAGAATTGCCCCGGCGCCGATCCAGGCAACCACGC
>CAZASR010000178.1:0-5963 GCA_964487765.1 uncultured Devosia sp. | reverse complement strand
CTCAACATCTTCAACGACAAGCTGGTGTTCGTGAAGCCCGACAGCGCGACCGACGACGACTACTACAATGTGGAGCGCGTGATCGCGCACGAATATTTCCACAACTGGACGGGCGACCGCATCACCTGCCGCGACTGGTTCCAGCTCTGCCTCAAGGAAGGGCTCACGGTCTATCGCGACCAGGAGTTTACCAGCGACGAGCGCAGCCGTGCGGTCAAGCGCATCGAGGACGTGAAGACGCTGCGCGCCGCGCAATTCCCCGAGGATGGCGGCCCCCTCGCCCACCCGGCGCGGCCCGACCGCTACAAGGAGATCAACAACTTCTATACGGCGACGGTCTATGAGAAAGGCGCCGAGATCGTGCGCATGCTGGCGACGCTGCTCGGGGAAGCCGGCTTCCGCAAGGGCATGGACCTCTATTTCGATCGCCATGACGGCGAGGCGACGACGATCGAAGCCTTCATCAAGGTGTTCGAGGACGCCAACGGCGTCGACCTGCAGCATTTCCAGACCTGGTATGTGCAGGCCGGCACACCGGAGGTCACGGTCACCGACAGCTATGATGCGGCGAGCCAGACCTACAAACTGACGCTGAGCCAGCATACGGCTCCGACGCCGGGCCAGGACACCAAGGCGCCGCTGCCGATCCCGGTAAAATTCGGCCTCATCGGGCCGAACGGATCACCGATGATTTGGAGCAGTGCGTCGGGCGATGTGCGGGGCGACGACCTGCTGGTGCTCGATGGCGCCAGTGCGACGTTCGAGTTCAGCGGCATCCCCAACAGGCCGGTGCCGTCACTGTTCCGTCAGTTCTCAGCACCGGTGAGGATCGTCTCCGAGGCGACGCAGGCCGATCGGCTGTTCCTCGCACGCCACGACAGCGATCCGTTCAATCGCTGGCAGTCGCTGCAGGATGTCGCCGAGGCTTTGATCGTCGATGCGGTCGGCGGCAAGGACTGGTCCGAGGCGGACGTCACGGCCCTGGCAGAGGCGCTGCAGGACACGGTGACCTCCAAGTCGCTCGATCCCTCGTTCAAGGCACTGGCGCTGGGGCTGCCGACCGAGCAGATCATCGCGCGCAGCATCGGCAGCAATGTCGATCCCGACCGCATCCGTGCCGTGCGGCTGCGGCTGATAAGCGAGCTGGTTGGACGCCTCGCGCCGGCGCTCACCGCGGCCTATCGCGACAACCATTCGAGCGAGCCCTACGCGCCGGACACGACGCAATCGCGCCGGCGGGCGCTCAAGAACCAGGCGCTGGCCATGCTTGTGGCAGGGGGATCGGCGGAGGGCGCACGGCTCGCGCGCAAGCAATATGACGGGGCGACGAACATGACCGACCGCTTCGCCTCGCTGGCCGCCGCCGTGGCCGGCTGGACCGGCGAGGCGGAAGCGATGCTCGGCCATTTCCGCACGATGTACACGGCCGATCCGCTGGTGTTCGACAAATGGCTGGCGCTCAGCGCCTCGATCCGCGCCGAAGGCGTCATCGCGCGCATCAAGGCCATCCTCGCCGACCCCGCCTTCCCGGCGAACAATCCCAACCGGCTGCGTTCGCTGGTCGGCAGTTTCGCGATGGGCAATGCGACGCAGTTCGCGCGGGCCGACGGCGCAGGGTTCCGCTTCGTCACCGAGTTCGTCGCCGACGTCGACAAGCGCAATCCGCAGATCGCGGCGCGCCTGCTCACCGCATTCCGCATCTGGCGCAGCTTCGAGCCGGTGCGCATGGCGGCGGCGGAATCGGCGCTCACGGCACTGCGCGACAGCGGCGGCCTCAGCCGGAACACGGGGGATATTCTCGAGCGGACGCTCGCGGATTAGGCGGAGGTCGATTTGAAGCGGCGGTAGCGCCAGACCGCGTAGGCGATCGTCACCGCGCCGGCAGTCGCAACGACGGCAATGGAGCCAGGCGTCGCCACGTCGCGCGGTGCGACGATCCACAGGACGACCCAGGCCAGACCGCTGAGCGTCACCGCCCAGCCGCCGACGCGCAGGATGGACTGTCGCGCCATCGCCTGCCCGACCGATTGCAAGGCGGGGCCCTCCTGCCTCTTGGGCAGGGCGTTGCCGATGCCGACGAGCAGGAGGCCGATCAACACCATGACCCCGCGCACCGTCGTGTCGTCGTCGATCAGGCCCCGCTGGTTGGCGAATGTCAGCAGCAAGGCGCCGACGATCTGGGTTCCGGCGATGAGGATGGCGTTGCGGATGCTTTTCCTGGTTTCGAGCCGCGGATCGGCGGTGGGTGCGGGATCGTCGGTCATTCGGCTGCTCCCTTGCTGAGCCGGGTCGCGGGCTTTGCCTTGGCGCCGGTCTCGACGCCGAGCGCGAACATGTGCGCGAAGCCCAGCAGCGCGTCCTCCAGCACCGACAGCTTCAACTGATAAGTGATCGTGGTGCCGATCTTGGTCGACTCGATCAGGTCCGCCTCGCGCAACACGGCGAAGTGCGCGGACATTGTCGGTCGCGAGACCGGGAAATGCGCGGCGAGCTCGCCCGCCGTCATCGGCCGCCTGCGCAGCAGCTCGAGCACCTTGCGGCGAGTCGGATCGGACAGGGCTTTGAAGACGGCGTTCATGAGTCGATATTTAGCTAATCATCAAAGTTTAAGGCAAGAGGAATTTCGATGGATGGCTAAGTTTAAGGGCGAAAGGGGCTGATCGGGCGACGATCGCCTCGCCCGATCAATGACTTCCCGGCGACAAGGGCCCGCACGTCCGCCTGTGCGGAGTGCGTGCCGGAGACCGAGCTTGCGCAGTGCGACAGGAGCGGCGAGACGGATGGTGGGATTGCGACTGCGCTGAAGCGGTTAACGAAACACTAAGAGAAGAATTTTTCTTTGCCCGCTAAGTGACTCAGCGGACTCACGTTTTAGCCGCATGTGTGGCGGCGCGGCGCACACCCCTCTGGACAGCGCTAGATCGCTGATTCAAATTGCAAATCAGGGCGTGGTGTTGGGCTGATTTTCAGCATATGGGCGGAGCGTTGAATGCGGTCGGCGGGGCTATCCGGCGTCGGGTCTCAGGGATTCAGTCGGATCTTCGGACAGGTCTCGCCGCTCACCTATGCCGTCGCCCTCACGGCTTTCATCGCCGCCTCGATCTTCGTCGCTGCAGATGCCTTCCGTACCTTCGATGATATCACGCGGCGCGAAGCCCTGTTGGAGCGCCTGGGGGCGGCGGAACCCCTGCTGCGTCGGCAGTTCGTGGCGACTGCGCTCGACCCCGTGGTGCCCGAGATTGACGGCGCGACTTCTCTCGCGGGGCTCATCCAGCGCGGCGGCATTGCCTATGGGCTGGCGCTGCTGTTCGCCATGGCCGCCTATCGGCGCCGCGGCGTCGAACTGCCCCGGTCCGACGTCCCCTACGGTGACCTGCTGGCGACGATCCCCTTCGGCATCGCCTGCTGGACGGCCAACGGCCGCCTGATCGCGTGCAACGAACAGTATCGCGTGCGGCTCGGCGCGGAGCCGGCCGATGTGCGCATCGGCGCCTCCTACTCCGCCTGCGTCCGGCGGTTCGTGCAGGGCGGCTTCATGCAGCTGGTCAGCGAGGACGATCGCAACCGCGTGCTGGAGCTCCACCGCGAGGACGGCACCTGCCTGATGATCGACGAGCGGCCACTCGCCGCCGGCGGCTTCGTGACGCTGGTCACGGACATCACCGAGACGCGTCGCACCGACCATCTGCTGATGTCCATTCGCAAGGAGCAGAAGATCCTCGCCCGCCGCTACCATGAGGAGAAACTGAAGGCGGAGGCGGCGAGCCAGAGCAAGACCGCCTTCCTCGCGCATCTCAGCCACGACATCCGCACGCCGCTCAACCACATCATCGGCTTTGCCGAGCTGATGCAGCAGGAAACCTATGGCCCCCTGAGCAAACGCTATGTCGACTATGTTGACTCGATCCGCACGTCAGGCGAGCGGCTGCTCTCGTTCTTCGCATCGACGCTCGATCTCGCCGAGCTCGAAGGCGGGCGCCGAGTGCTCAACCCGGTCGAGGTCGACGTCGACGATTTGCTGACCGCGATCACGAAGCGGTTCGCCCCGCAGGCGCAAGGCAAGGGCATTGCGCTCGGACTCGGTGCCCCGGTGCTGGCGACGCTGGTCGGCGATCGCTTCTCGCTCGAGCGCATGCTGGGCAATCTCGTCGACAACGCCATCCGTTACACGCCGCCGCGCGGCCGCATCACGCTGGCGGCCTATGCGGCGAGCGACGGCGTGGTGCTCGAGGTGACCGACACGGGCATCGGCATGAGCGCCGAACGTCTCGCCGCCGTGTCGCAGCCCTTCGCGTTCGGCGATGCGTCGCTGACGCGCGACCGCGACGGCGCGGGGCTGGGGCTCGCGATCGCGCGAACGATCGTCGAGCTCTCGGGTGGGCGGCTGGCGATCGATTCACGGCCGGGGCTGGGGACAACTGTCGCCGTATCGCTGCCGCTCACGGATCTGCGCGCCCCGGCAGTGGATGTCGCGGCGGAGTAGCTCGCGGCCCTGCCCTACGGCATCCGCGCCCGTTCGTACCACGCAGCCGCTGCGGCTCTCACCTCCGCCTGCATCTCGACGAGGTCGTCGGTGAGGCGCAGGAAGCTCGGGGTGTTGGTGAGTTGCGCGAGGAGGTCGCGGAAGGCGTCGGTCCAACCTTCGTCCTTGAACGGATCGACCAGCGCGGCGCTCATCACCTGCAGGACCGTCGCGTAGATGCCGTGAATCTCGGCCAGCCGCGCGCCGGCGGGCACGAGCCCGATCTCGCCCAGCCGCTCAAGGATAGCGGCGGTGGTGCCCTGGGGCAGCGCGATGTCGTCGCGCGCCAGCAATTGGGCCGATTGCGCGATGAATTCGAGATCGACAAGTCCGCCGGGCACGAGCTTGAGATCGAAGGGGTGGCGCGGCGGCCGCTCCCTGGCCATCAGCTCGCGCATGGCGACGACGTCGGCGACGGTCCTGGCGCGGTCGCGCGGGCGGCCCAGCACCGCGGCGATCACGTCGTTCACCGTTGCGTCGAAGCCGGCATCGGCCTCAACGAGGCGGGCGCGGGTGAGCGCCAGATGCTCCCAGGTCCAGGCGTTTTCCTCCTGGTAGAGGCGGAAGGCGCGCAGGCTCGTCGCCAGCGGGCCCGCATTGCCGGAGGGCCGGAGCCGCATGTCGGCGTGATAGAGCACGCCTTCGGAGGTCGGCGCGGTTACCGCCGCGACGAGCCGCTGGGTGAGGCGCGCGAAATACTGCGTCGCGGGCAGCGGCCGTTCGCCGTCCGACTCCGTGGTGACGTCGGCGTCGTAGATCATGATGAAGTCGAGGTCCGACGACATCGTCATCTCGCGGCTCGCCATCTTGCCGAAGCCGAGGAGTCCGACCGGCGCGCCCGGGACGATGCCGTGGCGCTTCTCGAACTCGGCGCGGACGGCGGCGAACAGCCGGCGCAGCATCGTCTCGGCCAGTGCGGTGAATTGTTCCCCGGCCCGCTGCGCGCCGATGGTCCCCGACAGCAGGCCCGCCGCGATGAGGAATTGCTGCTCCTGGCCGATGATGCGGGCGCGGTCGATGACCTCCTGGTAGTCGCGTGCATCGCCGAGGAAAGCGTCGACCTTGTCGACGAGCACATCGCGCCGCGAGACGCCGTCGGCGAAGGCGGGGTCGATCAGCGCATCCATCACATGGGCGCGGTGGATCACCGCTTCGGCCATGCGCGGCGCGGACGCCATGAGCTGCACCAGCAGCTCGCGGAGCTGCGCGTGATTGCGCAGCAGCGCAAAGAGCTGCACGCCGGTGGGGATGCGGCCGAGGAAATTGTCGAAGCGCTGAAAGGCGAGATCGGCATTGCCGGTGCGCGCGAAGGTGGTGAGCAGTTGCGGCAGCAGCTCGGTGAGATGGGCGCGGGCCGCGGCGGCACGCGTCGCGTTGTAGCTGCCATAGTGCCATTTGCGCACCGTGGCCGAAACCGCCACAGGATCGCGGAATCCCATTC
>CAZASR010000177.1:0-6138 GCA_964487765.1 uncultured Devosia sp. | reverse complement strand
CGGCCAGCCCGTCCCGGCCCGCCTTGAATGCCGCCACCATGTTGTCGTCGTCCCTGCGCCTGCGATCCGGCGGCACAAAGTCCACGAACAGGTGAATGCGCTCGGAGTCCGGCGCGACGATGCCCGCCTCCTTCGCCAGCGCCCAGCAGGCATGGCGGTACGCCTTCGCGGCACGGGCTCGCGCGCCCCAGTGAACGCGAGAGTTCGGGAACAGCTCGCGCGGCGGCCATGGCAGGGTGACGGTCATGCCAACTCCACCCGCACCTGCCCGCGCTTGTCCGGCACCCTACGCAGCACACCGGCCGCAATACCGGCGTTGATGTAGCGGTCGATGCTCGCGCTCGATACGCCCGTGGCACGCAGCAGCGCCTTGCGGGTCATCGAGCCGCGCTGGCTGACAAGCTCGACAACCCGGTTCTTCACCTCCGGGCGCTTCCCCGCCTCGCGCACGATCCATTGCATAGGGTTCATCGCGGCTCCAGGATGCGCACGCGGTACTCGGATTCCCGCTCCGCCTCGAAGATCAACGCCTCGACCTCGGCCAGCACCGTGCCCTCCTGCCTCACGTAGCCCTTCAACCATTCCAGGTCCTCCGCCGTGTACCAGCCCGCCCGGCGCAGCGCGTTGGCGCGCTTGCCGATCGCCGCGATTCGCTTTTCATTGGCCCCTTCTTCCCTTCGTTGAGGCATTGCTTAGGAACCCTCACGTTGAAACTTTCACCCCGAGCGGACGAGACCCAGCCATCCTGCGTATGTCGCCAGGTCCCTTCACATGAACCGACTTCACCCGTCGCGTTGCATGACCCGCCAGCCGTTCGGCGCAAGGGCGCTAGCTTCGCCACCCTTTCCCCCTGCTTCCTCGCCTTTCCCACGGTAGGGGGGTCTTCCTGCGCCGCCGCGGTTTAGATCCCACCAGCGCAGTGCCGCACAACAGGGCGAGCTACATGGCGGACCTCATCGCGTTGCAGACTGCGCGGATTCCTGAGCGCAGCATCAGATCGTTAGCGTCTTCACCCTCGACGTCGGACATGCACCAGGGCAGGCCCGTTGCCTCGGCCACCTTCTGGCCGGTGCCCGAAGCGTCGTGGTCGGCGAATACGAATCGCGGCCCCTTGAGCAAGCCCGCGATGTAGGCGAGATTCCCGGCCGAGAACGTCACGATCACCCGCGCCGGCTGGTACATCGACCGCAGCGCCTCGGAGAGCGTCAGGCCTGTCGCGTAGCCCTCGCAGAGCCATGTCGTCGGGTTGTTGCGGCCGATCTGGTAGATCGATCCCTTCGCCTTGCCACCGGGCAGGAACTTCTTCACCCCGTCGTCGTCGATCCACTGCACCGAGTTGAGGACGGCCGGGTACTCGAGGACGTCGCGCATCGGGAGAACGATCCGCCCGTCCTCGCCGATCAGCGCCCTGTGGCCCGGGAAGCCCTTGCGAGCCAGATACGGATGGCTATCGAACCGGGCCGTCTTGACGAGCTCCATCGCCTTCATGGCGGCCGCAGCGCGGCGCCTGCGCTCCTCGGCGATGACGGCCGTCATGTCCCGTGGGGTTACGCGCTCGACGGCCTTCTCGGGCCTGTAGGCGATCGCCTGCTCATGGGCGTCCCATGCCTGCACGAAGCCGGTCACGCCATCGAAGGCGTATGCCCCATTGCGCTTGCGCGGATGCTCCACGGTGCCGCAGCGATGGACGCGACCATCGGCAATGACATGCTGGATCAGCAGGCCATGGGCGCGGGCGAAGTCGAGGAATTCCCTCATGCCGGCTGCCTCCGCTTGGCCCACCGGATGATGTTCGAGCGCACCAGGTTGGCGACGGCGACGCTCGTCTGGAGAGGTTCCGTGGTGTCGACCCGGCGCCGGGCAAAGTCCCCGTAGATGTTCCGGTACTGCGCCTGGGCGAACTTCTGCGCGGCCTCGAGGTTGGCGCCCTTGCGGGCGATCGCCATCGCCGTGAGCTCGCGCCAGACCCGTTCCTTGTCGGCCAGGAACTCATACTTGCCCGTCGCCGGAATCTGCTTGCCCGCGATCAGGACGAGCTCGCCGGGGATCGTCTCGACAAGCGATCGGCGCGGCTTCTCATGCCCGCAGGCTGGGCAAATCCGCATCGCCTTGGTCAACAGGTAGCCGCAGGCCCCGCACTTGAACTGTTCAATGGTGGCCTGGTCGGGTTCCTTGCGGGCCTTGCGATCGCGCTCGCCAGAGTCGAGGCTATGCACCCCGAAGGCGAACACCTCGTCGGTGTCCTCCTTGAATCGCAGGAGGTTCCCGCAGTGGTCGAGCCAGAGCCCGAATTCCTTGCCCGGAGCGGTCCGCATCACCCGGCCCATCTGCTGGATATGGCTCGACAGGCTATTGCGGTACGGCCGGGCGGCGATCCCGCACCGGACGTCGGGGACGTCGAAACCCTTGGTGAAGACCTCGCAGGACACCAGCCCGTCGATGATGGAGTCCGGCTTGCGGAACTCCGCGATTAGCTCGCGCCGCCGGTCGTCGTTGGAATCCCGGTAGCTGATTTGCTGGAAGTTGAAGCCGGCGGCATTGAACTGCCGGCAAAGCTCTTCGCCGTGATCCACCGTGGCCGCGAAGACGATGGTCTTCACCGGCCCGCCGAAGTGCAGAAGGGTCTTCTCGCACCACGACGACACGATGTCGCCGATGATCTGCATCCCGCGTTCTTCGATGTCCCGGTCGGCCCACTCCCCGGCGACCACCTTGGCCCCGGTCATGTCGAGCGACTGCGCGGCGTACATCTTGAGCGGGGACAGGTAGCCGTCGGCCACCAGCGCATCGGTGGTCGTCACGTTGACGACGTTGGTGTAGACGTCGCCCATGCCCTTCGTGAAGGGCGTGGCAGTCAGGCCGATGGTGACCAGGCCCGGGCGGTTCTTGATGAGCTCCGTCGTCGTCTTGCGCATGCAGTGCGCCTCATCGACGATCAGCAGCTTCATCTCGTCGAAGAAGCCGCGCTTCTCGATCGTCTGCGCGCTGCAAATCTGGATCGGCTCCCAGTGCTTGCGCCGCCAGTGATTCGCCTGGACGATGCCGTGGTCGATCCCGTAGTCGTCCAGCACCGAGCTCGTCTGGTCCACCAGGTTCACCCGATCGACCACGAACCCGACCCGCGATCCCTTCTCCCGCGCTTCGGCCATCAGATGCGCCGCGCATACCGTCTTGCCGCCCCCGGTCGGGGCGACCAGCACTTGCGCCCGGTGGCCGGCGCGAATGCCGGCCCGCAGGCCGTCGATCGACTCCTGCTGGTAGGGGCGAAGGACGATCTCGCGCATCACTTCTTCCCGAGCCGCCGTTGCAGGCGCTTGACCTCGGCCTTCAGAGCCGCGTTCTCGTTCATCAGGCCGTCGCGGGTCGTCTCGATCGTCCGGCGGATCTCGCGCTCGGTGCGCAACGCCTTCTCCGCATCGGGATCGGCGGCGGCTTTCAGCAGCTTGATTTCGGCCTCGAGCTCGCGGATGCGGCCCTTGAGCTCATCGTTCTCCGCCGACAGGGCCGACACCATGTCGTCGTCGCTGTAGGCGTCGGCTTCGGGTGGCGGCGCCTTGGCGGGCTTGGGCTGCTTCTTCGCGACGTCCACCGCCGCGATGGCCTTCGCCACGGTGACATGGCCGTCGCGGACCTGCTGGTACTCGGTCTCGGGCAGCGCCGCGAGCTTCTGCGCGACCGCGCTTTCCTTCTTCGTCAGGCCAAGATCAGCCAGCGTCGGGGCCGCAGTTCCCCGTGGTTCCGATTGGGAACCGCGGGGATTGTCCCGTGGTACCAAAACGGAACCACGGAGAATCTCCCCCTTGTTCAAGGGCGTCTCGGCCAGCATTTCGCCCAGCTTGCGCAAGGCTTCGACCTTGATCGACAGGGCCAGGTCGCTCGCTTCTTCGCCGAGCTTCTGGCGCTTGGCGTAGATTTCCGCCGCCGCCGCCGCATCGACAACCCGCTTCGTCTCCTGGATCGTCTTTGCCTCGGCCAGCGCCAGCCGGGCGCGGTTCATCGTCGCGACGACCGCATCCGTTTCGACCACTGCGACCTGATTCATCAGCCCCTCTCGTCCTGCTTCTCGAATTCGTAGGCCCACCACGCCAGCCTGAGCGAGCGCCATCTACAGGCGCGCCAGACCAAGCGCAGCACCTTCACGCGGCGACCTGCTCGCGGTTCTGCGGACGAAAGGCAAGTTGCTCACTCATTCCCAGACTCCCCGGCGCATAGCGCGCTCTGTATGCCGGCGGCGACCGGCGGGTACCGCTACTTCACTCGGCGCAACTGCGTGCCGACGTCGATTCCGGCCTGCTCCATGGCGCCGATGAGCGCCGGCAGCAGGGCCGCAAGCTGCCCGTAGGCGGCGGTTCTCTGCGCCTCCGGGTCCTGCATGTACTTCGCGATCAGGTACTGGATCGGCGTGATGTCGCCGGTCGCCTTGATGATTTCGTCCACGTCATCGGCTCTCAGGGGCCGGTGCGGATCGCCGTTCAGGCGCTTGGTCAGGTCCGTGGGCGACAGGTCCAGTGCGGCCGCAACGCCGCTCAGGCCCTTCTTGCTCGCGTAGACTGAGTGCGCCGTCGCCTCGCGCAACGAGCGGAATCGCGTCGCCAGCGCGGCGTCGAAATTGAGGGTCAGTTGCGCGGTCATGTCAGGCCCTGCCCGCAATCGTGGGCGGCAGTTGACAGTGAACCGGCCAAATAATTCGCGGCATGACAGCCACGAATCAGCCCCCGAATGGCGGGGCGCACCCGCGCACGAACGACTTGGCCCGCTACAGACAACTCGTTGATGCGGGGCGCCCCATTGGTCATCTAGCTGGCCCTCTCGCGCAGAACGCCCCAGTCGATGTCGGGGCGCAGCTCTTCGCAGGTGACGGGCGATCCGATCTGCCGGGTGTACCGCTCGATGGCGGGGCACTGCTCAGCGGGGACGCCGCGCGAGGTCCAGTTGGTCAATCGCTGGATCGAGACGCCCAGAGCGGCTGCCAGTGCGGAAGCCGATCCGGCTGCGTCGATTGCTTTGCGAAGTCCGTCCATGCCTCATTTAAACACGGCGTGTATCCGGAGTCAACACAAGGTGTAACCGAGGACTTCACAAAGCGTTTAGCATCGGGCATGCCGAAGAAGAACCAGCGCCCCATCGACCGCGCCATTGAGCTAGCGGGGACTCCGGGCGCATTGGCGGAGCGCTTGCACGTCTCCCCGCAGGTCGTAACCAACTGGCGTTCGCGCGGGATGCCGGCGGACAAGATCCTGCTCGCTGCCGCGACGTTCAATGTCCCTGTCGAATATCTCTTGACCGGAAAACGGACCTTCCAGGGTCCGCCGTGGCCGCTGCCCTCCGTGCCTCCGGAGTGGTGGGCGGCACTGCCGGAGATTGACCGGGCTCGCGTTGATGCCTACGCTCTGGGGCGGGCTGAAAAGGCGCGAGAGCAGTTGGGGGGATTGCCAGACTCCCATGGGTCGGGCCAACATCGGGCGGCAAGTTGAAAGGCCCCGCACGAGTCTATCGGCTCGATGAATGGCGCCGAAGTGAGGATGTCACGTGACGTTGAAGCAGCGCGTAACATGGTTGGCACTTGTCGCCGCATTCGGCGCGCTCACCGGCTGCGCCACCAAGACATACGGCCGGATGAGCCCGCTCACCGCCTACGAGCGCGAGAACCTGACCTGCCGCGAGATCGGCTTCGAGCCCTGCTAAACCCCTAGAACGGAACGCCAGCCCGCCCCGAGCGGGCTTTTTTTAGCCCCTTGATTACACAGCCTGTTGACAGCCGCCTAAACGTGGTGTGTAATGCACCTAACGCACCCCACCACCCACCGGAGCCCGCCATGCAGACCAGCCAAGCAATCCTCACCGTCGGCCAGATGCCGTGGGTCGAGCCGCCCAAGTTCTTCGCCGCCGACCGGGCCACCGCAATCGAGCCCGCCGTTGGCCAGTGGTTCGCCGAGATGGATTTCGACGGCGAGCCCGGCCGGTTCTGCGAGTACCTCGGCAAATCGGACCTCGGCGAGCATCGCGTCCAGTTCGAGCACCACGACACCGACGTTCGCGCTGACGGCGTGTTCGTCGCGATCTGAATCGGAGCCCGCCATGCAACCAGCCAGCCAGCCCAAGCCGAGCGCCACGGTCCTGCGCTTCGCCAAGCCGCGC
>CAZASR010000176.1:0-6154 GCA_964487765.1 uncultured Devosia sp. | reverse complement strand
ACGTCACCGAGCGGGTCAACTATCTCTATCTCGCGCACTCCAAGCTGCGCTGGTGTTCCTTCGGCCCCGAACTCCGCCTCGGCGCCCTGCCCGGCGATGTGCGCGGCACCTCGCGCATCCTGCGCGACGGCGCCGTTGTCTGGGAGAAGCCGTTCCTCTCCGGTGAGGACAACATGTCCCACACCATCGCCAATCTCGAATATCATCACTTCAAGTACGGGCTCTTCCGCCAGCCGGGCGACGTCCACATCCACATGTTCGGCACCGCGACGCTGAGCTTCGCCGACGGCATCCGCACCGAGCCCGGCGACGTGTTCGAGATTTCCGAGCCGCAGTTCGGCCTGCCGCTCGCCAATTCCGTTGCCTGGGACCGGGCCGAAAAGGTGAAAGTGAAGGCGCTCTGATGTACGGCCTGATCGGGCGCATCCTCGCGCAGCCCGGCAAGCGCGCCGAACTCGCCGCCATCCTCGTGCCGGGCGGGGGCGGCATGCCCGGCTGCCTCAGCTATGTGGTCGCCGAGGATTCCGGCAATGCCGACGCCCTGTGGATCACGGAAGTCTGGGTCGACCAGGCTGCCCATCGCGCCTCGCTGCACCTGCCCGAAGTGCAGGCGGCGATCGCCAGGGGCCGCCCCCTCATTGCCGGCTTCGACAATCGGGTCGAAACCCGTGTCCTCGGCGGCATCGGCCTGCCGGCCGCAGCAGGCGAGAGCTGAGGCCGCCAATGCGCTCGATCCTGGTTCTTTTCGACTCCCTCAACCGATCGGCGCTCGCGGCCTATGGCGGCAAGATCCCGACACCCAATTTCGATCGCTTCGCCCGCCGCGCCGCAACCTTCGACACCCACTATGTCGGCAGCCTGCCCTGCATGCCGGCGCGCCGCGACATCCATACCGGCCGGCTCAACTTTCCGCATCGCAGCTGGGGGCCGCTCGAGCCGTTCGACAATTCGTTCGCCGAAATCCTCAAGGAGAGCGGCGTCCATTCGCACCTGGTCACCGACCATGCGCATTATTTCGAGGAGGGGGGCGCGACCTATCACACGCGCTATTCGACCTGGGACTTCATTCGGGGCCAGGAGAACGATTCGTGGAAGGCGATGGTGCAGCCGCCGTTGGAGCGCTTCCGCGAAACCTATAGCGAGAAGCACTATCCATTCGGCAAGGTCGTCGATGCCAGTTCGCGCATGCGCGTGCAGCACATCGTCAACAGGGAATGGATGCCCGAGGAGCGCGACTATCCCGGGCCGCGCTGCTTCGCCTCCGGCCTCGAATTCCTCGAGGTGAACAAGGGTGCCGACAACTGGTTCCTGCAGATCGAGTGCTTCGATCCGCACGAGCCCTTCGATGCCCCCGCCCGGTTCAAGGACGCCTCCCGGACCGGTTGGAACGGCGGCGTCCTCGACTGGCCCTATTACGAGCATGTGACGGACAGCGCCGAGGAAATCGCCGAGATCCGCGCCAATTATGCGGCGCTGGTGGCGATGTGCGATGCCTATTTCGGCAGGCTTCTCGACTTCATGGACGACAACGGCATGTGGGCGGACACCGCCCTCATTCTCACGACCGACCACGGCTATCTGCTCGCCGAGCACGACTGGTGGGGCAAGAACCTCCAGCCCTACTATGAAGAGATTTCGCATATTCCGCTCATGATCCACCACCCCGACTTCGCGGCGCAGGGCGGGGTACGGGTTTCGGGGCTGACGCAGACCTACGATCTGATGCCGACGCTGCTCGACATCCACGGCCTTGCGGTCCCCGGCGAAGTGCAGGGCCGCTCGCTGCTCGATCTGCTGCGGGAGCACAGCGCGGGCCGGCAGGTCGGCATCTTCGGCATGTTCGGCGGGCCGATCGGCGCCACCGACGGCCGCTATGCCTACTATCTCTACCCGGCCGATCTCTACGCGCCGGGCCTGCACGAATACACGCTCATGCCAACTCATATCCGCTCGATGATGAGTTCGGCGGAGCTGCAGACCGCCGAACTGGTGCGTGATTTCGGCTTCACCAAGGACATGCCGGTGATGCGGATCGACGCGCTCAAGGACAGCCGTCGCATTCCCAATGTCGACAAGCGGGTGCTCGAGAATTGCGGCACGCAGCTCTTCGACCTCGTTGCCGATCCGGGCCAGCTCGAGCCCATCACCGATCGTACCGTCGAGGCACGCCTGCGCGCGGGCATGGTCGAGGTGCTGCGGGCGCACGACGCGCCACACGAACTCTTTGAGCGCTACGGGCTGGAACGCGGCGGGGGCTAGACCGGCTTTCTATATTGATAGATGCCGACGTCGATCGAGCCTTCGTCGAAGCCGGCCTCGCAGTAGCTCAGATAGTAGATCCACTTGCGGCGGAACTGCTCGTCAAAGCCCAGTTGCTTGATGACGTGCCAGCGCTCGAGGAACCGCTCGCGCCAGCGGCGCAGCGTTTCGGCGTAGGAGTGGCGGAAAGTTTCGACGTGTTCGAGAACCAGCCCCACCCGTCGCGCCTGCTCCTCCATCGCCTTGCGTGTCAGCAGCATGCCACCCGGGAAGATGTAGCGCTGGATGAAGTCGGGCGAAGACCGGTAGCCCTCGAAGTCGAACTCCGAAATGGTGATCGCCTGGATCGCGGCCGTACCGCCTGCCTTGAGGCGATCAGCAAGCGTGCGGAAATAGCTCGGCCAGTTCTCCTCACCGACCGCCTCGATCATCTCGATCGAGCCGATGTGGTCATACTCGCCGGTGGTGTGGCGATAGTCCTCAAAGTGGAAGGTCGCGAGGTTGTCGAGCCCCTGCCGCGCAATCCGCTCCTTGGCGAAAGCGAGCTGCTCCTTGCTGAGCGTGATGCCGTGGAGCGTCGCTCCGTACTCCTTGGCCACGGTTTCGGCGAAGCCGCCCCAGCCGCACCCGATCTCCAGCACGCTGTCGCCCTGCCTGACGCCTGCCATGTCGGCGACCCGACGGTATTTGGCGCGCTGCGCGTCCTCGAGCGACTCCGTCTTCGGGTCGGAGAACAGGGCCGACGAATAGGTCATCGTCGGGTCGAGCCACTCGGCATAAAAGTCGTTTCCGAGATCATAGTGCTCGGAAATGTTCTCCTTGGAGCCGTCGATCGTATTGGCCCGGCTCAGGTGATAGGCGATGTCGGCAGTCGCACGCCCGAACCAGCCGGAGCCCTGCGGCTGGAAGACCGTGCGGTTCTGGAGGAAATATCGGAACAGCGTCGTCAGATCCTCGACCTCGACGTCGCCACGCATATAGGCATGGGCGAAGCCGATCGTGCCGCGCTTCAGCGTCTCCGGCACCAGCGAGAAATTGCGTACGACGAGCCGCGGGTGAAAGCCGGTTCCCGGCCTGCCGAACGTCCTGGTGCGCCCATTGGGAAAGGTGATCGTCACCGCGCCCACCTTGGGCCGGCCGATCAGCCGTTCGACGAACCAGGCGGCCAGCGCCGACGTCGCGTGCGTCCACAGCGTCGCATCCGGCAATCTCGGTTCGATCGCAGACTTGTCCATTACGCCTATCCAGGGTTGGCGCCGCCCCGCGCCCCCGCCGGTCGGCCATTCTTGTTGTTATGTGGCCCTGTGGGCCCGATCCATCGCAAAACGGGCGATAATTTAGCGGCGACAAGAGCAGATGCAACCCCCGAACGGGCTCATGCGGCCACCGGTGCGACATCGGCGACACGTAATTGGACTTCGGCCCGGCCCTGGTAATGATCGAGCCCGAGCATGCCGGCTATGTGGCGTTTTCCGTCGCTTCCGGCGGTCAGCAGCGCATCGCCGATCGGCGTCGCGGCGGCGCGGAAGGCGATCGCCTTGAGACGGGCGCCGTCACCCGAAACAAGTTGGAAACGGACGTGCCCGGCATCCCCGACGACCTCGGCGAACTTCGCCTGATGGGCCGGGAACGCGAAGATCGGTTGCGGATTGCCCGCTCCAAACGGTCCTGCCCTCTCGATGTCGGCAACGAGCGCGACCGTCGCGGCCCGCGCGCTCAGGGCCGCGTCGACTTTGAGCGCGGTCCGGCTGCGGGCGGCGCTTACGACGCCCGCCAGCGCCTCGCTCAGATGCGCCCGGAAGGCGTTGAACTGGCCGGCCTTGAGCGTTGCGCCCGCCGCCATTGCGTGACCGCCACCGCGCGCGATAAGGCCCGCCTCGACGGCGGCGATGACGGCCCGGCCGAGATCGACGCCGGGCATCGAGCGGCCCGAGCCGACGCCGGTGCCGTCTGGTTGCAGGGCGAAGATGAAGGCGGGCCGTTCGAAGCGTTCCCGGATGCGCCCGGCGACAATGCCGATGATGCCGGGATGCCACTTGGCCGAGGCGAGCACCAGGACCGGAGGCCCCTCCCCGCCTCCGATCTCGGCTTCCGCTGCACGAGCCGCTTCGTCCAGCGCCTCGAATTCGATCTTCTGGCGCTCGGCATTCAGCTCGTTGAGCCGCGCGGCGATCACCAGCGCCTCGTGCTCGTCCTCGAGCGCCAGCAGCCGGGTGCCCATCGAGGCGTCGCCGATGCGGCCACCGGCATTGATGCGCGGACCGATCAGGAAGCCCAGATGGTACGGATTGAGTGGACCGGTGACACGGGCGGCCAAGGCGAGGGCGCCGATGCCGCGATTGGTCGCGCGGCGCGCGACCTCGAGCCCCCGCACGACGAAGGCGCGATTGAGCCCTGTGAGTGGAACAACGTCGCACACCGTCGCCAGGGCAACGATATCGAGCAACTGCATCAAATCCGGCTGTCCGGTGTCGCCGCGCTGGCGAAGCAGCCGATTGGCCGCGACGAGCACCATGAAGGTGACGCCGGCGGCGCACAGATAGCCCAGCCCCGAAATGTCGTCGGGCCGGTTCGGGTTCACGATGGCATCTGCAATCGGCAGGTCATGGTCGCTCAAATGGTGGTCGATCACCAGCACATCGATGCCCCGCGCCTTGGCATGCGCGATCGGCTCGTCGCTCACCGTGCCGCAATCGAGCGTCACCAGCAGCGTCGCTCCGTTGTCGATAAGCTTGTCGATCGCGGCGGTGTTCGGCCCGTAGCCCTCGAAGATGCGGTCGGGGATATGGACTTCCGGCTCGAGCCCAAAATGTCGCAAATAGCGGGTCATCAAAGCGCAGGACGAAGCACCGTCGACGTCGTAGTCGCCGAACAGCGCCACGCGCTCATTGTTGGTGATCGCCGTGACCAGCCGCGCCGCCAGCGTGTCCATGTCCGCCATGGTCGAGGGGTCGGGCATCAGACCGCGGATCGTGGGGTTGAGATATTCCTCCGCCTCCTCAATGCCTACCCCCCTCCCCGCGATGATGCGCGCCAGGATTTCGCTGACGCCGGAGCGCTGCGCGATCGCCTGCGCAATGCGTAGCTGCGGCTGATCCAGCCGGTCGAGCCAGGCACGGCCGGTGACGGAGCTCGTGACGTTGAGAAAGGGTTCGCCCATGCGCCGGGAAGTAAGCGGCTTTGTTGCCGTAGTCGAGGCCGGTCTCACCAGAGCTGTGCGCTCAGCGGTGATGCTCCGCCGTGATCCAGCGCACGGTGCGGCTCCAGGAGCGCATCACTACGGTGTTCGTACGCACATCATTCTTGCGGAACCGCACGCCGTCGAGCAGGAACCCGTCGGTCACGCCGGTGGCGGCGAAGAGAACATCGCCAGAGGCGAGTTCGTCGGTCCTGTATTTGCGCGCCGGCTCGGCAATCCCCATGTGGCGGGCGCGTTCGCGCTTGTCCTCAGTGTCCAGCATCAGCCGCCCCTGCATCTGCCCGCCGATGCAACGCAGTGCGGCCGCAGCGAGCACTCCCTCGGGGGCGCCGCCGGAACCGATATAGATGTCGATGCCGGTCTCCTCAGTGTTGACCGCGTGGATGATGCCCGCGATGTCACCGTCGCTCAGCAGCTTGATCGCGCATCCGGTGGACCTCAGCTCCTCGAGCAAGGCGGAGTGGCGCGGACGGTCGAGCATCACGGCCGTGATCTCGCTGACCGGCACGCCCTTCGCTTTGGCCAGGGACTCGATGTTCGCGCGCGGGCTCATATCGAGATCCACGGTCCCCTCGGGATAGCCCGCGCCAATGGCGATCTTCTGCATATAGACATCGGGGGCGTTGAGCAGCCCGCCGCGTTCCGCCATCGCCAGCACGCAGATTGAATCCGGCTGGTTCTTGGCGCACAGAGTCG
>CAZASR010000175.1:0-6158 GCA_964487765.1 uncultured Devosia sp. | reverse complement strand
GTCGAGAACGGCCATGCCGCCTCGATGACCGGCGGCCGCCCCGGCGTGCTGCACGGCAACCGCACATTCCTCCTTCAGGACGAGGATGGGCAGATACTGGAAGGACATTCCATTTCGGCCGGCCTCGACTATCCGGGCGTCGGGCCCGAACACGCGTTCCTGCATGACGTGAAGCGCGTGATCTATGTGCCGATCACCGACACCGAAGCGGTGGAGGCCTTCCAACTGCTCACCGCCGTCGAAGGCATCATCCCGGCGCTCGAAAGCGCGCACGCTTTGGCGCAGGTGATCAAGCTCGCGCCGACAATGGATAAGGACGAGATCATCGTGATGTGCCTTTCCGGCCGCGGCGACAAGGACGTCGAGACCGTCGGCCGCATGCTCGGAATGATCGAATGACCGCACGCCTGACTGACCGCTTCGCGGCCTGCGCGGCCGAGAACCGTCCTGCGCTCGTGACCTATGTCATGGCGGGCGACCCCGACTACGACACGGCGCTCGAGATCTTCAAGGCACTACCCGGCGCCGGCGCCGACATCATCGAGCTTGGAATGCCGTTCTCCGACCCGATGGCGGACGGTCCGGCCATCCAGGCGGCCGGACAGCGCGCGCTCAAGGCGGGACAAACGCTTAACAAGACGCTGGCGATGGTGGCGGAGTTCAGAAAGACCGACACCACCACGCCGGTCGTGCTGATGGGCTATTTCAACCCGATCTACATTCACGGCGTCGACAAGTTCCTCGCCGATGCGCTGGCGGTGGGCCTCGACGGGATGATCATTGTCGACATGCCGCCCGAGGAAGACGCCGAGCTGTGCGTGCCGGCGCTGAAGGCGGGGCTCAACTTCATCCGCCTCGCGACACCGACGACGGACGACCGCCGCCTGCCGGTGGTGCTCAAGAACAGCTCGGGCTTTGTTTACTATGTCTCGATGACCGGCATTACCGGCGGCGCGATCAAATCGCACGCCGCGGTGGGCGAGGCGGTGCGGCGCATCAAGGCGCACACGACGCTGCCCGTGGTGGTCGGGTTCGGCATCAAGACGGCCGACGATGCGGCGATCATGGGCCGCGACGCCGACGGTATCGCAGTGGGGACGGCGCTCTGCAACGCGGTGCTGGGCTCGCTCGTTGATGGCAAGGCAACGGCGGGGACTGTGGCGGCGGTGACCACGCTGGTGAACGGCCTTGCAACAGGTGTCCGCCGCGCCCGCCCGTGATTTGCGCCCCCGCCACGCGGTGCCTATATTGCCATAATCGCCTCTTAGACGGGCCGCAATTGCCCCCGAAGGGAACGTCATGAGCTGGATCGACAACGTCCTCCCCCCCAAAATCCGGTCGTTTCTGAACAAGCGCGAAACGCCCGAAAACCTCTGGGTCAAGGACCCCGAATCCGGCGAGATGGTGTTTTACCGCGATCTCGAGGCGAACCAGTGGGTCGTGCCGGGCTCCGGCCACCATATGAAGATCAAGGCCGCCGACCGGCTGGCGGCCTTCCTCGACGGCGGCAAATATGACCTGGTGCCGCTGCCGCAGGTGCCCACCGATCCGCTGAAGTTCCGCGACCAGAAGCGCTATATCGACCGGCTGCGCGACATGCGGCTCAAGACCGGCATGGAGGATGCGGTGCTGGTCGCGACCGGCAGGCTTTACGAGCAGCCGGTGACCGTCGCGGTGCAGGATTTCGACTTCATGGCCGGCTCGCTCGGCATGGCGGCCGGCTCGGCCGTGATCACGGGGCTCGAAAAGGCGGCGGACACCAAGACGCCGTTCATCCTGTTCGCCTCCTCGGGCGGCGCGCGCATGCAGGAAGGCATCCTGTCGCTGATGCAGATGCCGCGCACCACCGTCGCCGTGCTGCGCCTGCGCGATGCGGGGCTGCCCTTCATCGTGGTGTTCACCAATCCCACGACCGGTGGCGTCACCGCCTCCTACGCCATGCTGGGCGACGTCCACATCGCCGAGCCGGGCGCGCTGATCTGCTTTGCCGGCCCCCGCGTGATCGAGCAGACAATCCGCGAGAAACTGCCCAAGGGCTTCCAGCGCTCGGAATATCTTTACGAGCACGGTATGGTGGACATGGTGGTGCATCGCCACAATATGCGCTCCACCATCGGCTCGCTGGTCGCCATGCTGACCGGCGCCGAATCGCCCGCCGGCCTCAGCGACGCGCCGCCGCGCCAGCCCGTGCCGGTGCTCGCCAATGACGGCGACCTCGACGAAGCGCCGCTGGCGCAGGCGGCCTCGGAGTAAGCCTAGACTTTCCCCGTTGCGCGGGGCTATGGACGGGCAGCCTTCTCCCCTGCCGGGAGAGGCAGGTCCTTCCCGAGTCGTCCAGCCTTCCCGATGTCCCGCACCGATGCGATCCTGAAGCGTCTGACGGCGCTCTATCCCCGCTTCATGGACCTCGACCTGGCGCGCGAGCGGCGCCTGCTCGACAAGCTCGGCAACCCCGAGGGCCGGCTGCCCCCGGTGATCCATGTCGCCGGCACCAATGCCAAGGGCTCGACCATCGCCTATCTACGCGCCATGCTGGAAGCGGCTGGCAAGCGCGTCCACGTCTACACCTCGCCGCATCTCGTCCATTTCAACGAACGCATCCGCCTCGCCGGCAAGCTCGTCTCGACCCGGCGGCTCAACGATGCGCTCGAGCAGGTCGAGCGCCTCAATGCCGGCAACCCCATCACGCAGTTCGAGATCACCACCTCGGCGGCGCTGATGCTGTTCGCCGAGGTGCCCGCCGACTATCTGCTGCTCGAGGTCGGACTCGGCGGCGATTTCGATTCCACCAATGTCGTCGATCATCCGCTTGGCGTCATCCTCACGCCCGTCGATTTCGACCACCAGAAATGGCTGGGCTACACCGTCGCCGAGATCGCCTCGCACAAGGCGGGGATCCTCAAGCGCGGCGCGCCCGCCGTCATCGGGCGGCAGCGCGACGAAGGCCTTGCCGCGATCGAGCGCGCCGCAGCGAAGCTCGGCGTCACCCCTTTCGTCCAGGGCCGCGACTATGACGGCTACGCCCAGGACGGCCGGCTGGTTTACCAGGACGAGAACGGGCTGCTGGACCTGCCGCCGCCGGCGCTGGTCGGCCATCACCAGTTCGACAATGCCGCGCTCGCCGTCGCCGCCGTCCGCCATTTCGGCCTGCCGGTCGGCGAGGCGCAGATGGCGGAAGGACTTCGTGCGGTGATCTGGCCGGCGCGCATCCAGCCGCTCGCGGGAAAATTGCGCGACCGCCTGCCGGCCTCGTCCGAACTCTGGCTCGACGGGGCCCACAATGCCCACGGCGCCGCCGCGCTGGCGCGGTCGCTCGAGGAGATGGAGGCCGTACGGCCCAAGCCGCTGGTCCTCATCCTCGGCATGATGAACACGCGCGAGCCCGCCGACTTCCTCGCGCCGTTCCGCGCCCTGAAGCCCCGCGTGCTGACGCTTACGATTCCGGGTGAGGAGAACGCGCACAGGGCTGTGTATATCGCGAGCGAGGCGCGGCGCGTAGGGTTCGATGCCCAGCCCTTCCGCGCGCTCGCGCCCGCGATCGACGCCGCCGCGAAAACCGAAGGGGCGCGCGTCGTCATTGGTGGCTCACTCTATCTCGGCGGCTACGTGCTGGCGAGGAACGGTACGCCTCCCGACTGAGCGCGGCGCAAGCGGCATATCCCACCCACCGCCTGCGGCGGTCCCCCTCCCGGTCCTGCGAGCGAGGAGGGAGGGCGCTGGCATCGCGATGTCCTGGTTGCTCAGTACCTCGCCTGGTCATCCCCGGCGAAGGGATCCACGGGCGAGTGGGTGTTCCACGCCTGCCTGCCCATGAGGGCCTCGAGGACGGCGCGCTGCATCGTCTCGGTGGTCGAATAGGCGTTGACATAGGTCGGCGCGCGTGGCGCGTCGTAGAGATAATAGGGATAGCCGAACGAGATCAGCAGCGTTGGAACATCGGTCCAGTAGCGCTGCATGGCGGTGATGAAGTCACCATTGAGGCGCAGCCAGTCGAGGAAGATATGCCCGCGGGTGAGCAGCGTCTCCTCGCCGAACAGATAGAGGATCAGGTCGTAGTCCTTGGGATCGACCCACATCCCCTTGTCAGCCATCGTAACCTCGAACCCGTGTTCGCGCAGCATATCGGGCAGAGCGAAGGGCAACGGGTCGGGGACAAAGGGGAAGACGACACCCGTCGAAAAGACCAGCACCCGCCGGTGCCGCTGCGGATCGATCGGCAGCAGGGCCTGCGTGTCCTTGACCAGCGTCGGCGCGCGCCGCGCGGCGTCCTCGGCGAGCCGCCGGTTTGCAGCGAGATCGACGTCGGGGAGCGCGGTCGGCCGGTGCAGCCCGAGGGCAGCCTTGAGCGCGAGCTGCCGGGTCACCGCCTCGTCGACACGCTCCCAGCTCAGCCGCCCGTCCTCGAGCGCCGCGGCGACGAGGCGGTAGTCCTCCTCCGCATCGTCGACGAACAGGATCACATCGCAGCCCGCACTCACCAACTCGGGCAGGTAGTCCGCCCGTGTCGACCACGCCTTGAGCCCCGCCATGCCGGTTGCATCCGAGACGACCAGGCCGTTGAAGCCCAGCTCCTCGCGCAGCAGCGTGACGGTGAGGTCGTGGCTGATCGAAGCCGGCCGGTAGGCCTCGACGCCCGCATCGCCATGGTGGCGCCGGATGAAGGCGGGAAGGGCGATGTGCCCGGCCATGACGCTCAGCACGCCGCCATCGATCGCCGCACGGTAGAGCCGGCCGAAATTTGCCTCCCACTCTTCCATCGAGAGCGGGTTCACGGTGGTGACGAGATGCTGGTCGCGATCGTCGAAGCCTTCGCCCGGCCAGTGCTTGACGGCGGAGGCGACGCCCAGTTGCTGGAATGCCTCCATCTGCGCCAGGGCGTGCTTTTCGATAGCCGTCACGTCGCTGCCGAAGCCGCGCGTCGCAACGATCGCGCTCTTGAACTTCGCATTGATGTCGAGCACCGGCGTGAACGACCAGTTGATCCCTGCCTGCCGCGCCTCCCGCGCCATTGCGGCCGAGATCGCGCTGGTCAGCGCCACGTCGTCGACTGCCGCGAGCGCCAGCGGATTGGGATATTCCGTGCCGCCGGCGAGGCTCATCCGGCTGCCTTCGAGATCGCTGGACACGAGGAGCGGGACCGGTGCCGCGGCGTTGAACGCCTCGATGATCTGCCGCTCCGCGGCCCAGTCGGCGCCGGGAATGCGCGTGATGCTTCCGGGCCGGAACGCCCGCGCCGCCTCCAGCATCGCCGGATCGTTGCCGGGAAGACGCAGGTTGAAAAGCTGCCTGATCTTTTCGTCCGCTGTCAGCTTCCCCAGCGTGTCACGCACCCAGGCGATGGCCGCTCCATCGAGGTGGAACGGTTTGGCGGCAAGTTGATCGTCGCGCATGGATTCTCCCTTTTCGCCGAGTGTAGAACGTTCGCCGCGACAAAGGGAAGTGGACCGGCCCGAGGGCAGGCCGGTCCATTCGTCCCGGGGGTCAGGCCCGGACTTCCTGGCGCTGGAACAAGACGTAGGCCAGGGTGAACAGCAGCACCATTGCCGCGAACAGGCTCGCGATCTGCGGCCAGACGATGAGGATGGACTGCATGGTGCTGAGCGGGGCACCGATCAGTGCACCCTGCATCTGGGACATGAACACCGGTCCCACCGAGCGCGAGCTCGGATCGAGCAGGATGGCGGCGATCTCGCTGTAGAGATTTGCCGGCGACAGTCGCGAGATGGCCTGCAGCCACTCATACTGCGTGAGCGCAGTAAGCGGATCGAACGGATCGATCGGCGCGATGGTTTGGGCAGCGAGCGGCGCCAGCATCGACCAGAACACCGACAGCACGAGCCACAGCGCCAGCGCCGCCAGTGCCGAGGTGGCCGGCGAGCGAAGGACCGTGGAGAAGGCGATCGCCACCGCCAGCCAGACACCGGCATAGACCAGCGTCGCGACCAGATAGACGAGGCTGCGCGCAAGGTCCTCGGCCGATGGCGGCAGGCCGAGCAGCAGGATGCCCGCACCCGTCGTCAGCAGCCAAAGCGTCAGGAGCGCGATGGCGACGACCAGCAGCCCGCCCAGCAATTTGCCGAACAGCAGCGCATCCCGGTAGATCGGCTGCGCCAGGATGCGGCTCAGCGTGCGCCGGCTGAACTCGCCATTGACCGCGT
>CAZASR010000174.1:0-6212 GCA_964487765.1 uncultured Devosia sp. | reverse complement strand
AGCGGCGAGGGCGCCGGTTCGGCAGGAGCGGTCATGGGACGCCTCCACTGACATGTCAGCGGATGGCAGTCAAACGGATGCGATCAGCGCACGGGCTCGCCCTGCTGGCCCTTGTTGGGGCGGTTGGCCTTGGGCCTCAGATGCTTGCGCTCGATCGAGGAGATGACGCCGTGAAGCGTACGCACTTCCTGGCCCGACAGCGTGCCCCGGCTCAGCATCGCGCGGAGGTTGTTGACGACCGTGGGCCGCTTGTCCGGCGCGGTAAAAAAGCCGGCCTCGTCGAGCGATTGCTCGAGATGTTCGAACAGCTTGACGAGCTCGCCCTTGGTCGCCGGCTCCGACACCGTCTGCGCGAACGGCAACTGCTTGCCCAGGTCGGTCTGCCGCCGCCACTCATAGGCGATGATCAGCACCGCCTGGGCGATGTTGAGCGAGGCGAACGCCGCTTCGACCGGCAGCGTGACGATCGCGTCGGCCAGCGCGACCTCTTCGTTGTAGAGGCCCCAGCGTTCGCGGCCGAACAGGATGCCCGCCCCGCCCCCGGCCGCGATATGCGCAATGGTCCGCTGCGACGCCTCTTCCGGCCCCAGCACCGGCTTTTGCAAATCGCGCCGCCGGGCCGTCGTCGCATAGACCAGCGAGAGGTCGGCGATGGCCTGCTCGAGCGTTGCGAAGACCCGCACCCGCCCGATCACATGGTCGGCGCGCGACGCCGCGGCGATCGCCTTCTCGTTGGGCCAGCCGTCGCGCGGATTGACGAGGCGCAAATCCCATAGCCCGAAATTGGCCATGGCCCGCGCCGTCGTGCCGATATTCTCGCCCAGTTGCGGCTCGCACAGGATCACCGCCGGCGACGGGCGAAAATTGAACTGCTGCGATTTGTCGGTCCCGGCCACGCCGCGCAGATAGGGCCTAAGCCGTCCCGAGATCAAGCAACCTTGTGCCGGGGCAGTTCGTGGACCTTGGCGCTACGGAGCCATTCGCGGGAAAGGATGGCGAAATGCAGTTCCTCGTCCCATTCGCCCTGGAACAGGGCGTGCTCGCGGAAATGCGCCTCGAGCCGCATGCCAAGGCTCTTGAGCAGACGCGCCGAGCCCTCATTGTCGCCCGCGGTCACCGCGAAGATGCGGTGCAGGCGATAGGTGCCGAAGGCCAGATCCATCACGGCCCGCACCGCCTCGCGGCAATAGCCGTGCCGGCGATAGATGGGGGCGACCGCAAAGCGGATTTCGCCCTGCCCGGCGGTGGCGTCGGTCCAGCGCAGCGAGACGTGCCCGACCACGGCGCCGTCGACGATGCGCACCATGGCGAGGGTGAGAATTTCGCCCGGACGCGTCAGGCGCTTCTGCTTGCGCATTGCCTCGAAGGCGCTCTTGGCCTCCGTCTTGTCCCGCGCCTTCCAGTCGAGATAACGCTGCACTTCGGGCAGCGAATAGTAGCCCAGGACGTCCTCGAGATCGGAACGTTCGAAGGGGCGCAGAATCAATCTGTCGGTTTTCAAGGTCAGGTTTGTAGTCATCATGAGGCGCCCTCCGCTGCGCGCTCAGCCCTGACTCGACAACGTCACCTTCTCGAAACCGGTTCCCGGTACTCGACGCCGCAGGATCGAACTAATTTGCGATGGGCGCCGCAATTGCGCCGCGATCAGCGCGACGCGAAATACTCGCCTTCGAGCACGGCATAGATCAGCTCCTCGTCCCAGCGCCCCTTGACCTGCATGTGCTCGCGAAAATGCGCGTCCTTGTGCATGCCGAGCCGCTGCATGACGCGTTCGGAGGCCGTATTCCGCGCATCGCAGCGGGCATAGATGCGGTGCAGGCCCATCACCTCGAAGCCGAAGGCGAGCAGCGCCCCCGCCGCTTCGCTCGCATAGCCCTGCCCATGCGCGTCGGGGTGAAAGATATAGCCGACCTCGCCCTGCAGATCGGGCACGCTGCGCCAGATCAGCGACACCTCGCCGATCAGCCGCACATCGTCGCGCCGCTCGGCCGCGAGCACGATCTTGTCGCCCTCGCCGGTGAAGGCGATCTGCCCGGCGCGGGCCCGCACCGCCTCGGCGCATTCCTCATAGGTCATCGGCGGGTCGAACAGATATTCGGACACGTCGGCGCGGCTGCGATAGGAATACACTGCGTCCACGTCGCGGCGGCTGAACGGCCGCAGCAACAGCCGCTCGGTGACGATCGGATAGTCCGGCGCGAACTGCACGGTCGCGGGAAGCGGCACCTGCTGGGTCATCATGGCGCGGGCGTAGTCCTCCCCCCGCGCGGAATCAACCGGCTTGCGGCGCAGGGCGGCCGGGTGCAGCTTCGCCCGCATGGACAAAAAGCCCCGACCCGTCGTCGACCTGACCGCAAACTGCGCCTGCGGCGCCGTCACCGTGCATTTCGCCGGGCCGGTCAAATCCATGTTCATGTGCGCCTGCGAGGACTGCCAGAAGGCGAGTGGTACCGGCCACTCCACCGTCGCCCTCGCCGACCGAACCGACGTAACAATTACCGGCGAAGTCCGCTTTTTCGACCGGCCGTCCAATTCCGGCGCGACTTTCCGGCGGCACTTCTGCCCCACCTGCGGCACGCCGCTCTACGGCTATTCGAGCCGCGCCCCCGAGGTCTGGCTGCTTCCCGTGGGGCTCTTCGGCAAGGACAATTCGTGGTTCATGCCGACGCAACTGATCTTCGGGCGCAGCCACCGGGAGTGGGACATGCTTGCTGCCGGCATTCCGCGCTGGCAGACCTATCGCGACGAGGAGCCGACGTGACGGCCGCCTCCGATCGCCTCGCCGCCCGCCTGCGGCCGCTGCTCGAGAACGCCGGCGTCGTGGAAAAGAAGATGTTCGGCGGCATCGGCTTCATGCTGGTCGGCAACATGCTGATCGGCACTACCGCCAAGGGTGCGCTTCTCGTTCGCATCGATCCCGACAAGTCTGGCGAGGCCCTGAGCCGCGGCGCCGAGCTCATGCATATGGGGCCGCGCGTCATGTCCGGCTTTGTCAGCGTCGACGCCGCAAAGCTCTCCGACGATGCCGCCCTCGAAAACTGGATCGCCTACGCCACGAAATATGTGAAGATGCTCCCCGCCAAATGAAGCCCAACGAGACCATGGCCTATCTCGCCGAGCGCGTCCGCACCCTCGTGGGCGACGACCCGCGCATCACCGAGAAGACGATGTTCGGCGGCCTCACTTTCCTCCTCAACGGGCACGTCCTCGTCGGGACCAGGAAGGACGGCCGCATCCTCGTGTGCGTCGGCAAGGAAAACGCCGCGGCCGCCGCCGTCCGCCCCGGTGCCACCGCCATGGTCCACAACGGCCGCATCATGACCGGCTTCTTCTGGGTCGATCCGGAAGCCATCGAGGACGATGACGACCTCGCCCGCTGGGTCGATTTCGCGCTCAAGGCCGTGAGCGCCAAGCCGCCGAAAGCAGAGAAGCGGGCGAAGAACAAGGCCACGAGGGCGCCGTCGAAAGAGCGGCGTCCGACGCGCACATCCTGAGACCGGCTCGCGCCTTACTCCCGCCCCAGCAGTTCCTCGATGGCGACCAGATATTCCGGCCAGGCCTGCTGGGCGCCTTGGTAGGCGTATTCGACAGTCGTCGGGAAGCCGGCCTGCTCGACGCGCAGCAGCGTGCCCCTGGGAGTCGGCGTGAGCGTGTAGGTGACGACGGTGTCGAGCCCGAATGCCGACCACGTATAGGACAGCGTCCGGTGCGGTTCGGATTCGAGCACCTTGCCCTCCACCTCGCCCCAGTCGGCGGTCATCTTGTAGGGGCGGTCCACTTCGGCGCTGAAGTCCGGCTTCATCTTCAGCCATTCCTCGATGAAGTGCGGCTGGGTCAGCGCCCGCCAGACCTTGTCGGGAGCATGGGCGATGTCGCGCTCGACGACGACGGTGCGCAGTTCGGGATCGGCCATTGGGGCTCCTTCAGGCTTGGGTCGTGGACGCGGCACGCTGCTTGCGGACATAGGGCAGCACGAACATGTAGAGGCCGGTCAGCATAAGCCAGAACAGGGGCGGCAACGGCAAGTAGTAGAGCCACGGCGTCGGCTGATTGATGGCAAAGGCCACGACGTTGACCAGCACGATCGCCAGGAATGTCATAGCCACCCAGCGATGGCTCGTTCGGATCCAGCCGCTCATTGTCATCCTCCATTCGTTGGATCAATAGCCACTCAACTATGGGTAATCCATAGCTGTGGAGGAATGTATCTGTCAAGACGGATCGTTGCCTATGGCCCCGCCCGGCCCCGCTCAACCCTGGGCGGCATCGGCCCCGTCCAGGGACTGACATCCTGCTGCAAGCTCACGGCTGGATCGCCGAAAACACCAGCGAGGCGTTCACGCCGCCAAAGCCGAAGGAATTGCTGAGCACGTGCTTGAGCGCCTTCGGCTTCGCCACGAGCGGCACGAGGTCGAACTGCTTCGCCACCTCCTCGGGGTCGGTGAGGTTGAGCGTGGGGGGCAGCGTCTGATGGCGGAGCGCCAGTACCGAGAACACTGCCTCCATCGCGCCGGCCGCCCCGAGCATGTGGCCGGTTGCCGACTTCGTGGACGACACCGCAAGCGTCTGCCCGCGGTCGCCGAACACCGCCCGGATGCCGTTGATCTCGGCGTCGTCGCCCACCGCCGTCGAGGTCGCGTGCGCGTTGACGTAGCCGATATCGTCCGGGCTGATCCCGGCATTGCGGATGGCAGTGTTCATCGCGACCTGCGCCCCGGCGCCGTCGGGCGATCCGGCGGTCAGGTGGTAGGCGTCGGCCGAGGTGCCATATCCCGCCGCGATCGCCAGCGGGGTCGCACCGCGAGCCTGGGCATGGCTCAAGCGCTCGATCACCACGACCGCCGCGCCTTCGGCCAGCACGAAGCCGGCATGACCCTTGTCGAACGGCCGCGAGGCTTCCGTCGGCCGGTCGTTGAAGCTGGTGTTGAGCGCCCGGCTCGCAGCGAAGCCGCCGATCGAGATGGGGTCCACCGAACCCTCGGCGCCGCCGCACACCACGACCTCGGCCTCGCCGGTCCGGATCAGCCGCATGCCGTCGCCGATCGCCTGCGCGCTCGCGGCGCATGCCGTCACCGGCGCGCCGATCGGGCCCTTGAAGCCGTATTTGATCGAGATCCACCCTGCCGCGAGATTGGCGAGGAACGCCGGCACGGTGAACGGCGACAGCCGGCGCGGGCCCTTGTCGCGGATCGTATCGACCGCTTCGGCCATCACCGGCGAGCCGCCGACGCCCGAGCCGATGATCGTCGCCGTCACGGCCTGTTGGTCCGGCGTGTCCGCCACCCAGCCGGACTGCGCCAGCGCCTCGGCGGCCGCCACCAGCCCGTACTGGATGAACAGGTCCATTTTCTTCAGATCCTTGGGATCGACCACCGTCGTCGGATCGAAGCTTTTGGGCACCAGCCCTGCGATCTTGGCGGCGAAATCGGTCACGTCGAAGCGGTCGTTCATGACGATGCCGCTGCTGCCCGCCATCAGCGCCTGCCAGGCCGCCTCGACGCCGATGCCGAGCGGCGAGACGGCGCCCATGCCGGTTATCACGATCGGATCGGTGTCGGGAGCCATGAGGTGTCCTTTGAAACTTTGGAGAGTCGTTTCAGCATGTTGATGCTGTCATCGAATGTTTTGGTTGAGAGAGCGATGCGCAGGTCGGCCTGCGCCTTGCGCCAGAGCGGCAGCAGTTCCTCGATCAGCGCCTCGCCCTTCGGCGTGAGCGCCGGCACCCGGCCCCGTCCCTGCGCAGACGAGACGATGAGCCCCATCTGCTCGAGCTTGTCGAGGTTGCGCGTCAGCGTCGTCCGCTCGAAACCGCGCGCCTCCGCAAGCTGGCTCACGGTCGAGTCCGGCAATTGCCGAATGCCGCCGAGCAGCGACAGTTGCGTCGCGGTCACGCCATGGGCCCGCAGGTAGGAATCGTAGCGCCGCGTTATGGCCCGCGCCGCCATGCGCGCATTCGAGACCATGCAGTGCGTGAAATCGTCGGCCATGGCGCGCTAGATAGTGTGTAGATACACTCTGTCAAGCGGGAAGGCGTCGGGACACCGGCCCGTCGGTCCACACCGCAGCCATGCGCGCGCCCGCGCGGGTCCTGGCCCACCGTCTTTCCCGTCCCTCGTTTCGTGCTATAGGCACCGGCAAATCAGCTAGGGAGCCCCACATGTCCAAGATCAAAGTCGCCAACCCGGTCGTCGATCTCGATGGCGATGAGATGA
>CAZASR010000173.1:0-6214 GCA_964487765.1 uncultured Devosia sp. | reverse complement strand
ACGCCAGATGAATGGCTGGTTTCGCCGAGGTTTAGAGAGGAACGCTATGGTGGCGGCAACGCTTATCGAGGCGAACCCACTTCAATTTCGGAGATCGAAAAATGATCCGCAACATCTTCAAGGCTGGCGTCGTCGCCCTGGCCCTCGCCGGAACCGCCATCACCGCCGTCCCCGCCCAGGCCGCATCGCCCAGCTTCGGCTTCTCGCTCAATTTCGGCAAGGTTTTCCCTGGCCCCGGTGGCGGCATCGTCCTCCACTTCGGCGACAAGGACTATTTCGACTTCTGCCTGACCAACCGCGAGATCATTCGCGGCCTCAACGACCGCGGCTATTCACGCGTCAAGATCGTCCGCGAATCCAATCGCACCAACAAGGTCTGGGCGATCGGCCGCAAGCACGGCGACTGGTTCCAGATGCGCATCGACCGCTGCTCGCACAAGGTCGACCAGATCCGCAAGATCCGACCGATCGGCCACAACGGCAACAGCTTCCGCCTGGAATTCACGTTCTAGGTCACACCGCCCCTGGCGGTATGAGCGATCCCGGTCCGATCCTCCCTCGGGCTGGGATTGCTGTTTTTGTACAGTCGTTTGACCACTGAGCAAGGCCCGAAACGAGGCATCGCATTTACCAAAGCTTCGCTTCTTGGAAGCACTTCCTTAAGCGTGGACAGCTACAGTCACGGCATACGGTTTTTGTGTCTGGAGTAGCCGTATGCGCACCCCTTCGGCGAGCGCCGTTGAGTTCCTGCGTCTAGGGTGGCTGCAGGCCGGATTGTCGAGTTCTGCGTACCGGCTTGCCCACCTTCGCGCCGCCCGTTCGGCTGCCATCGGCACGCTCGTTCTGGTGTTCTTCCTCGCTTGATCTCGCCGGGCGGGGCGGCTATTTCTGCCGCCATGTTGAGCCGTCCCGATCCCCATCGCACGCGTGGCCCTGTTCACGCCCTGCAGCTTCCCCTGCAGGGCTGACCAAAGGGTCCGGACGTTTCGTTCAGCTCTGGTCTGCCCCTCGCGGCGCTCTCGCGCCATGGCTTCCTTCAAGATCAGAGACACATGAAATGGGCTCCATCAGCCTCAACTCCGCCGGCGTCGTCGCCACCACCACCCTGTTCGACAATCTCAGCCTGGTGATCGGCGAGGGCGATCGTATCGGCCTCGTCGCCGGCAACGGCAACGGCAAGACCACGCTGCTGCGCTGCATGGCCGGCCGGCAGGACCTGACCCGGGGCGAGATCGTCCGTTCGCGCGGTCTGCGCGTCGGCTTCGTCGAACAGGACGTGCCCGCGCCGCTCCTGCCGCTCACGCTGCGTGCCGCCGTGCTCGACGCGCTCCCGGCCGAGGCGCGCGAAACCGACTCCTGGCGCGTCGAAGTCGTGCTGGACGAGTTCGACGCGCCACAGGATATGCGCGATCGCGAAGTCGTGCGCCTTTCGGGTGGCTGGCAACGCCTGATGCTCATCGCCCGCGTCTGGATCAACGAGCCCGATGCGTTGCTCCTCGACGAGCCCACCAACCATCTCGACCTCGGCAAAATGCTCCAACTCGAGCGCTGGCTCAAATCGGCGGCGCGCAACATGCCGATCGTCATCGCGAGCCACGATCGCGGCTTCCTCGACGCCACCACCAACCGCACCCTGTTCCTGCGGCCGGGTACCTCGCACTACTTCGCGCTGCCCTTCACCCGCGCCCGCGCGGCTCTCGCCGAAGCCGATGAGGCGGCCGCCCGTCAGCAGGAGCGCGAACTCAAACAGGCGAAGCAGCTTCGTCAGCAGGCCAGCAGGCTCACCAATGTCGGCATCAATTCCGGCTCCGACCTGCTGACTCTCAAGGCGAAATACCTCAAGGAGCGCGCCACCAAAATCGAGGCCTCGGCCGTCGAACTGCATAAGGAGCGCTCCGGCGAAATCCGCCTCGCCAACGCCGGCACGCACGCGAAAGTCCTCGTCGCCATCGAGGAGCTGACCGTTCGCACCCCCGATGACCGCGCGCTGTTTTCGATCCCCAAACTCCACCTCTTTCAGGGCGACCGCCTCGTGCTGCTCGGCCGCAACGGCGCCGGTAAGTCGCAATTCATGAAGCTGATGGCGCGGGCGATGGCGGGTGAGGCGATCCCCGGTATTCGGGTTACCGCGTCGCTGCGGCTCGGTGCCACCGACCAGGAGATGTCGCAGGTCCCCGCCAGGGGAACGCTGTTCGACTTCATCGCCCGCTTCAACCAGGGCGACCAGCGCACCAAGGCGCTGCTCGCGGCCGCCGGCTTCCCCATCGACAAGCAGTCCCAGCCGCTCGACCGGCTCAGCTTCGGCCAGCGCGCCCGCATCGCGCTACTCGCCCTCCGTCTCAGCGAGCCGAACTTCTACCTCATGGACGAGCCCACCAACCACGTCGACATCGCGGGCCAGGAGCAGCTCGAGGCCGAAATCCTCGAGCATGGCGCGAGCTGCATCCTCGTCTCCCACGACCGCAGCTTTGTCCGAAATATCGGCACCCGCTTCTTCGAGATCGCCGGTTCGAGGCTCATCGAACGCGACGGCCCCGAACAGTTCTTCGCGGCCGTGACCGAAGCCGGCTGACGGTCACCGGTTGCACCCGCTCCCCATAAGCCGCGGCATTGCGGAATTTCGACCGTGTCCCGAAACTTTCCCTTTAGTCTATTCACCTATGTGGGGAGGGGCTGCCACGTCCAGCCGCGACACAGGAAGTGCCAATGCCAATGCCCCTGGAAAAGGGAGCGGACGTTCGCTTTATCGGCCCCGTCATGGGTCGTTACACACTGGAAAGTCGGGTACGCCCCAGCGGCGTGCAGATTTTTGCGGTCCGCCTCCAGTCCATCTCTCCCGCCATGCTCGTCGCCTCGGCGCCCGTTCCGGGCCGCATCGGGGAGACCGTCACCGCCCATTTCGTCCCCTTCGGCAACGTCAAGGGTCGGGTTGCCCGGCACATCGATGGCGGCTTCGTCATCGACATCGAGGGCGACCATGAGCGCCGCCGGAAGCTCGCCGCCCGCATCGAGTGGTACAAGAAGCGCGTCTTCGCCGGCGTCACCGACAAGCGCGAGCACAAGCGCTTCATGCCCCGTGAGCCGAAATCGGCGGTCGTCCTGAGTGACGGCTCTGTCCTGCCGTGCCTCGTCATCGATCTCTCCTCGTCCGGCGCCGCCGTCTCGGTCGACTACCGTCCCGAGATCGGCGAACCGCTGGCCGTCGGCAAGGCAGTGTCTCGCGTCGTGCGCCGGCTCGAAGTGGGCTTTGCCGTGCAATTCCTGTATCCCATCGACCGCGAAGAGGTGGAAGAGACGGTGCGGGCGCCTGAAGAGTGGGATCGCGCGATGCGCCTCCGCGAAGCCGAGGCCACCGCCGAGGTCGAGGCTCTCGTCGGCCTCGAGTCCCGCCGCTGGCGGGTGGCCGGTGGCGTCTAGCCAAAATCTTGCAAGGTTCGCTCTCCGCCCGCCGCGTCGCCGATCGGATGTTGAGCGCAACGCTCGAAACCGTTGCGACCGCCGACAGTCCCGCTCGGTTCCTATCCGCAGCCAAGAGGGTGGCCGCGCAAAATGACCGGCTCCAGCCGGCAGAGCGAGCTCGTCATCCTCATGCACCAGCTTTCCGGCCGCCTCGTCTGATCCCGCGAGGAACCGCCATCCGGTCGCCGGGCTTACTGCTCCGATGAAGATCGCCACCTACAACGTCAACGGCGTCAAGGGACGCCTGCCGGTATTGCTGCGCTGGCTGGAGGAGGCGAAGCCTGACTTCGCGTGCCTCCAGGAGATCAAAACCTCCGACGAGACCTTCCCCACCGCCGCGCTGGAGGAGGCCGGCTACGGCGCCATCTGGCATGGCCAGAAGAGCTACAACGGCGTCGCCATTCTGGCGCGCGGCACGAGTCCCATCGAAATTAGGCGGGGCCTGCCGGGCGATCCTGACGACACGCACAGCCGTTACATCGAAGCTGGCATCGGCAAACTCGTAATCGGCTGCCTCTACCTGCCCAACGGCAATCCTGCGCCCGGCCCGCGCTTCGACTACAAGCTCGCCTGGTTCGAACGCCTCATCCAGCATGCCGCCGGCCTGCTCAAATCGAAGCAGCCGGTCGTTCTCTGCGGCGATTACAATGCCGTTCCAACTCCGCTCGACGCGCATCGTCCCGAGCGCTGGGTCGGCGACGCCGTGTTCTTCCCCGAAACGCGCGAGGCCTATGCCCGTCTCGTCGCGCAAGGTTGGACCGATGCGCTCCGGCGCCTCCACCCCGACGAAATCATCTACACCTACTGGGATTATTTCCGGCTCGCCTTCCAGCGCAATGTCGGCCTGCGTATGGACCATCTGCTGCTGAGCCCCGCTGCCGCCAGGCGCCTCCGCGCCGCCGAGGTCGACCGCCACGTCCGCGGCTGGGAGAAGACCTCCGACCATGCCCCCGTCTGGATCGAGCTGGCGGACTAGCTGTGGAACCGACTTGGCCTCGCACCTCCCGTCATCGAACCGGGCGAAGGACCCGAACGCCGAAGAGGTGAGCCGCTGCATCCGCGCCCCGTCCCGGCGCAAACAGCAACGTCGGCGCAAGATGATAGTTGGGTCCCCAAGTCCAATGGGAAGGACACGGCGCTCGCGGCTCCATCCCGTCAACGGCCCGGCCAAGTCTATCTCCCTCACGATCTTCGATGTCGAAGAGGCCATGGTCGCTCCCTCCCCACACCCCTTCCCAGCGAAAGCTGGGACCCACCTCCCCCTACGCACCGCCCCCGGGCGACGTCCCGGCCCCCCAGCTGAGCCAGACGCGAGGGCGGGATCAAGTCGCGTCGCCCGCGCAGGTTACGAGGTGCGTCACAAGTTGCGGACTAGCCGGGCGTCCTCCACCGCTCTAGCATCGGGCGACGCAAGGGGGAGGGGACAATGGACTCAGCCGCGCTTCGAGAACTCCAGGCGCCGCTCAAGGAGAGATACCGCAGCGATCCCGACGCCGCCCTCGTCACGCTGCGCGCCCGGGGCTCGCTCGATGAACACAAGATCGCCTGCAAGGTCGAAACGGGTCGCGCCATCGCGGCCGCCGGCCTCCATCCGGCCACGGGCGGCACCGGACTGGAGCTCTGTTCGGGTGACATGCTGCTCGAGGCGCTGGTGGCCTGCGCCGGCGTGACGCTGAAGTCTGTCGCCACCGCCATCGACGTGCCCGTCCGCTCGGGCGTCGTCACGGCCGAAGGCGAGCTGGATTTTCGCGGCACGCTGGCCGTATCGCGCGAGGCGCCCGTCGGCTTCCGCGCCATCCGCCTCAGCTTCGAACTCGACACCGACGCCGATCCCGACAAGCTCGCGACGCTGCTGCGCCTCACGGAACGCTACTGCGTCGTGCTGCAGACGCTGCGCACGCCGCCCACGATCGAAGCCCGGATTGCCAGCTAGCCTGCCGCGCCACATCGTAAAAGGAAGGGCCCCACGCAGGGCCCTTCCAATACCATCGTTCCAGCTGGTCCTACGCCGAGTAGTACATCTCGTACTCGACCGGATGCGGCGTATGCTCGAACTTGATCACTTCCGTCATCTTGAGGTCGATATAGCTGTCGATCTGGTCGTCATCGAACACGCCACCGGTCTTGAGGAAGTCGCGGTCGGCATCGAGGTTGTCCAGCGCCTCACGCAGCGAGCCCGACACGGTCGGGATCTGCTTGAGCTCCTCGGGCGGCAGCTCGTAGAGGTCCTTGTCCATCGCATCGCCCGGATGGAGCTTGTTGCGGATGCCGTCGACGCCCGCCATCAGCATCGCCGCAAAGCCCAGATAGGGGTTGGCCAGCGGATCGGGGAAGCGCACCTCGACGCGCTTGGCCTTGGGCGACTGGCCGAACGGGATGCGGCACGAAGCCGAGCGGTTGCGCGCCGAATAGGCGAGCAGCACCGGCGCCTCGAAGCCAGGCACCAGGCGCTTGTAGCTGTTGGTGGTGGGGTTCGTGAACGCGTTGATTGCCTTGGCGTGCTTGATGATGCCGCCGATATAGTAGAGCGCCTCCATCGACAGGCCCGCATACTGGTCGCCCGCGAACAGCGGCTTGCCTTCTTTCCAGATCGACTGGTGGCAATGCATGCCCGACCCGTTGTCGCCATAGACCGGCTTGGGCATGAACGTCACCGTCTTGCCGTAGGCATGCGCCACCTGCTGGATCACGTATTTGTAAATCTGCACATTGTCCGCCGCCTTGATGATCGGCGCGAACTTCATGCCGAGCTCGT
>CAZASR010000172.1:0-6264 GCA_964487765.1 uncultured Devosia sp. | reverse complement strand
GACCAATGGTCCCGCCTCGCCCGCTCTTTCCCCCAAAGGGGAAGGAGCACCCCCCAGAACCGGGAGCCCCAGGGCGGCCCGGCAGGTTCGCTCGCCTTCGAGAAAGGTCTCCGACAATTGCGCAAAACCGGTTCGCACAGCCGCCCCGATGCATTACAAAGCGCCCGCCAGTTGGAGCCTGTCCCCTGATGCCAAAGACCGACATCGCGCGGCGCGTCTACAATCACACCTGGAAGCTCGATCCGATCGTGCGCTCGCTGCTCGATACGGATTTCTACAAATTGCTGATGCTGCAGATGATCTGGGGTCTCTACCCCAGGGTCGACGCGACCTTCTCGCTGATCAACCGCAAGCACGCGGTGCACCTGGCCGAGGAGATCGATGAGGAGGAATTGCGGGCCCAGCTCGACCACGCCCGCACGTTGCGCTTCTCCAAAAAGGAGATGATCTGGCTCGCGGGCAACAGCTTTTATGGCAGCAAGCAGATCTTCTCGCCCGGATTCCTGCGCTGGCTCGAGGACTTCCGCCTGCCCGACTACGAGCTCGAAAAGAAGAACGGCCAGTACGAACTGACCTTTCCCGGCCGCTGGACGGAAACCACGATGTGGGAGATTCCGGCGCTCGCCATCATCAACGAATTGCGCTCGCGCGCGGCGCTGCGAGACTACGGCCCGTTCACCCTCGACGTCACCTATGCGCGTGCCAAGGCCAAGATGTGGGAGAAGGTCGAGCGGCTGAAGAACCTTCCCGACCTGCGCATCTCGGATTTCGGCACGCGGCGGCGGCACTCCTTCCTGTGGCAGCGCTGGTGCGTCGAGGCGCTTAAGGAAGGGCTGGGCGAAAACTTCACCGGCACCTCCAATGTCCTGCTCGCCATGGACAACGACCTCGAGGCCCTCGGCACCAATGCGCACGAGCTGCCCATGGTCCTCGCCGCCCTCGCGCCCAATGAGGCGGCCCTCAAGGCCGCGCCCTACCAGGTGCTCGAGGACTGGAAGAGCTATTATGGCGGCAATCTGCTGATCGTCCTCCCCGACGCCTTCGGCACCGACGCCTTTCTGCGCGACGCGCCCGACTGGGTTGCCGACTGGACCGGCTTCCGCCCCGATTCGGCGCCCGAGATCGAGGGCGGCGAGCGCATCATCGAGTGGTGGCAGGAGCATGGCCGCGACCCGCGCGACAAGCTCCTGATCTTTTCGGATGGGCTCGATGTCGATGCCATCGAGGGCGCCTATCACCATTTCAACGGACGCGTCCGCATGGCCTTCGGCTGGGGCACCAATCTCACCAACGATTTCGCCGGCTGCTCGCCCTTCCCCAATCCACGGCTCGAACCGATCTCGCTGGTGTGCAAGGTCAGTTCGGCCAATGGCCGGCCTGCGGTCAAGCTCTCGGACAACCCCGAAAAGGCGACCGGCGATGCCCGCGAGATCGAGCGCTATCTGCGCATCTTCGGGGACAAGGGCCGTGTGGCGCACGAGGTGGTGGTGTGACGAAGTATTCGGCCTGCATCGAATGGCTGTTCGCGGCCGAAGCGCCGGTCTTTGCCGATCGCGTGCGTGCGGCCAAGGCCGCGGGTCTTGCTGGAATCGAGTTCTGGGGTGCTTCGAACAAGGACATCGCGGCGGTCAGGACGGCGCTTGATGAAACCGGCATGGCCATCGCCGGTATTCTGTGCGAGCCGATGTCACAGCTCACCGATCCTGCGACGCATGAGGCGTTTCTCGAGGGTGTTCGCGCGTCGCTCGCCATCGCCGAAAGGCTCGGCGCGCCCGCAATGATCGTTACCACAGGCGACGATCGCCACGACGTGCCGCGCGAGGTGCAGCACGCCGCCGTCGTCAAGGTGCTGCGTGAGGCCGCCGACACCGTCAAGGGCTCCGGCGTCACGCTGGCGCTCGAGCCGCTCAACGATCGCGTCGACCACCCGGGCTACTATCTCACCTCTACCATCGAGGGACTCGACATCGTCGACGAGGTCGATCGCCCCGAAGTCGGATTGCTCTACGACATCTACCATTCGGCGATGATGGGCGAGCATATCGAGGACGTGCTCGACGGCCGGCTCGACCGCGTCGTGCATGTCCATCTTGCCGACACCCAGGGGCGCGGCGAGCCGGGCAGCGGCAATATGGACTGGCGCGCGCGCCTCGATTGGCTTGCCGAGCACGGCTATGCTGGCTTTGTCGGCCTCGAATACAGGCCCACCGGATCGACGGAGGACAGTCTCGCCTTCATGCGCTGATCGTTCGACATCGCGGGACAGTCCTATGTCGTCTTTCGGCATTCTCGACCAATCGGCGACGCGCCATCTCTCGCGGTGACGGGCAGCACGCCCAAAGGAGTCGGAAGATGCTCGATCAGATCAAAGGCCTCCACCACGTCACCGCGATGGCCAGAAGCGCGCCGGAAAACAATGCGTTCTGGACCAGGACGCTCGGCCTTCGCCGCGTGAAGCAGACCGTCAATTTCGACGAACCCAGCGTCTATCACCTGTATTACGGCGACGAAGTCGGCACGCCCGGTTCGGTGATGACCTATTTTCCCTTCCCCCACATCATTCGCGGCCGGCCTGGCACCGGCGAAGTCGGCACCACCGTCTTCTCCGTCCCCGAAGGGTCCCTCGATTTCTGGCAGCAGCATCTTGCCGCCGAAGGTGTCGCCGACATCGCTCGCGACGACAGCTTCGGCCAGAAGCGGCTGACCTTCTCGGGCCCCGACGGCGACGGTCTGGCGCTGGTCGAGGACGGGAACGATGTCCGCAAGCCCTGGACGGGCGACGGTATCGCCGCCGATCACGCCATCCGCGGTTTCCATTCGGCGTCGCTGCGGCTGCGCGATGCGGGTGCCACCGGGGAGTTGCTGAGGTTCATGGGCTACGAAGAGGCGGAGCGCCATGAGGGCATCAAGCGGCTTGTCCGCCCGAACGGCAACGGCGCCGATTTCATCGATATCGAGACGCTGCCCGATGTGCCGCGTGGCGATCTTGGTGCCGGTTCGGTGCACCATATCGCTTTCGCCGTCGACAACCGGGCGGCGCAGCTCGAGGTGCGCAAGGCGCTGATGGACACGGGCTACCAGCTCACGCCGGTGATCGACCGCGACTACTTCTTTTCGGTCTATTTCCGCACTCCCGGCGGCGTGCTGTTCGAGATCGCCACCAACGAGCCCGGCTTCGACCGCGACGAGGACACGGCGCATCTGGGCGAGGCGTTGAAGCTGCCGACGCAGCATGAACATCTGCGCGCCAAACTCGAACAAACCTTGGAGCCGCTCGAATGAGCGAGAGCTATTCCTTCGCGGAAGTCGCAGCGACGCCCGGTTCGTCGCTGCTCTTCCTCTTCCACGGCACCGGCGGCAGCGAGACCGACCTGATCGGCCTCGGCCAGCAATTGATGCCTCATGCCCATCTCATCGCGCCCCGCGGCGACGTCAGCGAGAACGGCGCTCTTCGCTTCTTCAGGCGCGCGGGCGAGGGCGTCTACGACATGGCCGATCTGGCCCGCGCGACAGCGAAGATGTCGGCATTCCTCGCAGGGCATGTGGATCGGGTGGCGCCGTCGTCGGTTGCCGCGCTGGGTTATTCCAACGGCGCCAATATCCTCGCATCCGTGCTGTTCAACGACCCGGGGCGGATCGATCGGGCGGTACTGATGCACCCGCTGATCCCGTTCGAGCCGGCGCCACAACCGGCGCTCGCCGGCCGCCGCGTCCTGATCACGGCCGGTCGCCGCGATCCGATCTCGCCCGCGGCGCTCACCGAAAAGCTGGAGGCATATTTCAGCGCGCAGGGCGCCGGGACCGCGACCTCCTGGCATGAGGGCGGGCACGAGATTCGACGCGAGGAGCTCCTCGCCGCCCAGCGGTTTCTGGCTGATGAAACCGACCGCCACGCGCCGTGAGGCGCGCATGTCACGACAGGCCACTCCCGACCGCTTCGCTGTCCGGCGTGAGCAGGTCGCTCCACTCGGCATGGCGCTTGAACTGGATCGCGGCATAGCTGCAGAGCGGCAGAATCTTGAGCCCCTTGCGCCGTGCATCCTCGATACCGGCCGACAGCATCAGGAACGCAATGTTCCGCCCGCGGAATTCGGGCGGCGTGTAGGTGTGGTCGATGGCGACGATGTCGGGGCCGATCTTGCGATACGTCATCTCGGCTTCGACATTGCCCGGTAAAGAGATGAAGTAGCGGCCGTGGCCGGCGCCGTCCTCGTGTTCGACGGTAAGGTCTTCAGCCATGCTCGCCCTTCATACGTGAGTGACATCCTGGGCGAGTTCGGGGAAGAACCGCCTTTCACTCAGATAGGGATGAATGGCGAGCGCCGCAATCATCTGGGCAAGCGCTTCGGCCTGCCTGCCCTGCTTGAGATAGATCAGCACCCGACCGGCAAGTGCGCCGTAATGGCGCGGCTCGATGGCAAGGACGTGCTCGATATCAGCGAGCGACGCCTCGAGATTATCGAGCCGGTAGTTGAGCGTCGCGCGCTGGTTCCAGCCCTCGGCATAGTCGGGATAGGCCTCGACGATCTCGCTGAGCTCGTCGAGAGCGGCATCGAACAGCCCTTCACCGATCAGATTGCTGGCGACCGACATGCGGGTTGCGAGCTTGGGATCGGTCGGGTTGAACCAATAGCTCCAGATCTGGTTGCTGATCTGGTTTGCCTCCGCTTCGTTGTCGGCGACCCGCAGCTCTTGGAAGAGCTCGTCGATGGCGGCATTGTCGACATAAGGGTCGGCGAATGCGGAAGACGGGGCGGCCGCGACGGCCCATATCAGCACTGCAAGGATCGTGGCGGCCAGCTTGCGCATGCCGCCACTGTTGCGCCGCGCCTCCCGCGAGTCCAGTAGAGAGTTCGCGATCAGTGCGTGGATTCGCCCTCGGCCGGCTTGCCCCAGCGCGCCTGCACCGAGCGGCCGAACGTTCCCATCCACGGCGCAAAGAACAGCAGGATGCGCTTCCAGTAGTGGATGATCAGGAAGACCACCGTCAGGATGATGGTGCCGTAGATGATGATCAGCTCCATGCTGAGGCCGATCGAATCCAGCCATTCGGTCAGGAACATGCCGGGCAGGATGTGCGAGGCGGCCCACACGAAGGCCGAGATGGTGTTGATGAAGGTGAAGTAGCCCCAGTTCATGCCCAGCATGCCGGCGATGCCGGGGACGACGGCCTTGAGCCCCGTGATGAAGCGGCCGATGAAGATGGCCTTGCCGCCATGGCGCTGGAAAAACACTTCGCCGCGCGCGATGAGCCCCAGATGGTTCTTGAACGGCCAGGTGGTCTTGACGCGGTCCTTGAGCCAGTAGCCGATCCAGTAGGAGATCGCGTCGCCCACAATGCCGCCTGCCGTGGCGGCAAAGAAGATCGGCCAGAAATTCAGGTTCTGGGCGCTGATCAGCGAGCCGACCAGCAGCAGGATGGGCAGCGAGGGGACGAGCAGGCCGGCGATGAACACGGCCTCGCCCACACAGACGAGAAAAATCAGGAAGACGAAAAGCCAGTAATTGCTGGAAACGCCCAGCATAATGGCTTCCATCCAGGTCGTGATGGCGTGGAAAACGTCCACTATGCGGTCTCCCCGGGGCCGTCGCGGACCAGCCACGCGGGGCGCGGTCAGCCAATGATGTCGTCTTACCCGTTTCTATTGGAAACGAGCCGTGCGGCAATCTTGTGGAATGTCGCAGCGCAACGTTAAGTGTGGGTAACCCCGCTCCCAGGGACAAGGAGCGGATCTCGGGGAAGTGTGCGCCATGGCCTTGCCGATCCATCATCTCGTCGCCTCGGGCCCGCGCCCCGTCGCGCCGTTCTCGCATGCCGTCGAGGCCGATGGCTTCGTGTTCGTGACCGGGCAGATGCCGACCGATCCGGCCGCGCCCGATGCACCGCTGCCCGAGGGTATAGAGGCGCAGACGCGGCGTGTTGTCGAAAATTTGAAGATCGTGCTCCAGGGCGTCGGCCTCGGGCTCGAGCACGTCGTGATGGCCCGCATCTATCTCACGCAGTTCGAGCGCGATTATGCGGCCCTCAACGCGCTGTGGCCGACCTTCTGGGAACCCGGCAAACTCCCGGCGCGGACGACGGTGGGGGTCACCGCGCTGGCGGTCGGCGCGCTGGTCGAGATCGATCTGGTGGCGCGGCGGCCATAACGGCATTTCGGTTCTCCAGGATTTCGGGCGAGCGAACCTGCCGGGCCGCCCTGAGGCTCCCGGGTTTTGGGGGGTGCTCCTTCCCCCTGGGGGAAAGAGCGGGCGAGGCGGGACCAT
>CAZASR010000171.1:0-6304 GCA_964487765.1 uncultured Devosia sp. | reverse complement strand
AGGAGCGTTTTGCTGAGCCCTGAGGTCCAGCCGCCCGGTCTTGGTTGCACGGAATTGTGTGACGTTATTGGCCCGGCCGAAGCCTGAGCGAGCGGGCCTATAGAGGAGATTTGCCGCCGAGTCCAGTGAGCGGCCCGGCGGCGCGCTTTCACACGATCAGGAAATCCGCTGCATCGATCGCGGGATGGCCCTTGAGCGTCGCGAAATGCACCGGATCATAGGTGTGCCGGCTGCCGTCGCGATCCCAGTAGAGCTTGCCGTCGGTCGTGTCGTAGAGGATGCGGTCGGACCGGTCATGCGCCTCGCCATCCGCGCTGGCATGGAACTTCTTGTCCTTGAGCGCACTGCCGTCGCCCTTGCCCGTGCGCTTGAAGAGGCTGTGGGCGAGCATGATGACGTCGTCGGCCGCGTCGAATCCCTTGACCAGGTCGGCGCCATCCCCCGGCGCTGCGGTGAACTGGAACCTGTCGCGTCCTTCGCCGCCCGCCAGCGTGTCGCTGCCGCTGCCGCCGTCGAGCCGGTCATTGTCGGCCCCGCCCTTGAGCTTGTCGGCGCCGGCATTGCCCTTGAGCCTGTCGTTGCCGGCGCCCCCTTTCAGCGTGTCGCTGTCGCCACCACCCTTGAGGGTGTCGTTCCCGTCACGGCCGGTGAGCTTGTTGCGTGCTCCGTTGCCGGTGATGCTGTCGGCGGCACTGCCGCCCACGCCGTTCTCGATCACCGTGCCGAAGGCGATCGAGACGTTGCGGGTCATCGCCGCGCTATCGGAGAAATGGCCGTCCCGCAGGTCGATTCTGGTCGGGTCGCTGTAGCCCGAAAAATCCAGCACATCCTTGCCACCCGCATCGTAAATGCAGACGACCGGGTTGGGATTGCTCGCGAAGTCGAAGACGCCGCCGGCCGTCGAGTTGAACCCGTAGACTGTCGCTCCCGTGCGCGTAGCGGCCGCGCCATAGAGAGACTGGATGGCGGCCACGTCGTAAAGCATCAGCGTCTGCGGAAAACGCAGATTGCCCTCGGCATCGATGAAATCGGCGCCGCCATCCTGCGCTCCGAAATAGGACATGACGGTGTATTGCTCGGTGTCCTGCACGAACAGCGCGTCATTTTCGTAGGTCGGGCTGCCCCCGTTGTAGGTCCCGGCGTGTCCCAGCCCCATCGCATGCCCGATTTCGTGCATGTAGGTCTCGAACCCACGGCCGCCGCCGATATTGGGGGTCAGCAGGTCGTGGTAGTTGATGTTGGTGGGCGAGATAAAGACATCGCCGCCGCTGCCAGGCCCGGGATAGCTCGCATTGGCTTCGCCCACCGCACCGTTGAGCGTCGACAGATTGTGGAACCGCAGATCGCCATTGTTGCCGTTCGCTCCGCTCACCTCGGTGAACGTGACATCGGCGACGTCTTCATAGGCGGCAAGTGCGGCGCGCACAGCCTCCCGCTGCGCCGGTGTCAATGGCGAAAACGCCGACGGATCGACTTCGCTGTTGCCGCTGTGGTCCGACGACAGGACTGCCGGAAAGCTGAAGGTGAGCTCGCTGCTGTCCCATGGCGGCGCCACGACCAACTGGTCGACCACGGTCGCAAGGCTGGCAAACGGCTTCATCGCATCCCCCCGTCTGCGCCTCTATTGCACAACGCGTACACTCGCGCATCGGGAAATACGTGGTTCGCCCGGTCCTAGCGATGAACTTTCAACTGGGTTATGGCCGCCAAGGCGAGCATCATCCCGGCAATCATGAGCAGGGTCATTGAATCCTCCTGCCCGTGGAACGTCGGGGCAGGCGAATCGATCCCCTCAGAGCCAGCCGGCAAGAAGCCCGACGCCGCCCAGCGCGAACGCACCGCCGGCAAATCGCGAAATGGTGCGGCCAGTCCTGCCGGTGAGTGCGGCGACCCCGAACGACGCGGCGATGCCCGCTGCGTGGAGCAGCGCGGTGGTCAGCCCGAAGCCCAGGGCATAGCCGGGGCCACTCGCATCCACGGGCATTTCGGCCGCATGCGCCCAGCCGTGGAAGATGGCGAAGCCGCCCACCAGCGCCATTGCGGCGATCACCGGGAGCGGCCGGCCCAGCGCGGCGACCCCGCCGATCGCCACGGCGCTCGCGGCGATGGCGAACTCGGCATGAGGAAGCGTCACGCCATTGCCGCCCAGAACGAAGCCAAGCCCCATCATGCCCACGAAGCTCAGCGGCACGAGCCACAGGGCGCGCCCGCCCAGGACGAAGGCGAAGACGCCGACCGCCACCATGGCGAAGATGTGATCGAGGCCGCCGATCGGGTGCATCAAGCCATGCACGAAGCCAGCCGTGTCGCCGACGCCCGTATGGGCGAAAGCGGCGGTCGGCAATGCGACCAGCGAAAGAGCAAGAAGGGGGAGAAGCGCGCGCATATCAATTCCTTTCGGGACCCACCGTCCCTCTGTTGAACGTCATGGCGACGGCCGGTCTCCTGGCTTGGGACACCCGCCTCGCCTTCCCGGTGTGAACCAGTGGCCGCTGAGGCGGGGATTTGTCCGCTACAGTCGCGGGGGCGGCGCCGGCCTTCAACCGGCTTCCCGTTTCACCCCGCCAGTATCGCCGAACAAACCTTGCGGCTCTTGGGTTGGCGATGCAGGCGGGGCACCGTCGTGGCCATCTGTGTCATGTCCGCACCGGCCAATCAATACGGCTTGGCGCAGTTTGCCGCATGCGCCCGGTGCCGGGTCTGCTATAGAGGGGAGCCATGACGAGCGGCAGCCGCAGATGGGCCTATATGCGCGAGATTTGTCTCGCCGCGATGGTCGTTGCGCTGACCTTTCTGAGCTTCGCCCACGTGCCGGCCAGCGCCGCCGATGGCTTCCGCATCACCCCGGGCAGCTGGTGCGGCGACCCGCTGGCCCCCGCCCCTGCCGATCACGCACCATGTCATGCCTGCCGCATCGGCACCGGCGCCGACCTGCCGCCCCGGCCGGCGGCGATCGAACCGGTCACGTTCATTGTGGTGCCGGTTGCCTATCTGGCGCCGGCCCGGCCGGTCGACCTGGCGGTCCATGCGCAACTCGCGCAACCGCGCGGACCCCCAGCTTTCGCCTGATCTCTGCTTCGACCAGTCCCCTCAACAGACCCGCCGCTGCGGGCCGTTACGATCGAGATCATGATGAACCGCATTCTCTCCGGCGCTCTGGCGCTTTTCCTGCTTGCCTCGCCCACGACCATCAGCGCCCAGGATCACGGCGCCCACGCCCACCCTGTTAGGGTCGGCGAGCTCGAAATCAGCGACGCCTTCAGCCGCGCCACGCTGCCCAATGCGCCGGTGGGGGCGGGATATTTGACCATCACCAACACCGGCACCGTTGACGACACGCTCGTTTCCGCCAGGTCCCCCGTCGCCGCCAAGACTCAGATTCACCAGATGAAGCTCGAGGGCGACGTGATGAAGATGAGCGAAGTCGAAGGCGGCCTCGTCATCCCCGCCGGCGAAACGGTGACGCTGACCCCCGGCGGCTTGCACATCATGTTCATGGACCTCAGGCAGGCCTTCGCCGAGGGCTCGAACGTCCCCGTGACGCTCACCTTCGAGAAGGCCGGCAGCGTCGATATCGAACTCGCGGTCGGGCCCATCAATGCCGCCGAGCCGTCGCATGACATGCACGACATGGAGGCGATGTGAGCATGCGCACCTTCCGCATCGTACTGTGGACACTGGTGGCGGTTGCCGCGATCGGCGCGACGGCGCTGTTCTTCACGCGCCCGCAGGTGGTGAACGGCCCCGGCGGCGGCCAGTTCGCGCTGGTCGACCAGCGCGGCAATCCGGTGGACAATTCGGTATTCCTCGGCAAGCCGTCACTGTTGTTCTTCGGCTATACCCACTGCCCGGACGTGTGCCCCACCACCATGGGCGAGATGCAGGGCTGGTTCTCGGCGCTCGGCGACGACGCCAAGACATTGCAGGGCGTATTCGTCACCGTCGATCCCGCGCGCGACACCCCGGAAATCCTCGGCGACTATGTGAGCTTCGTGTCCGATCGCATCCTGGGCCTCACCGGACCGCAGAGCGAGATCGACAAGGTGGTCAGGGACTGGGGCGCCCTGGTCGAGAAGGTGCCGCAGGACGACGGCGGCTACCTGATGAACCACACCGCCTCGGTGTTCCTCGTGAACTCGAGGGGCGAGTTCGCCGGCACCATCGCCTATGGCGAGGACACCGGCACGGCGCTCGAAAAGATCAGGCGGCTGGTGGCCAACAGTTAGCGCAGGAGATCGGGGCGGCGCGCACGGGTGAGCTTTTCGCTCGCCTCGCGCCGCCAGCGCGCCACCTTGCCATGGTCGCCGCCCGTCAGCACGGCGGGGATTTCGCGGCCCTCGAACATGGCGGGGCGCGTATAGTGCGGATATTCGAGACGACCGTTCTCGAAGCTTTCGTCGGCTGGGCTGTCTTCGGCGCCAAGCACGCCCGGGATGAGGCGCAGCACGGCTTCGAGCAGCACCATGGCCGCGACTTCGCCGCCGGCGAGCACATAATCGCCGATCGACACTTCCTCGAGATTGCGCGCCTCGATGACCCGCTCGTCGACGCCTTCGAAGCGGCCGCAGACGATGACCGCCCCTGGACCGGCGGCCAGTGCGCGGACGCGCTGCTGCGTCAGCGGCGTGCCGCGCGGGCTCATCAACAGGCGCGGCCGCGGATCGTTCTGCTGCGAGACGGAGTCGATCGCGGCGGCCAGCACGTCGGGCCGCAGCACCATGCCGGCGCCGCCGCCCGCGGGGGTGTCATCGACCGGCCGATGCCTGCCGCTGGCGAAATCGCGCAGTTGGGTGAGCCGCAGCGACCACAAGCCTTCACCCGCGCCGCGGCCGATCACCGAAGCCCCGAGCGGGCCCGGAAACAGTTCGGGGAACAGCGTGATGACGTCCGCGGCGAAGCTCAACCGGGCTCTTCCTCGCCGGGATCGGAATCGAGCGGCACGTCGATCACCAAATAGCCCTGGGCGACATGCACCTCGGGCACGACCTGCCGGGTGAAGGGATAAAGGAAAGTGTCGCCGGTGCGTCCGTCGCGCACTTCGAGCAGGTCGGACGCGCCGTAATTGGGAATGGCGGTCACCGTGCCGAGCACGCTGCCATCGGCCAGCCGTGCTTCGAGACCGATCAGATCCGCGTGGTAGAAATCGTCCTCGTCGGCCGTTGGCGGCAGCTTGTCGCGTTCCACGTAGAGCTCCACCCCGTTCAGCTTTTCGGCCGCAGTGCGGTCGGTGACGCCTTTGAGGCGCGCCACCAGCACATTGGTCGTGGCGCGCGCCTGTTCGATCTCGAGCACGAGGCCCGGCCGGTTGGTGGCGAGCGGGCCATAATCCATGAGAGCCAAGGGCTCTTCGGTGAACGAGGTGATGCGCACTTCGCCCCTGATGCCATGGGCCGCACCGATGCGGCCCATGAGCAATGGCCTGGGCGAGGCGTCGGCCATCGCTTATTCGGTGGCCGTGGCTTCGGCGCGAGCGGCCTCTGCGCCGGCGGCGTCGGCCGCCGCCTTGGCGCGGGCTTCGGCGCGCTCGGTCGCCTTCTTGCCCGGCTTGGCACGCTCGGGATTGTTGCGCGGCGCGCGCTTGGCGAGGCCTGCAGCATCGAGGAAGCGCAGCACGCGATCGGTCGGGGTGGCACCGACGCCGAGCCAATGCTGGACCCGCTCGGTATCGAGCGCGACGCGCTTGCTGTCGTCGGCGAGCATGGGGTCGTAGCTGCCCACCTTGTCGATGAAGCGGCCGTCGCGCGGCGAGCGCGAGTCGGCGATCACGACATGGTAGTAGGGGCGCTTTTTGGCGCCGGCACGGGCGAGACGAATCTTGAGAGCCATTCAGGGTCCTTTGAGTGAAGTTGCGTTCTATTTTTTCTTCGGCACGAGCCCGCCGCCCAGGCCCGGCAGGCCGGGGAAGCGGTTGGTGCCGCCAAGACCGGGAAGGCCCGATCCGGATTTGAGGAGCTGGCCCACATCGCTGGGCAGCTTTTGCGACATGTCCTTGGGAGCGGCGGCCGGCGCCTGCGGGAGCGCGGCGGGATCGATGCCCATCTCGCGCGCCATGCGCTCGAGCTCGCGCGGGTCCATGCTGGCGGGATCGGGCATGTTGCCGAGCCCCGGCATCATGCCGCCCATCTTGCCGCCGAACATGCCCGCGAGCGAGCCGAGGCCGCCCTTGGACACCTTCTTCATCATGTCCGCCATCTGGCGGTGCTGCTTCATCAGCTTGTTGACGTCTTCGACCTTGGTGCCCGAGCCCTTGGCGATGCGAATGCGGCGCCTGGCGTTGAGCAGGTCGGGATTGGCGCGCTCGGCC
>CAZASR010000170.1:0-6329 GCA_964487765.1 uncultured Devosia sp. | reverse complement strand
CATCAGCGAGGCGGGTTATATGGCTGACCTTTTGGGGTGTCAACACCCGAAAATGGCAAAACCGTCAAAAATCAAAAACGGACAGGCCAGTTCTCGGAAACCCCCGGCGCAGCGGCACTTTTTGCCCGTCCGCCGGTAGCGTTGAGATAGGAAATAGGCCCCGAAAGCGCAAGGGCGGCGGCCAATGTCCATTCTGTCGCACCCCCCGCCGCCCGATGCCCCCGGTGGACACCCGTCAAATCGGCCCTGCCCCGGCCGGAAATGTGCCGCATTTGGGGCCGACCAACGGGCCCGGACGCTTCGGCTTGACGGGGCGGCAAGGGCCGCGCCATGAATTCGGGCGCCAAACGCTGGCCGACGACGGCGGGCGGCCGGATGAGCAGAAATCGAGACGAGGCAAAGACCGAGGGTGAATCCGGCGCAACGCAATCGTACGCTCGCTTTGGTGCGGGCCGGTTTCGAAGACGGGCCGGCGCTGACAGTCGCCTCGACCGATGGCGAAATCCCCCAGGGCCGCGAGCTGAGCTTCGCCTGGCTGACCGGCACGGTGATGACCGGCCTGACCTCGGTGTTGCTAATGGGCGCCGCCCTTTATGTGAGCTTCCAGGGCCAAGACACCTTCTCGACCGCCTATGAGGCGCTCCAGATCGTGACCAACGACCACGAGCCGGCGACCGACCTGATCACCAAGACCGACCGGGTCCGTCCCACCACCGTGGCCAAGTCCGAGCTCGAGATCGTCGAGGCTTCGATCCGCGAGACCGTTGACGGCCGCGACCTCATCAAGAAGCAGCCCTTCGTGCGTATCCGCGCGACCCTGGCGACGGCGGCCACGGCATTGTCGGAGGACATTCCAGCCTATGACCCGCAGGCGATGATCGATTCCACCCAGCCGATCATGGCGCCCGACGATGCCAATACCAACATCTATGGCGCGGAGGTGGAGGGCGAAGTGTCGATCGACAGCTCGCCCCTGCCCGTCGCTTTCGTGCCGCCGCGCGCCGTCTCCGACCAGAGCGCCGAGGCCTATGTGCGCCACACGCTCGAGAATTTCTTCGGCGAAGGCGGCGTGAGCCCCGAGCTGGCGCTCGCCTACGCCCCCGACGCGCCGGGCGTTCAGGATCTCGGCGTCGTCGAGCCGGGCGGGATGACCAGCGTGGTCGAAAACCTCACCGTGATGCCCAAGCGGACGACGGCGGCCGAGGCCGGCCTCGGCCGGACCGAGCGCATCATCACGGTCAAGGAGCCCGGCAAGATCGAAGATCTGCTGCTCAAGAACGGCTTTACGGAAAAGATGATCGAGGCGATCAGCGCCACGCTGACCAATGTCTATCCCTCGACTACGCTGCCGGCCAAGGCGCGGCTGCGCATCCTGTTCGGCGCCTCGCGCACCTCGGACATCCTGATCCCCTACAGGCTGTCCATCTATGTGCATGACGACCAGACCGGCACCGACCAGCATGCCGCGACCGTGGCACTGACCGACCGTGGCTCCTATGTGCTGGGCCTGGCGCCCTCCGAGATCGAGTTCCCCGACGAAGACACTGAAGAGGTCAACGTCTCCAATCTCCCCAGCATCTATCGCTCCATCTGGGAGACCGCGCGCAAGCACGATATCGACGACGACATCACCAAGCGCATCGTTGCGATGTTCGCCTATGACGTCGACCTGACCAAGAAGATCTCGGCCGGTGATTCCATCGAAATACTGCAAACGGAACGGGACGAGGACGGCGAGCAGGACCTGCTCTATGTCGGGCTGAAACTCGGCTCTACCCTGCGTCAGCTCTACCGCTTCCGCAGCAGCGACGGCACCGTCGACTTCTACGACCCCGAGGGCGAAACCGGCAAGCGCTTCCTCGTTCGGCGGCCGCTGCAGGGTGGCGGACGGCTCGCCAGCCGCTACGGCTATCGCATTCACCCCATCTTCAAGACTCGCCGCCTCCACAGCGGTATCGATCTCGCTTCGCCGCGTGGAACGCCGATCTATGCGGCCGGCGATGGCGTCGTCGAGCGTGCGCAATGGGTCTCGGGCTATGGCCGCTATATCGAGATCAAGCACGTCAATGGCTACGAGACGGGCTATGGCCACCAGAGCGCTTTCGCCAAGGGCATCAAGCCGGGCGTGAAGGTGCGCCAGGGCCAGCTCATCGGCTATGTCGGCTCGACCGGCAATTCGACCGGCAACCATTTGCACTTCGAGATCAAGGTGAACGGCCGCTTCGTCGACCCGCTGAGCGTCAAGCTGCCACGCGATCACACCCTGCCCGCCCAGGACGTCGGCGCCTTCAAGCAGACCATCGCCCAGATCAACGACCTGATGTCGCGCGACGCCGCGCCCACGCGCGTCGCCGCGGTGAGCGGGCCTGCCACCAGCGGCTGAGGCTAGGTGTCGGGCTGATAGACCATGAGTTCGGCACCGCCCGGCTCGCGAAAGAACAGCCGCTTGCCGCCCGGATAGCCGGAGGCCGGTTTGGTGATCATTCCGCCGGCAGCGACGATCGCTTCTTCCGCCGCCCCGATATCATCGGTACGGATGCCGATCAGCGGCGCAGCGGGGCGATCATTCGCATCGCCATTGAGCCCGCCAAGGACGCCCGCCTCGCGCACTTCGATGTAGCCATCGCCATAGGCCTGGGCCCCGAAGCCGAACGCTCTGGTGAAGAAGGCGCTGGACTTGCCGGCGTCGGGCACCGGGATTTCGAAATAGTCGATCTCGTAGGTGGCCATCGGCTCCTCCATCGTTCTTGCTTTGTTCTAATCCATAAGCGATCCGGAAGGCAAGACGCGACATGGGACGCGCCGCCTATTTGGCGGCGCTGTCTACCGGCGGCTCGAATGTGTCGAAGCCACGCTTGGCGAGGAGGCCGTTGATATTTGGGTCGCGGCCGCGGAACTGGCGGTAGGCCTCGGCATAGTCGCGCGAGCCGCCGCCCGAATAGATATAGGTGTAGAGCCGTTCCGCCGTCGCCTTGTCGAAGGGGTCGCCGGCCTCCTCGAAGGCCGTGAAGCCGTCGGCATCGAGCACTTCCGACCACAGATAGGAGTAATAGCCGGCGGCATAGCCGTCGCCCGAAAAGATGTGACCGAAATGCGCGCTCGCGTGACGCAGCGCGATATCGCTGGGCATGCCGATGCGCTCAAGCGTCTCCTCTTCGATCGCGTCGGCATCGACCGCCTCGCCGGCGGGGCGCGAGTGGAACGCCATGTCGACAAGACCCGACGCGATGAACTCGACGGTTTCGAACCCCTTGTTGGCTTTCCGTGCCGCCTTCATGCGCTCGAGCAGCACTTCGGGAATCGGCTCGCCTGTCCGGTAGTGGGTGAGGCGCGCCAGCACCGGTGCCGTTTCGAGCCAGTGCGCGAAAAGCTGGCTCGGCAGCTCGACGAAGTCGCGCACCGTGCTCGTACCCGAAAGGCGCGGATAGGTCACGTTGGAGAGCAGGCCGTGGAGGGCATGGCCGAATTCGTGGAACACGGTTCTGGCTTCGTCGAGCGACAGCAGGGCCGCCTCACCTTCCGGCGGCTTGTTGAAATTGCAGGTGTTGATCACCAGCGGAATGACCTCCCCGCCAAGCTTCTGCTGCTCGCGGAACGACGTCATCCACGCCCCGCTCCGCTTGCTCGGCCGCGCGAAGAAATCGCCGTAGAAGACGCCGATCACCCGGCCGCCCCGCTCCACCGCCCACACCCGCATGTCGGGGTGGTAGACCGGAATGTCGTCGAGCTCGCGGAAGCTCACCCCGAATAGCCGCTCGGCAGTGTAGAAGGCAGCGCCGATCACCTTGTCGAGTTCGAGGTAGGGCTTGAGTTCGTTCTCGTCGAAATCGTAGCGCGCCACGCGCAGCTTCTCGGCATAGTAGCGCCAGTCCCACGCCTCGAGCCTCGCCTCGCCCATCAGCTTCTGCAGCGCCGCGCGATCCTCCTCGGCCCGCTTCCGGCCAGGCGCCCACACATCCTCGAGCAGCTGCTGCGCCGCCGCCGGCGTCTTCGCCATCGAATCGTCGAGCTTGTAGGCGGCGTAAGTTTCATAGCCGAGGAGCTGCGCCAGTTCCGCGCGCAGCGCCACCATCTCGGCGATCACCTTGCGATTGTCGTGCGCATTGCCATTGCGGCCGCGGTTGACAAAGGCGCGCCACACCTTCTCACGCACATTGCGGTCCGCCGCAAAATGCAGGATCGGCTCGACCGACGAACGCGAAGTGGTTGCCGCATAGGGCGCGTTAAGCTTGCGCTCGCGCGCGGTTCCAGTGTCGCGTCACCAGCGGCACCACCTCGCGCTCGATCGCCTGCAGCTCGTCATCGGTGTCGGCCGATGTGAGCTGGCCGAAGATCATCTCGACCCGGCGGAGCAACTGGCCGGCATTTTCGAGTGCCACGATGGTGTTGTCGAAGCTCGCCGGCTCGCTCTGCCCGGCGATCTGGGCGATCTCGCGCCCGTGCTCCTCCAGCGCGCGCTCATAGGCGGGGCGGAAGTGGATCGTCTCGATCGCGTCGAAGGGCGGGACGCCATAGGGCGTGGACCAGGTCTCGAAGAAGGGATTGCTCATGGGTCTTCGTGTAGCTCGACAATCGACAGACAAAAAGGGCGGCCCTGAAGCCGCCCTTCACGTTGAGTGTTACGCCGCCGCGGCGGGCGAGATGGTCTCGCCCTCGAGTTCGGGCACCAGCATCAGCCCGGCGTCGCCGGCATCGACGAGCACCTTCTGGCCGTCCTGCACGTCGCCCGAGAGGATGGCTTCGGCAAGACGGTCCTGCACTTCGCGCTGGATGACCCGCTTGAGCGGCCGCGCGCCATAGGCCGGATCGTACCCCTCATTTGCCAGCCACTCCTTGCCCTTGTCTGTGAGCGTGAGGGTGATATCGCGATCCTTGAGCAACTCGCCCAGCCGCCCGAGCTGGATCCCGACGATGTCGCCCATATGCTCCCGCTGCAGCCGGTGAAACAGGATGATGTCGTCGACGCGGTTGAGGAATTCGGGCCGGAACGCCGCCTTGACTGCGTCGAGCACCTTGCCGCGCACCAACTCGACCGACTCGTTCTCCTTGAGCTCGACGAGATATTGCGCGCCCAGGTTGGAGGTCATGATGATGATGGTGTTGCGGAAATCGACCGTGCGTCCCTGCCCGTCGGTCAGCCGCCCATCGTCGAGCACCTGCAGCAGGACGTTGAACACGTCCGGATGCGCCTTCTCGATCTCGTCGAACAGCACCACCTGATACGGCCGGCGGCGGACCGCCTCGGTGAGCACACCGCCCTCATCGTACCCGACATAGCCCGGAGGAGCGCCGATCAGCCGCGCCACGGAGTGCTTCTCCATGAACTCGGACATGTCGAGACGCACCATCGCGTGCTCGTCGTCGAAGAGGAATTCGGCGAGCGCCTTGGTCAGCTCCGTCTTGCCGACGCCGGTCGGGCCAAGGAACATGAACGAGCCGATCGGCCGGTTGGGATCCTGCAGGCCCGCGCGCGAACGACGCACCGCGCGGGAAACCGCCTCGACCGCCTCTTCCTGCCCGATCACCCGCTGGCCCAGCGAGCCTTCCATATGGACGAGCTTTTCACGCTCACCCTCGAGCATCCTGTCGACGGGAATACCCGTCCAGCGCGAGACGACCTGAGCGATATCCGAAGCGGTGACGGTTTCCGAGACCATCTCGCTCTCGCCCGCGTCCTTGTTCTGCTCGGCTTCCCTGATGCGCTTTTCGAGGCCGGGGATGACGCCATAAGCGAGCTCGCCCGCCTTGGCGAGGTCTCCGGAGCGCTGCGCAATCTCGAGCTGGCTGCGCGCGGCATCGAGCTCTTCCTTGAGCTTCTGGCTCCCCTGGACGCGCTCCTTCTCGGCCAGCCACTTGGTCGAGAGCGCCTGCGCCTGTTCCTCGAGCTCGGCGAGATCCTCCTCGAGCCTGGCGAGGCGATTGTGCGATGCTTCGTCGGTCTCCTTCTTGAGGGCCTCGCGCTCGATCTTGAGCTGCATGATGCGCCGATCGAGCTCGTCGAGCGCCTCGGGCTTGGAGTCGACCGCCATGCGCAGCCGCGCCGCCGCCTCGTCCATCAGGTCGATGGCCTTGTCGGGCAGGAACCGGTCGGCGATGTAGCGATTGGAGAGCGTCGCCGCGGCGACGATCGCGGAATCCGAGATGCGGATACCGTGATGCAGCTCGTATTTCTCCTTGAGTCCGCGCAGGATCGAAATCGCATCCTCGACCGTCGGCTCGCTGACGAACACCGGCTGGAAGCGCCGCTCGAGCGCCGCGTCCTTCTCGACATGCTTGCGATATTCGTCGAGCGTCGTCGCGCCCACACAGTGGAGCTCGCCGCGCGCCAA
>CAZASR010000169.1:1266-6338 GCA_964487765.1 uncultured Devosia sp. | reverse complement strand
GGACCAATGGTCCCGCCTCGCCCGCTCTTTCCCCCAGGGGGAAGGAGCACCCCCACCGAGCGGCGGGTCGAGCCCCGCCAGCGCTTCCGCTCGCCCTCAGGCCCCCAGCACATAGAGCCATGCCGCCACCGTCAGCACCGAGCCCAATGTCGAAATCAGCACCGTATTGGTCGCCACGTTCACCCCGCGATCGTAGTAGGTCGCGAACACATAGGCGTTGATGCCCGTGGGCATGGCGGCCAGCAGGATGCCGAAGCGCGCGATCTCGAGCGGCACATGCAGCACCCACACCATCAGCACATAGGCGATCGCCGGATGGATGATCAGCTTGAACAGGCTCATCACGCTCGCCTGCAGCCAGCTTTCCGACACGCGATATTCGTTGAGTGCGCCGCCCAGGCCGAACAGCGCCGCCGGCAGCACCGCCGCCGTCATCATGTCGAGGAATGCCGTTCCAGGCTCGGGCAGCACGATCCCGAACCGGTTGGCCAGCACCCCCAGCGCCACGCCCCACAGCAGCGGATTGCGCACGATCCGCACCGCCGCGACGCCCAGCGAGCGGTGCAGCGGTGCCCCGTCGCGCCGCATCAGCTCCATCACGATCATCCCCAGCGTGATCAGCATGGGCGCGTGAAACGCGATGATCGAGAACACCGTGGGCAGCGCGACGTCGCCATAGGCGCGCGACACGATGGGGATGCCGATCAGCACCGTATTGGTGAACATCGCCGAAAAGCCGGACGACACGCTTTCGCCCGGCCGGGCCCCGAACCATTTGGCCGCGATGAAGCTGCCCGCAATCAGCGAGGTCAGCGAGCCGGCATAGAACGGCAGGATGATCGCCGGATTGAAGGTCGCGCCGAAGTCCGAATTGAGCATCGCCTCGAACAGCAGGCAGGGGGTGGCGAAATTGTTGACGAACGCCACCAGCCCGCGCACCCCCTCGGTCGGGTAGAGCCGCAGGCGCACCGCGCCATAGCCCAGCGCAATGATCGCGAAAACCGGGACGACGACGTTGAAGATTTGCAGCATGAACGGCCGGGCGCGGGAAAAGGGGTCCTTGGTGGACTGCGTTCATTCTCCGGTCAAGCACCGCGCCCCAGATTTGGCGCGCCGCGCGGTTGCATGGAGCGCCCCGGCAAGCTAACGACGGGGCGGAGAACGACGGCATTCATGGCCAGACGCGACAACATCACCGACGTCTTCGTCATCGGCGGCGGCGTCAATGGCTGCGGTATCGCGCGCGATGCGGCGGGCCGCGGCTTTTCCGTATTCCTCGCCGAAATGGGCGATCTCGCCTCCGGCACCTCGTCGGCGGCCACCAAGCTGATCCATGGCGGGTTGCGCTATCTCGAATATTATGAATTCCGGCTCGTGCACGAAGCACTGGCCGAACGCGAGATCCTGTGGGCCATGGCGCCACACATCATCTGGCCGATGCGCTTCGTGCTGCCCCACCACAAGGGCCTGCGGCCGGCCTGGTTCCTGCGGCTCGGCCTGTTCGTCTACGACCATCTGGGCGCCCGCAAGCTCCTGCCGCCGACAAGAACGCTCGACCTGCGCACCGACCCCCTCGGCCGCCCGCTCAAGGATGGCTACACCACCGCCTTCGAATATTCCGATTGCTGGGTGGACGATGCGCGCCTCGTGGCGCTGACCGCGCGCGACGCCGCCGACAGGGGCGCGATCATCCAGACGCGCACCAGGGTCATCGGCGCGACCCGGGGGGAGGGGCACTGGACGATCCGCCTCGAGGACGTCGACAGCGGCCTCAAAGGCACGGTCAAGGCGCGCCTGCTCGTCAATGCGGCTGGCCCCTGGGTTGACGCCGTGCTGCGCGAAGCCGTCGGGCAGAACGAGGTCGATCACGTCCGCCTCGTCAAGGGCAGCCACCTCGTCGTCCGCCGCCTGTTCGAGCACGACCGCGCCTATTTCTTCCAGAACAGCGACGGCCGCATCATCTTCGCCATTCCCTATGAGCGCGATTTCACGCTCATCGGCACCACCGACAAGGATTTTTCGGGCGACCCGCACGCCGTCAGAATCTCCGAGGAGGAGACGGCCTATCTCCTCGCCGCCGCCTCGGAATATTTCGAGCGGCCGGTCGCTGCCGCCGACATTGTGTGGAGCTATTCGGGCATCCGCCCGCTGTTCAACGACCACAAATCCAAGGCGCAGGAAGCCACCCGCGACTACGTCCTCACCACCGAGGGCGATGCCGCGACCGGCGCGCTGGTCAACGTCTTCGGCGGCAAGCTCACCACCCATCGCCGCCTCTCCGAGGAAGCGCTCGAGCATATCGAAAAGGTGCTCGGCAAGCGCGGCAAGCCCTGGACCAGGGACAGCAAGCTGCCGGGCGGCGAGTTCGGTCCCCTCGAATTCGAACGCGAGGTCGAGCGCCTCAACGAGCGCTACCCCCATCTCGCCGACAGGTTCTTGCGCCGCCTCGCCCGGCAATACGGCACCCGCGCCGCGGTGCTCCTCGGCGATGCGACGCAGATGCGCGACCTCGGCGAAGGCTTCGGGGCCGACCTCACCCAGCGCGAGGTCGAATATCTCATCGAGAACGAATGGGCGCGCAGCGCCGAGGACGTGCTGTGGCGCCGCACCAAGCTTGGGCTGAGGGTGGGCATGGGCGACAGGGCACGACTCGAAGCCTGGTTCGCCGCGCGCAAATCGGGAGGCAGCAAGTGAGCGGCTACGTTCTGGCGATCGATCAGGGTACGACCTCGAGCCGGGCCATCGTCTTCAACGATCTCCAGCAGATCGTCGGCATGGGCAAGATGGAGTTCACCCAGCATTTTCCGGCATCGGGCTGGGTCGAGCACGTCCCCGAGGAGATTTGGGCCACCTCGCTATGGGCCGCCAAGACCGCGCTCAAAAAGGCCGGCATCACCGCCGCCGACGTCGCCGCCATCGGCATCACCAACCAGCGCGAGACGACGATCGTGTGGGACCGCGCCACCGGCAAGGCCATCCACAACGCCATCGTCTGGCAGGACCGCCGAACCTCCAAGGTGATCGACCGGCTCAAGGCCGCGGGCCACGAGAAGCTGGTGAGCCGCAAGACCGGCCTGCTCCTCGATCCCTATTTCTCGGCGACCAAGATCAGCTGGATTCTCGACAACGTGCCCGGCGCCCGCAAGCGCGCCGAGCGCGGCGAGCTCGCCTTCGGCACCGTCGATTCCTATCTGATCTGGCGCCTGACCGACGGCGCTTCGCACGCCACCGATGCCAGCAATGCCTGCCGAACGCTGCTCTACAATATCGAGACCGGCGACTGGGACGACGAGCTGCTCGCGCTGTTCAAGGTCCCGCGCGCCATGCTGCCCACCGTCATGGACAACGCCGCCGATTTCGGCGTCAGTGCGAAATCGGTCCTCGGCGCGCCCATACCGATTCTCGGCGCGGCGGGCGATCAGCAGGCGGCGACCATCGGTCAGGCCTGCTTCGAGCCGGGCATGATGAAATCGACTTACGGCACCGGCTGCTTTGCCCTGCTCAACACTGGCACCGACATGGTGCGCTCGCGCAACCGGCTGCTGACCACCGTCGCCTATCGCATCGACGGCAAGACGACCTATGCGCTCGAGGGCGCCATCTTCATGGCCGGCGCGTCGGTGCAGTGGCTGCGCGACAAGCTGCGCCTGTTCAAGGATGCGGGCGAGACCGGCAAGCTCGCCAGCGCCTCCGACCCGGAATCCAGTGTCTATCTCGTGCCGGCCTTTGTCGGCCTCGGCGCTCCCTGGTGGGATGCCGATGCGCGCGGCGCCATTTACGGTCTCACCCGCAACACGGGCGCGTCCGACCTCGCCCGCGCCGCGCTCGAATCGGTGGCCTATCAGACGCAGGATTTGCTCGCCGCCATGCGCAAGGACTGGAAGGGCGCGAGCGACACGGTGCTGCGGGTCGATGGCGGCATGGTCGCTTCCGACTGGACCATGCAGTTCCTCAGCGACATCCTCGATGTTCCGGTGGATCGTCCGACCATCCTCGAAACCACCGCTCTGGGCGCCGCCTGGCTCGCCGGCTGGAAGGCTGGTGTCTGGCCCGACATGAAGGGCTTTTCCAAACGCTGGGCGCTCGACCGGCAGTTCAATCCCGCGATGGATCCGGCGCAGCGCAAGCGCAAGCTCAAGGGCTGGAACGACGCCGTGAAGCGGACGCTGACTAGGTAGGAAGCCAGGCTTCCACCGGCCCGCCGGCGATGAAGCACCAGTAGATGCCGTAGCGGCTCTTTCTTTCCGCCGGCACCCGCGCCACCGCCATCCCGAACTCGACGAACTTGTCGCTCAGCAGCGTCGCCCGGTGGCCCGGCGAATTGAGCCACCCTTCGATCGCGCCCTCGAGCGTCGCCTGCCCGCCCGCGAGATTTTCCCCGACCGCTCCGCGGTATCCCGCCTGGTCCGTTCGTGCCCTGAGCTTCATCCCCACATCGTGCGCCAGTTGGTCCTTCTCGACCATCAGCGCCACCTGCGTCCGGCATGCCGCCTCGAGCCGGTGATTATACGCCATCGCCTTGTGCCCGCCATTGGCCCGCCGCGCCTCATTGATCGTCGTCACAATGGACGCTTCGGTGAGTTGCGGTGGCGGCGTCACACTGCGGGGGACGACGCTGGTCGAAGCACAGGCGCTGAGCAGGAGACCGATCCCCAGCAGCAGGGCAAAACGGAGCAGGAAACGCATCGGCATTCCGAAGGAGGCAGGATGGCTCAACCTTAGCCTCGGCTGCAGCAGGGCAAAATGGCCGAACTGGCGCATTTGAAGATAATTAACGGCAAATCCAGCCGATCCTCGCTCTCTCCACGCAGCGCGGGCACAGTAACACCCATTGCGTGGAGTGCGTTCCCATGGCCCACATCGATCTCGACAGCGCCGACATGAAGCCTGCCGCTCTGGTGCGCTTCGAAATCGCCCAGCAGGCGAGCCAGGCCAAGCAACTGCTGGTCGCGGCGGTCATCGCTGCGGCAATGATCGTCGTTCTCGCGGGAATGTTCCTGACGGCCGTTCCTTGAGTGCTGGTGCCCAGGGCCGGAATCGAACCAGCGACACGCGGATTTTCAATCCGCTGC
>CAZASR010000169.1:0-1256 GCA_964487765.1 uncultured Devosia sp. | reverse complement strand
ACCAACTGAGCTACCTGGGCACTGCGTCGGCTGGTGCCCAGCCTCCGGAAGCCCGCGGTTTATAGGGTCTGGACTTGCCCCGTGCAAGCACTCAATCGTCTTCTTCGCGGGACGTGTCGGGTGGCTGCTCCGGCTCCTCATTGGTGGGCACGCGATAGGCGTCCGACAGCCAGCGGTTGAGGTCGATGTCCTTGCAGCGCGCCGAGCAGAACGGGTGAAACGCCTGCACCGAGGGCTTGCCGCAGATGGGGCAGGGGCGCGTCGGTTTGAGCCTTACGATCTCTGCCATCGCTAGACCGCCGTCAGCGTCGACTGGTTGAGCCAGTTGAAATGAACTGGATAGCCTTCGCCCGCCAGCAGGCCCACCGTTTCGTTAAGCGGCAGGCCGACGACGGCGGAATAGGAACCGACGAGCTTCACGACGAAAGCGCCGGCGATGCCCTGGATGGCATAGCCGCCTGCCTTGTCGCGCCACTCCGCGCTGGCGAGATAGGATTCGATCTCGCGCGCGCTCAGCCGCTTGAAGCGCAGGCGCGTCTCGACCAGCCGGCGCCGGCTCGCGCCCGAGACCGACAGCATGGTGATCGCCGTGTAGACCCGGTGGTTGCGGCCCGAGAGCAAGTGGAGGCACATGCTCGCCTCCTCCATCGTCTCGGCCTTGGGCAGGATGCGGCGGCCGACTGCGACAACCGTATCGGCCGCAAGCACCAGCGCATTGCCGGCGATCCCTGCGCTGCGCGCCTTGTGTTGCGCCGCCAGCGCCTTCTGGTCGGCGAGGCGCTGGGCGAGCTTTCGCGGCAGCTCGTTCTTTTCGGGCGTTTCGTCGATATGGGCCGGAACCAGATGTTCGGGCTCGATGCCGATCTGGTTGAGAAGCGCGAGTCGGCGCGGCGAGGCGGAGGCCAGAATGAGTTCCGGACGGCTGGCCATTGACGCTTAGCGGAACCGGAAAGTGATCCGGCCCTTGGTCAGGTCGTAGGGGGTCATCTCGCACAGCACCTTGTCGCCGGTCAGCACGCGGATCCGATTCTTGCGCATGCGCCCGGCGGTGTGGGCGATGATTTCATGGTCGTTCTCGAGCTTGACCCGGAAGGTCGCGTTGGGGAGGAGTTCGGTCACAACCCCCGGAAACTCGAGTACCTCTTCTTTAGCCATTGTCTCTCCATAGGCCGGCGGGACCGTTCCCGCAGGCCGGAATTGCGGGCGAGCTATACTGGAACTCGCCCGGTTTGTGAACCACCCGCCACCAGCGGCTC
>CAZASR010000168.1:0-6432 GCA_964487765.1 uncultured Devosia sp. | reverse complement strand
CCGTTCAGCCCCCGGCCGAACGAATTCGAGCGGCGATGTAGGGGAAAACGGGCGGGAGCGCAAGCCTTGGTGCGCTAACCGTCGAGCTCCGCCAAAATACCGAACTCCAGCGCGATGTCCCTGAGCTTGTGGTCGCGCGTCCAGAGCAGGGTCCCCGCTTCAACCAGACTGGACGCCAGAAGGCTTGCGTCAATGTAGCCGATACCCCGCGCGTACAAGCGTTGGCCGTCGACCAAGGCGAGCACCCCTTCGAGCGAGACAACTGGCAACGATGGCAGCATCGCCCACAAGCGGAGGCGAAGCTGCCGGTCCGCGAGTGACCCCATCGCCAGTTCCCCGCGGACAAACGGATGCATCACGAGTTCGGACGCCTGGGCTAGGTCCATCAGCGCAGGTTCCGGAGACCGAAAGTGATCAATCCATACCGAAGTGTCCGCAAGAATCATCGAGCTGAACGTTTCCTGCGCACCGCAGTGGCGTCAGCGGGCGCTGGATAACCGGACTCTTCATTGATGAAGTTGGGCGGTCTGCGACGGGGAACATGTTCGAGATTCGGCTGGCTTCCTCCCATGGCTGCGAGGCGTCGCCCCGCCTCGCGAGCTACGAGCAGCTTCAGCGCCTCTTTCACAAGACGGGAGGTCTCCGTGATGCCGGTGAGTTCCTTCGCATCGTTCAAGAGGGCGTCGTCGATTGTCACTGTCGTGCGCATGTGGCACCTCCGCATCAAACTTGGCATCACCTGATGCGCATTTCAATGCCCCGCCTTGACTCCCGTCGCCGCCTCCGCCACACGCGCCGCCATGCTTGAAGCTGCAGGCGGCCGGTCTTAGGCTGACTCAAAACATCAAGAGGCGGGATCATGGCCAGGCGAGCGTTCACTTTTCCGGGGCAGGGCAGCCAGGCCGTGGGGATGGGCAAGGAACTGGCGGGAACCTATGCCGAAGCGCGCGCCGTCTTCGACGAAGTGAACCAGGCGCTGGGCGAGGACCTCGCCCGGACCATGTTCGAAGGCCCGGACGAGACGCTGCGGCTCACCGAAAATGCGCAGCCGGCCCTGATGGCGGTGTCGATGGCCGTGGTCCGCGTCCTCGAGGCAAGGGGCGTGAGCGTCGAGACGCACGCCGATTTCGTCGCGGGGCACTCGCTCGGCGAGTACTCGGCGCTGTGCGCGGCAGCGGTCTTCCCCGTGGGCGAGACCGCCCGGCTGCTAAGGATTCGCGGCAGGGCGATGCAGGAAGCAGTGCCGGTGGGGCAGGGGGCGATGGCGGCGATTCTCGGGCTCGATCTCGAGACGGTGCTGCGCGCCGCGAACGACGCCGAACAGGGCGAAATCTGCGGGGTTGCGAACGACAATGCGCCGGGCCAGGTGGTGATATCCGGCCAAACCGCGGCCGTAAATCGGGCAATGGAGATACTAAAAGCGGCAGGTGCGAAGCGGGCGTTGCCGCTGCCGGTGAGCGCCCCGTTCCATTGCGCCCTGATGCGTCCCGCCGCCGACGCGATGGCGCATGCTCTGGCGGAGGTGGAGATGCAGGCGCCGGCAGTACCCGTGATCGTCAATGTCACGGCGCGGCCGACCACCGACGTCGAAGCGATCCGCAAGCATCTAGTCGAACAGGTGACCGGCATGGTGCGCTGGACCGAAAGCATCGGCTGGGCGGCAGGTGAGGGCGGCGTCGGCGAGTTCTACGAGCTTGGCACCGGCAAGGTGCTGACCGGCCTCGCCAGGCGCATCGCGCCGGACGCACAGGCCACGGCGATCAATTCGCCGTCGGATATCGACGCGCTCATTGCGGCGCTCGGCGCCTGAATCAGTTTCGGCAAAGGAGCCGCTAGATGTTTGATTTGACAGGAAAACGCGCGCTCGTTACGGGGGCCTCGGGCGGTATCGGACGCGAAATCGCCAAGGCCCTGGGCCAGGCGGGGGCCACCGTAGCGCTGAGCGGCACGCGGGTCGCGGCACTCGAGGATACCGCCAGGCAGATGCCGGCAGGCAATCATCCGATCCTGCCATGCAACCTGTCGGACCACGACGCGGTCGACAAGCTCGTGCCCGACGCGGAAGCGGCGCTCGGCGGGCTCGATATCCTCGTCAACAATGCCGGCATGACCCGCGACAATCTCTTCATGCGCATGAAGAACGAGGAGTGGGACGAAGTCCTGGCGGTGAATCTCACTGCCGCCTTCCACCTGACCCGCGCCGTGCTGCGGGGGATGATGAAGCAACGCTTCGGCCGCATCGTATCGATCACTTCGGTGGTGGGGGTCGCCGGCAATCCGGGGCAGGGCAACTACGCCGCTTCCAAGGCCGGCCTCATCGGCATGAGCAAGTCGCTCGCCCAGGAAGTCGCGAGCCGCAACATCACCGTCAATACGGTGGCGCCCGGCTTCATCTCGTCGGCGATGACCGACGAACTCAACGACAAGCAGCGCGAAGCGATCCTCGCGAAAATCCCGTCCGGACGCCTCGGCACGGCCGCCGAGGTTGCCGGCTGCGTGGTTTTCCTCGCCTCCGACGAGGCGGCCTATGTCACGGGCCAAACCCTCAACGTGAACGGCGGCATGTTGATGGTGTGACCCGCCGGAACCGGCCTGTGAGCGGGCCGTTTCAAAATATGGTCAAAGCCAATCGAGTGTGTTAGTTGCCGCCGCTGAATTGGGGTCCACGGCTCACTTGCGGGCTCAGTGAAGCCCGCCTAAAGTCGTGCCCGGCTGGTTAAACGCCGTCGGTCGCGACCGCTATGAACCGAACCAGACTGCAAATAAGGGAAGTCAAAACATGAGCGATATCGCTGACCGGGTCCGCAAAATCGTCGTCGAACATCTCAACGTCGATGCGGAGAAGGTCGTCGACAAGGCGAGCTTTATCGACGATCTGGGCGCTGACTCGCTCGACCAGGTAGAACTGGTCATGGCGTTCGAAGAAGAATTCTCTGTCGAAATCCCCGATGACGCGGCCGAGTCGATCCAGACCTTCGGCGACGCCGTCAGCTATCTCACCAAGGCCGTCGGCTGAGCTGGGCCGTTAGGCCCCCGGCCGCCGGGAACGGCTCGATCGATGGAACTGCGCCGCGTCGTCGTAACCGGAATGGGGGCCGTGACCCCGCTGGGATGCGGGGTAGAGGCCACCTGGTCCAACATCCTCGCCAGCAAGAGCGGCGCCAAGCGCATTGACGACTTCGAGGTCGACGATATCGCCTGCCAGATTGCCCACCGCGTGCCGCTCGGGGGCGCGTCCGAGGGCAAGTTCGATCCCGATGAATGGATGGACGTGAAGGATCAGCGGAAGGTTGATCCCTTCATCATCTATGCCATGGCCGCCGCCAAGCAGGCGATCGATGAGGCGGGCGTCGAGCCGAGCACGACCGAGGAGGCCGAACGCACCGGCGTCCTGATCGGCTCGGGTATCGGGGGCCTCGGCGGCATCTACGAAACCTCGATCGTGCTGCACGAAAAGGGGCCGCGCCGCATCAGCCCGTTCTTCATCCCGGGGCGCCTGATCAATCTCGCCTCGGGCTATGTCTCGATCCGCTTCGGCCTCAAGGGGCCGAACCATTCGGTGGTGACCGCGTGCTCGACCGGCGCACACGCCATCGGCGACAGCTGGCGGCTGATCGCCATGGGCGATGCGGACGTGATGGTCGCCGGCGGGACCGAGAGCTGCGTCAACCGCATTGCGCTCGCGGGCTTTGCCGCCTGCCGCGCGCTCTCCACCGGGTTCAACGACAACCCGACCGCGGCCTCGCGCCCTTACGACAAGGACCGCGACGGCTTCGTGATGGGCGAGGGCGCCGGCATCGTGGTGCTCGAAGAGTACGAACGCGCCAAGGCTCGCGGTGCGAAAATCCATGGCGAGATCATCGGCTACGGCATGTCGGGGGACGCCTACCACATCACCGCGCCCTCCGAGGACGGCGATGGTGGATTCCGTGCCATGGCGGCGGCGGTCAAGCGGGCCGGCATATCGCCGGGCGACATCGACTACATCAATGCGCATGGCACCTCGACGCCGCTGGGCGACGAGATCGAGCTGGGCTCGGTGACGCGGCTGCTTGGCAACAGCGCGGCCGAGGCGGCCATGAGCTCGACCAAATCGGCCATCGGCCACCTTTTGGGGGCGGCGGGCTCGGTCGAGGCGATCTTCTCGCTGCTGGCGATGCGGGACAACATCGCCCCGCCTACGCTGAACCTCGACAACCCCTCGGTCGAAACGGTGATCAATCTGGTGCCCAAGGTGCCGGTCAAAAGGGAGATCAACGTCGCCCTGTCGAACTCCTTCGGCTTCGGCGGCAATGCCTCGCTGATCTTCCGGAAGGTGGCCTAGCGGCGGGTGCTTCCGTCCCGTCACACAAAGAGCCGAATGCAACTGCAACTGCGTCCTTGTTTTGCCCGCATCGTTGATGCAAATGCGGCCGGGACGAATGCCGCGAGAGGGGGATTGACGACCGATGGCCAGACGCAAGCGTAGATCGGGCGCGATCGCATTTCTCAACGCCCTGTTGACGCTGCTCATCCTGGGCATCCTGGTCGCCGGCGGTGTTCTCTTTTGGGGCATCTCGAATTACTACGGCGAAGGGCCCAAGACCGAGGAAACGGCGTTCCTTATCGAGAAGGGCTCGGGCTTCAACTCGATCGGTGCCCGGCTCGAGGAGCGCGGGCTCATCGACAATGCGCTGCTGTTCCGCGCCGGCGTGTGGGCGACAAAGCGCAACGCCACCGTGCTGCCGGGGCAGTACCTCATTCCGGCCAAGGCCTCGATGGCCGACATCCTCGAGATCATTACCGAGACCAAGCCGCAGGAATTCTTCCTCAACGTGATTCCGGGCGAGACGTCCTGGCAGGTCGCCGAGCGGATGAACGATCCCGCGCAGAGCCTGACCGGCGATCCGATAGCGCTGCCGGCCGAGGGCTCGCTGCTGGCGGTGCGCCACGACTTCTTCCCCGGCGACACCCGCGCTTCGCTGCTCGAGGGCATGCAGCAGAAGATGAAGGAAACCGTCGCCGAGGTCTGGGCCGGCCGCGATCCCGCAATCGATGAGGTCGTCAAGTCGCCCGAGGAACTCGTAACCCTGGCGTCGCTCGTCGAAAAGGAAACAGGCGTCGAGTCCGAACGGCCGCTCGTCGCCTCGGTGTTCATCAACCGATTAAAGAGGAGCATGCGCCTGCAGACCGACCCCACGGTGATCTATGGCATCACCCAGGGCAAGGGGCCGCTCAATCGTCCCCTCACGACCGCCGACCTCGAAAGCAAGACGGCCTACAACACCTACCAGATCGACGGCCTGCCGCCCGGACCGATCGCCAATCCCGGCCTCGAGGCGCTGGAGGCGGTCGCGCATCCGGCCGCGACCGACTACCTCTACTTCGTCGCCAAGGGGACCAAGCCGTCCGACGGTCACCTGTTCGCCGCCACCTATGCCGAGCACCGCAAGAACGTCGCTCTTTACCGCAAAGCCGAGGACGAAGCGGCCAAGGCCAAGGAAGCATTGATCGAACAGCAGGCGTCGGAGGCCGGAGACACGGCCGAATAATTCGTGTATCGGGCCCCATGGCCAACGTTCTCTCGAGCATGACGGGTTACGCGCGCGCCCAGGGAGGCGTGCCCGGCATTTCCTTTTCGGTCGAGATCAAGACGGTGAATGCGCGCGGCCTCGACATCCGCATGCGCACGACCCCCGGCTACGATGCGCTCGAAGGCGAGGTCCGGCGGCGCATCGCCAAGGTGCTGGCCCGCGGCTCGGTGACCGTGAACCTCAATGTCGATCGTGAAGGCGAGGGCGGCCGCGTGGTGGTGAACCACGAAGCGCTGGCGGCCGTGCTCGGAGCGCTGCGCGAGATCTCCGCCGCGGTCGAGGCGGAAAAGCCGACGCTCGACGGCATCCTCGGCCTCAAGGGTGTGCTCGAGCAGCACGACGCGCCGCTCGATGCCGATGCCGAGGAGCACCTCGAGGCCGCCATCTACCAGGCCGTGGACAAGGCACTCGACGACCTCAGGGCGTCGCGCCGGTCGGAGGGCGCGCATCTGGGGGAAATCCTCGCCGCGCATGTAAGCGAGATTGCGCGCCTGCGCGACCTCGCCGCCGCGCATCCGGGCCGCAGCCGCGACGCGCTGCTGGCGCGACTCAGGGAGCAGGTCGCCGATCTCGTCGCTTCGAACGCCGGGCTGGCCGAGGACCGGCTGGCGCAGGAAGCCCTGCTGCTCGCCACCAAGGCAGACATCCGCGAGGAACTCGACCGCCTCGCAGCCCATGTCGCCGCGGCCCGCGACCTGCTGGCCGCAGGCGGGCCGGTGGGACGCAAGCTCGATTTCCTCTCACAGGAATTTAACCGCGAAGCGAATACGCTTTGCTCCAAGTCCAATGCCGTGGACCTGACGGCGATCGGCCTCGACCTCAAGGCCGTGATCGACCAGTTCCGCGAGCAGGTGCAGAA
>CAZASR010000167.1:0-6435 GCA_964487765.1 uncultured Devosia sp. | reverse complement strand
CAGCCACCAAAGTGTCGACCGATGTCGGAGTCGGGCTGAGGGCTTCGAGCAGGCGCTCGCGCTCGCCAGCAGTGGGATCGGCGTCGTCGACCGGCATGTCGGGTGCCCAGTCGGGCTCGAGCAACAGGCTGCGCGCGGGTTGGCCGTGGCCGAGTGCGTCGATGATGTCCTGGGCATTGGTGACGAGGCGTGCGCCCTGCTGGATGAGATGGTTGGCGCCTTCGGAACGCTGATCCATAGGCGAGCCCGGCACGGCGAAGACGTCGCGATCCTGCTCGAGGGCGAGCCGCGCGGTGATGAGGGAGCCCGAACGCCTGGCCGCCTCGACGACGACGACGCCGAGGGAAGCGCCGGATACGAGCCGGTTGCGGCGCGGGAAATCCTGCGCCCGCGGTTGCCAGCCGAGCGGCATTTCGGTGAGGAGCATGCCGCCATGCTCGACGATGCTTTGCGCGAGCGGGACGTTCTCGGCGGGATAGATCTGATCCATGCCGCCCGCGAGCGCGGCAAGCGTGCCCGTTGCCAGCGATGCGGCATGCGCCGAGGCATCGATGCCGCGGGCGAGGCCGGAGACGACGGTGATGCCGTGTTCGCCGAGATCGCGTGCCAGCATTCCGGTCATGCGCTTGCCGGCCGCCGAAGCATTGCGCGCTCCGACAATGGCGACGGTTCGTTTGAGGTCGAGGCGTTCGCCACCCATGATGGACAGCAGGGGAGGAGCAGCATCGATGTGGGCGAGCAGCGGCGGGTAGTCCGGTTCGCCTGACGCCACGAGACGCCCGCCGAGCTTTTGCAGGGCGGCGATCTCGTCCTCGGCCTCGGCAACGGAAGGAATGGCGGTGCCGACGCCGATGCGGCGCGCGAGCGCGGGCAGATCGGCGATTGCCGCTTCGGCAGAGCCGCTGCGATTGATCAACTGCCGGAAGGTGCGGGGGCCGACATTGGGCGTACGGATGAGCCGAAGCCACGCGATCTTCTGCGACGGAGCGAGATAGTTGCCCGTCGGTCCACCCATCAGGAGGGCCCGGCCGTCTTTCCCGCGCCGATCCTCGGCTCGGTTCCGGCCATCAGGCGCGCGATGTTGGCGTGATGGCGGATGATGAGGAGGAGCGACAGCAGAGCGACCACCAGCGCAAAGGTGATGCCTTCGGGAGCCCAGCCCATGAGGAAGGAAACATAGGCGAAGATGGGGGCCGTGACGGCGGCGGTGATTGCCGAAACAGAGGAGATTTTCTGGGTAAGCGCGATGAGCAGCCACACGGCGCAGAAGATCACGCCGACCTGCCAGGCCAGAGCGAACAGGACGCCGATCATCGTCGCCACGCCCTTGCCTCCCTTGAACCCGAGCCACACGGGAAAACAGTGACCGAGAAAGGCGGCGACGGCGGCGACGTAGCCCAGGTAGAGAGCAGTCGCGGCATCGCCCGGAAACAGTGACACCAAGACGGTGCGGGCGAGCATCACCGCGGCGAACCCCTTGGCCGCATCGAGCAGGAGCGTAAGGGCCGCGAGCTCGCGGCGCCCGGTCCGCAAGACATTGGTGGCGCCGATGCTGTGCGAGCCGATCTCGCGGATGTCACCCTCGCCGGCGGCGCGCGTGACGACCAGGCCGAACGGGATGGACCCGAGCAGGTATCCCGCAATGGCAGCGACGGCGTAAGCGATCATCGGGCGGCCTCCCGTGTGGCAGAATGGCTGAACACGGGCCGGCCCGCAACGAATGTGTGCATGACCGCACCCTGCATGCGCGCACCCTCGAAGGACGTGTTGCGCGAGCGCGAGACGATGTCCTTTTCGGCGACCAGCCAAGGAAAGTCCGGGTCGAAGATGACGAGGTCGGCGGGCGCGCCGGCGGCGAGGCGGCCGGAGCGGAGGCCCAGGATTTCGGCGGGCCGCTGCGTCATGGCGCGCAGCACGGTCAGCAGCGGCACGTCGCCCGAGTGCACGAGCCGGAGCGCGGCGGCCAGCAGGGTTTCAAGGCCGATGGCGCCCTCGGACGCTTCGGCGAAGGGCTGGCGCTTGACCTCGGTATCCTGGGGATCGTGCGCGGAGTGGATGACGTCGATGACGCCGGACCTCAGCCCTTCGATCATGGCGCGGCGGTCGTCTTCCGAGCGGAGCGGCGGCGAGAGCTTGAAGTAGGTCCGGTAGGGCGCGACGTCGTTCTCGTTGAGCGCCAGATTGTTGATGGACACACCGGCGGAAATGGTGCCCCGCGACCTGGCAGCGCGGACGAGCTCGACGGAAGCCGCGGTCGAGATCTGCGCCGCGTGGTAGCGCACGCCGGTCGCGGCGGCGAGCTGAAGGTCGCGGGCGAGGGGAACGGTCTCGGCTTCGATGGGGATGCCCCTAAGGCCGGAGACCGTCGCCAGCGTTCCTTCGTTCATGACGCCATCGGCAACCAGCGAGGCATCGGCGACGTGGTGGAGGATCGGCAGGTCGAAATTGGCGGCATAGGTCATGGCCGCGCGCATGAGGCCCGCCGACTGGATCGAGCGGCGGCCATCGGTGAGGCAGGCCGCGCCGGCTTCGCGCAGCAGACCGAATTCAGTCAGCTCCTCGCCGCGGAGGCCCCTGGTGATGGCCGCCGAGGGGACGACGTTCACACGGGCCGTAGCGGCGGCGCGCCGCACGATGAAATCGACGATGGCGCCGTCATCCACGACCGGCAGCGTATCGGGCATGAGAACGAAAGTGGTGACGCCGCCGGCGGCCGCCGCGTCCGCGGCGGAGGCCAGCGTTTCGCGGTATTCATGCCCGGGCTCGCCCGTGAAGACGCGCATGTCGACGAGGCCGGGAGCCACGACCAGGCCGCGGGCATCGTAGAGGTCCGCGGCCTCGGGCATGCCTGCCGGGGCACCGGGGACCACGTCGGTGATGACGCCATCGGCGAGGAGAATGGCGCCGGATGTGTCGGTTTGGCTCGCCGGATCGAGGAGGCGGGCGTTCCGGATGACGACCGGCCGGCTCATGCCGCCACCTGCGACGGTTCCGCCAGCAGCGCATCGAGCACCGCCATGCGCACAGCGACGCCCATCTCGACCTGGTGGGTAATAACGGAGCGCGGGCCGTCCGCGATGGCGGGATCGATCTCGACGCCGCGGTTCATCGGCCCGGGATGCATGACGATGGCATCGGGCCTGGCGCGGGCGAGCTTTTCGGTGTCGAGACCATAGAAGCGATAATATTCGCGCACCGAGGGGATCAGCCGGCCGCTGGCGCGCTCATGCTGAAGCCGCAGCATCATGACGACGTCGGCCCCGGCGAGGCCATTATGCATGTCGGTGAAAACCTCCGTCGCCAGCGTCTCGATGCCGCGTGGCAGGAGGGTGGCCGGAGCGACGACACGGGTGCGCACTTGCAGCGCTCCGAGGAGCAGCAGGTTGGAGCGTGCCACGCGCGAATTGGCGATGTCGCCGCAGATGGCCACCGTGAGGCCGGCGAGCCGGCCCTTATGCTGGCGGATGGTCAGTGCATCGAGCAGCGCCTGGGTGGGGTGCTCGTGAGCGCCGTCGCCGGCATTGATGACGGCGCAGCCTACCTTCTGGCTGAGCAGTTCGACGGCGCCGGCCGCGCCGTGGCGCACGACGATGACGTCGGGCTGCATGGCGTTGAGCGTGGCGGCCGTGTCGATGAGCGTCTCACCCTTGGCGACCGACGAAGTCCTCACCGCCATGTTGGTGACCTGCGCGCCGAGCCGCTTGCCGGCGATTTCGAAGCTCGACTGGGTGCGGGTCGAAGGTTCGAAGAACAGGTTGATCTGCGTCTTGCCGCTCAGCGTGGGCAGGATCTTCCGCGGTTGCCGCGAGATCGGGATCATCGCCTCGGCACGATCGATCAGGTCGAGGATTTCATATGGATTGAGCTGGGAAATGCCGAGGAGATTGCGGTGGGGGAAAGGCCGCCTGGAACCGGTGCTCGTCGGATTGTCCATGCCGCTCCGTCCTCGATGCGGCGCGGGTCTAGCGCGCTGGAACCGAGGGGGCAAGCCGGATCAGGGACTTATCCTTAGCCGGTCGAGGAAACCCTGGAGGATGTAGGAGGCGGCGAGCTTGTCGACGACTTGCGCGCGCTTGTCGCGGCGGGTGTCGGCTTCGATCAGCATGCGAGTAACGGCGGACGTCGAGAGACGCTCGTCCCAGAACAGGATCGGAAGGTCGGTTTTCTGAGCGAGGTTGCGGCCGAAGGCGCGGGTGGACTGGGCGCGCGGGCCTTCCGAGCCATCCATATTGAGCGGCAGGCCGAGGACGAACGCGACGGCGGCATTTTCGGAGACAAGTTCAAGCAAGCGGGTGGCGTCCGCGGTGAACTTCGTGCGGGCGATCGTTTCGAGCGGCGTCGCCGTATAGCGCATCCCGTCGGACACCGCGACGCCGATGGTCTTGGTGCCGAGGTCGAGGCCGAGCAGCTTGCCGGTGGGGGGGAGGGCATCCATTTGCGGCCAATACCATGCGGAAAACTCTCGACCAAAGATCATGGTCGCAAATATGCTTTTGACATGAGCACCAAGCCAGTTTCCGTTCGAATCCCGAAAGAACTTGCTACCCGCCTCGACAGCCGCGCCGCGGATGGCGGCCAGTCGCGTAGCGCAACCATCAAAACCGCGCTGGCACGTTGGCTCGACCGCGAGGAGCAAAGTCCTTTCGCCGAAGCCCCAGACACGCAAGAACGTTGAAACTCACCTGGTTCGGCGGAACGGCGTTGCGGGCGTATCTGGGCGGGGAGATCATCGTGATCGATCCTCAGACGGCCCCGGCAGGGGTGGATCGGGGGGAACTGCTGGCCGGCGCGGACCGGGTGGTGGCCGTCGCCGACATGATGCCGACGATCGATCCGGCAAGGTGGCGGCCGCGGCCGGTGGGGCGGGCGATGGATCAGCCGCCGCCGCTGGAGATTCTCAGGATCGGCGAGTACGCAGTGCTGCTGGCGGCCGCGGGCGAACCGCCGCTGGTGCTGTTGGGGCGGGGCGCGCTGCCGCCGTTCGGGCGCTGGGCGGACGGCGCGGTGATCGTGGTGTCGGAGCGGCCGGAGCTGGTTTCGGAGATGACGGCCATGCTCGAGATGGCGCGGCCGCGACTCATCGCGCTGGCGACGGATATTCCGGCGCTGGAAGCGGCCATCGAGGAGATCTCCGGACATCTCGACGGAGCGGGGCTGGTGTCGATGGAGCCGGGGCTTGCCCTCGAGGTTTGAGCGCGGCTAGAAGGCGCTGGAACAGGAGCTTTCAATGTCCGTCGACGCCGCTACGGTCAAGCGCATCGGCCGCCTCGCCCGGATCAGGGTCGAGGACGCCGAGGTCGAAAAGTATCAGAACGAGATCAACGCGATCCTCGGTTTTGTTGAGCAACTGGGCGAAGTGGACGTCGCCGGCGTCGAGCCAATGACCTCGGTGACGCCGATGCAGCTCCGCCGCCGCAACGACGTCGTGACCGACGGCGGCTATCCCGAGAAGGTGGTGGCGAACGCGCCGGTGAGCGAGGATAATTTTTTCATGGTCCCCAAGGTCATCGAGTAGACGATGACGGTCACCATCGGGATCGAGACGCCGCTGCAGGACGATGTCCGCGAGCTGGTGGCGGAACTCAATGCGTATCTTCGCCCGCTGTCGCCGCCTGAATTCCAGTTCCAGATGACCGTCGAGCAGATGGCCGACCCGCAAACGACGCTGTTCGTGGCCCGGGACGAGTCCGGGCGCGCCGTGGGGATGGGCGCGCTCAAGGTCGAGACGCCGGAATTGGCCGAGGTCAAGCGGATGTTTGCCCGGCCCGAAGCGCGCGGGCAGGGCGTGGGACACGTGATCCTCGCGGCCGTGGAAGGGCTGGCGCGGGCGAAGGGAATTAGCGCGTTGAAGCTCGAAACCGGCGTCGGCGAAGGGTTTGCGGCGGCGCATCGCGTGTATGAGCGCGGCGGGTTCACCCGCTGCGGCGCCTTTCTCGACTATCCCGACAGCGGGCATTCGGCGTTTTTCGAGAAGCGGTTGGGCCCGGTTGCGCTGGGCACGGCCGCCCGCTAGGACAGGCCAAACCGCACATCCCGAGCCAGACACCTTGACCGATCTGACCAAGCTCACGCTTGCCGCCGCCCGCAAAGGGCTTGCCGACAAGGCCTTTTCCGCAACCGAACTGACCGGCGCCTACCTCGCCGCGATCGCCGCGGCGAACCCCAAGCTCAACGCCTATGTGTCGATATTCACCGAAAAGGCGCAGGAAATGGCGGCCGTTTCGGACCAAAAGCTTGCAAAAGGCGAGGGTGGGCCGCTCGAAGGCATTCCGCTCGGCATCAAGGACCTGTTCGCGACCCGGGGTGTCCATACCCAGGCCGCAAGCCGCATCCTCGACGGCTTCAAGCCGGAATACGAATCGAGCGTCACCGCCAATCTGTGGCGCGACGGGGCGGTGATGCTGGGCAAGCTCAACATGGACGAGTTCGCCATGG
>CAZASR010000166.1:0-6563 GCA_964487765.1 uncultured Devosia sp. | reverse complement strand
TGGTGCGCCAGTATCAGCGCCTGTTCGCCATGGAAGACACCGAGCTCACCTTCCACGAGGATGCGCTGCGCGCCATCTCGCGCCATGCCATCGAGCGCAAGACCGGTGCCCGTGGCCTGCGCTCCATCATGGAAGGCATCCTGCTCGACACCATGTTCGATCTCCCCTCGCTCGACGGCGTCGAGGAAGTCGTGATCTCCGAAGAGGTCGTCAACAACAAGGACGCCCGCCCGCTCTATATCTACTCCGAGCGCAAGAAGGACGAGGTCCCCGCCGCCAGCGCCTGAGCCGCGCGGCAGCCGGTAAGTTGAAACGCCGGGGCACGTCCCCGGCGTTCTTGTCTTTTGCGGATCACATCGGCGCGACATCCCCAGCCATGTTCTCGCCCTTAACCCGACCTTAATTCGCATCTCTAAAATCGAACGAGTGGCGGCCTGTTGGGGCTCGGCGCTGCCACGCGTGTTTGTTCGAGTATCGAGGCCGTCATGTTTCGGATCGCCCCCTCCCGCCGCACGTTCCTCATGGGCGCCACGGCGCTCGCCGCGTCTGCCGCCATCGGTCCGGCGTTCGGCAAGAGCGTTGCCGGTTTCGTCGATGCCACCTGGCAGCGCGCACGCGCCCACGGCGTGTCGCGCAAAACGTTCGATGCGGCGATGGGCGGCTTCAAGCCGCTCAAGTCAGTGCTCGAGCTCACCGGCAAGCAGCCCGAATTTGTCAGCACGGCCGCCGATTACGTCGAAAGGCGCGTCGGCGCCTCCCGCATCTCGACCGGCCGCGTCATGGGCGGCGAGTGGCAGAACACTTTGGCGGCGGTCTCCGGGCGCTATGGCGTGCAGTCCGAGATCGTGCTCGCCATCTGGGGCATCGAAACCAATTTCGGCGGCTATATGGGCAACACCAACACGGTGCACGGGCTTGCGACCCTCGCCCAGGCCGGCTATCGCGCCGACTTCTTCGAAGCCGAGCTCATCACCGCGCTCGAAATCCTCGAGGCCGGCCACGTCACGCCCAAAAAGATGATCGGCTCCTGGGCCGGCGCCATGGGCCACCCGCAATTCATGCCCTCGAGCTTCATGCGGTACGCCGTCGACTTCAAGGGCGAGGGGCACAAGGACATCTGGGGGTCCGTCCCGGATGCGCTTGCCTCCACCGCCAACTACCTCAACGCCTTCGGCTGGCGTGCCGGCGAGACCTGGGGCTACGAAATCGTGCTGCCGGCCGGGTTCAACTACGACAACATCTGGAACGACACTTCAGCCACGCTGCGCGAATGGTCGGCCATCGGCGTCAGACGCGCCAATGGTCGGGCCTTCCCGCGCGCGGACGATGTCGCGACGCTCTTCATGCCGATGGGCGGCAACGGTCCCGTCTTCGCGCTGCTGCCCAATTTCCGCGTCATCAAGCGCTACAACAATTCCAACAGCTACGCCCTGGCCGTCGGTCATCTCGCCGACCGCATCCTCGGCACCGGCGACTTCGTCACCCCCTGGCCCCGCGATACGGCGCTCAGCCACAGCCAGCGCGTCGAGCTGCAGGCGCGCCTTCTCAGGCGCGGCTACGACATCGGAACTGCCGACGGGGTCGTCGGCCCCAGGACCCGCGCCGCCCTCATGGACTTCCAGTCCCGCGCCGGCCTCACCCCCGACGGCTTCGCCTCCGGCAACGCCCTCAAGGCGCTGGGCTGACCCGCACCCCATCGCCCTCCCACCCACAATTGAGAAGGGAAAAGACGGGCGCAGGGCTTGCTATATGGCCGGCTCGCGAGACCTCGCAGTCACCCCTCTCCCTCCTCGCGGCGAAGCCGTGGGGAGGGGGGTCGGCGGAGCCGGTGGGTGGGGCGCTGCTCGCGCGGTAGCGAGGAAGAAAACTGCGCGCGGCTGCGTCCCGTCACCGCAACATCTCCCATTGTCATCCCAGCGAACGCTGGGACCCAACCCTCCGCATCCACCGCCCCGTGAGCCTTGCGGAAGGGGAATCCACCCTGCGGTTTGTGAGCAGCGCAAGCTGGGACCCAACTCTCCCGCGCACCGACCCCCTCTGTCACCGCGCGCCGGAAGCCAGCGTCATCCCCGGCGTCGCCGCCAAGACCTCGAGGCGCCCCAGCACTTCCCCGAACAGATCCTTCGGATCGTCCACCGGCGGGATCAGATCCACCTCATGCTCGCCGGCCTCGAGCAGTCCCGCCACATAACGCAGCGCGGAAAAGTCCTCGACCGCGAAGCCGACGCTGTCGAACACCGTGATCTGGTCGCGAGAGGTGCGTCCCGCCGCCGTCCCGGCCAGCACCTGCCACAGCTCGGTCACCGGAAAGTCCGGCTCCATCTGCTGGATATCGCCCTCGATCCGCGTCTGCGGCGGATACTCCACGAACACCGTTCCAATCCTGAGCACGTCCGGGTGCAGCTCGGTCTTGCCGGGGCAGTCGCCGCCGATGGCGTTGATGTGCATGCCCGGCTCCAGCATCTCGGGCGTGATCACCGCCGCGCGGCCCTTCACGGCCGTCGCCACCGTCACGATGTCGGCGTCGCGCACGGCCTCGAGCGCGCTGGAGGCGCGGCTGACGACCAGCCCCGAGCCGCGCATGTTGCGCATGAACTTGTCGACCGCGGCCGCGTCGGGGTCATGGACGCGTACCTCATCGATCCCCAGCATCGCCTTCATCGCCAGCGCCTGGAACTCGCTCTGGGCCCCGGCCCCGACCAGCGCCAGCACCGATGCGTCCGGCCGCGCCAGCGCCTTGGCCGCCACGGCTGAGGTCGCGGCCGTGCGGATCGCGGTCAGCAGCGTCATTTCGCTCACCAGCAGCGGCGTTCCGGTCGCCATCTCGGCCAGCACACCGAAGGCCATCACGGTGGGTTTCCCCGCCCGCTGCGGGTTCTTGGGGTGCCCGTTGACATATTTGAACCCGTAATGGGTCGCGTCGGACGCGGGCATCAGCTCGATCACGCCGTCGGGCATGTGCGTTGCGATGCGCGCCATCTTCTCGAATTCGGGCCAGCGGACGAAATCGGCGCGGATTTCGTCGGCAAGCCCGCTGAGGAACGTCTCGATCCCGATGCTGCGGACCAGCTTCGCCATGTCGGTGACGCCGATGAACTGGGTCATTGCTCTCTCCTCTTGCTCATGTCTTTGCGGGGGAACGGGGGAGGGCGCCGATGGCCACGGTCTGGAACTTGCTCTCCACGTCGCGCGCCATGATCTGGCGGCCGAACAGGGACGAGACGAGCGCCACGGCGAGCCGCGCGGTCTCCCCGCTGCGGTCGAGATAGGGGTTCACTTCCACGACATCGAGCGAGCGCACGAGCCCGCTGTCATGCAGCATCTCCATGATCAGATGGCCCTCGCGATAGGTGAGGCCGCCCGGCACCGGCGTTCCGGTACCCGGGGCGATCGAGGGGTCCATCGAATCCACGTCGAAGCTCACATGCAGGTGGGCGCCCTCGGCGCGTTCGATCACCTGCCGCATATGGGCGACGACGCCCATCTCATCGATCTCGCGCATGTCGACGACTTCGATGCCGCGGTCGGCCAGCAGGCCCCGTTCCTCGCGATCGATCGAGCGCGCGCCGAAGATCGTGACGTTCCGCGGATCGACGGTGCGTCGCCACGCGCCGCCGAAGGCGTCGCCGAATTCCGGCTCGCCACACAGCAGCGCCAGCGGCATGCCGTGCAAATTGCCCGAGGGCGAGATCCCCGGTGTGTTGAAATCGGTATGCGCGTCGATCCACAGCACGTGCACGTCGGTGTCCGTCAGCGCCGCGTGCCGCGCTACGCCCGACACCGTGCCCATCGACAGGCTGTGATCGCCGCCGAGGAACACCGGCATGCCGCCGCTCTCGAGGCTCTCATAGGCGCGGGCGCTGGTCTCGGCGGCAAGCGCCAGCACTTCCGCCCGGCGCGCCGCAGCGACCTGCCACGGGTCGCTGCCCGTCCGGTTCCGCGGCACGCGGAGGTCGCCGTGGTCGACGAAGTCCCGCCCCATCTCGGCCAGCATTTCGGGCAGCCCCGCAATGCGGAGCGCCTCGGGCCCCATGCCGACGCCGCGGGTGCCGGCGCCGGCATCCGTCGCAACGCCATACAGGTCGACGCGTGTATCGTTGGGCATCGTGGTCATGTCTCCAGTTCAGGATCGTCGCGTCAGGCGTCGACCGATAGTCGGAAAATTGCTAGATATGCGTGCCTTGATGAGCACTATGCTCATTCCACTTTGCGGAATTGTGCAAATGACCATCGACGACATCGACCGGCGTCTCATTCAGCTCCTCCGCACCGATGCGCGCCTGCCCATGGCCAAGCTCGCGGCCCGGGCCGGCATTTCGCGCGCCACGGCCACCGCCCGCATCGAGCGCCTCCGCCGCGAGGGCATCATTGCGGGCTTCACCATCGTCCTCCAGTCCAATGTCGAAACCGGCGGGGTGCGGGCGATCACGATGATCGAGATCGAAGGCAGGCAGGAGGAAGCCGTGACCCGCCGTCTGATGGGAATGCCCGAAGTGCGCGAACTGCACGCCACCAATGGCCGCTGGGACGTCGTCGCCGAAATCGAGGCCGCGACCATCGCCGACCTCGACGATCTCCTGCGCGCCATCCGCCAGATCGACGGCATCGCCAACACCGACACCTCGATCCTGCTCAAGGCGCGCAAGACCGTGCAGTGAGCGGCCGCGCCGGACTTCTCGCCAAGGTTGCGACCATCCGGTAAGCTCGCCGCCTCACCCAGCGGCGGAGACCAATCATGAAGTTCGACTCCATTTTGGGCACGGTCGGCGACACACCGGTCGTGAAGATCAACAAGCTCGCGCCGGCGGGCATCGAGCTCTATGTCAAGATCGAAGCCTTCAACCCCATGAGTTCGGTCAAGGACCGCCTCGCGCTCGGCGTCATCGAGGCGGCCGAAGCGGACGGCTCGCTCAGGCCCGGCCAGACCGTCGTCGAGGCCACCTCGGGCAATACCGGCATCGGCCTCGCCATGGTCTGCGCCGCAAGGGGGTATCCGCTCGTCCTCACCATGGCTGAGAGCTTCTCGGTCGAGCGCCGCCGGCTGATGCGCTTCCTCGGCGCCAAGGTCGTGCTCACCCCGGCCGCGGTCGGCGCCTCCGGCATGGTCGACAAGGCCCGCGACCTCGCCGCCGCCAATGGCTGGTTCATGACCCGCCAGTTCGAGAACGAGGCCAATCCGGCCTATCACGCCAGGACCACCGCCCAGGAGATCGTGCGCGACTTCCCCGACGGGCTCGACTATTTCGTCTCCGGCTTCGGCACCGGCGGCACGCTCAAGGGCGTCGCCGGCGTGCTGCGCGAGAAGAGCCCGCGCACCAGGATCGTCGTCGCCGAGCCCGAAAGCGCGCCCATGCTCGCCTCCCACGAGCCGCAGCCCCGGCGCGAAGACGGCTCGCCCGCCGCCCGTCACGCCGCCTGGAAGCCGCATCCCTTCCAGGGCTGGAGCCCCGACTTCATCCCCAAGATTCTCGGCGACGCAGTCGATGCGAGCCTGATCGACGACATCCTTCTCGTGCCCGGCCCCGACGGCCTGAAGATGAGCCAGGAGCTCGCCCAGAAGGAGGGCATCTTCGTCGGCATCAGCTCGGGCGGCACCTTCGCCGCCGCGCTCAAGGTCGCCGCCGGGGCCCCCCAGGGCTCGACCATCCTCTGCATGCTGCCCGACACCGGCGAAAGGTACCTATCTACGCCGCTTTTCGCCGACATCCCGGTGGATATGACCGACGAAGAGCTCCGGATTTCCCTCTCCACCCCCGGCCAGCAATTGCCGCCCAAGCCGCCCGCCTGAGCCGCTTCGCCGCGGCAGGGCCGGTTTCCTGCCTTATTCTGCCCCTATGTGCCGCCCGCGGGCGACACTATCCGCCTCCGCTACGCCGGTCCGACCGTGACAAAGCGGTAACCCTTGCCGTAAATGCACAGCGGTCCTGCACGGACAAATCCGGGCCAAGGTTGACTTGTCTCGGCGCTGTGCGACCCTATTTAACTAAGCAGAATCAGGCTGGCGGCCGTTCTGTCAGGCGTCGGACTGATTGCTGTTTGGGCACGTCACACTCCCGTTTCTCCTTACGTGCCCTGGAAAGGACAAGACATGTCGGACGTCTCCTCCCACGGCGCCGAGTTCGATCGCGACCGCGTCTATCCGGTTCTGCCGCTCAGAGACATCGTAGTTTTCCCCGGAATGATCGTGCCGCTCTTCGTCGGCCGCGAGAAATCCGTGAAGGCGCTCGAAGAGGTCATGCGCGACGACAAGCATATCCTCGTCGTCACCCAGAAGAACGCGCAGGACGATGACCCCAAGCCCGAAGACATCTTCGCCACGGGCACCATCGCTTCCGTGCTGCAATTGCTGAAGCTGCCCGATGGCACCGTCAAGGTGCTCGTCGAGGGCCTCAGCCGCGCGACCATCGACCGCTATCTGCAGACCGAAGATTATTTCGAGGCCCAGGCCACCACCCTTGAGGAACCCGAGGGCGATGCCGTCGAGGTCGAGGCCCTGGCCCGCTCGGCGCAGACCGAGTTCGAGAACTACGTCAAGCTCAACAAGAAGATCTCGGCCGAGGTCG
>CAZASR010000165.1:0-6595 GCA_964487765.1 uncultured Devosia sp. | reverse complement strand
CGACGAACCCTCGATCGGCCTCCACCAGCGGGACAATGAGCGCCTGCTCGAGACGCTGCGGCGCCTGCGCGACATCGGCAATACGGTGATCGTGGTCGAGCACGACGAGGATGCGATCCTGACGGCCGACCACGTCGTCGACATTGGCCCGGGCGCGGGCGTGCATGGCGGGCATATCGTGGCCGAAGGTACGCCCGAGGACATCCTCAGCTCGAAAGCCTCGATCACGGGACAGTATCTGAGTGGGAAGTTGCAGATTCCGACGCCGCCGGAGCGGCGCACCCCGACCAAGGGGCGCGTGATCCATCTCGACGGCGCGACGGGCAACAACCTCAAGAACGTGTCGGTCGACGTACCGCTCGGCATGTTCGTGGCGATCACGGGCGTCAGCGGCGGCGGCAAATCGACCCTGATGATCGATACCATGTACCAGGCGATGGCGCGGCGGCTGAACGGCGCGCGGGTCAACCCGGCGCCGCACAACCATCTCACCGGCCTCGAGTTTCTCGACAAGATCATCGACATCGACCAGTCGCCGATCGGCCGCACGCCGCGCTCCAATCCGGCGACCTACACCGGGGCCTTCGGTCCCCTGCGCGAGTGGTTCGCCGGCCTGCCGGAGGCCAAGGCGCGCGGCTACGGCCCGGGCCGCTTCTCATTCAACGTCAAGGGCGGCCGCTGCGAAAAGTGTGAAGGCGACGGAGTCATCAAGATCGAGATGCACTTCCTGCCCGACGTCTATGTGACCTGCGAGGTGTGCAAAGGCCATCGCTACAATCGCGAGACGCTGGAGGTGCAGTTCAAGGGCAAGTCGATTGCCGACGTGCTGGACATGACCATCGACGAAGCGACTGAATTCTTCGCGGCCGTCCCCTCGATCCGCGAGAAATTCGCCACCCTCCAACGCGTCGGCCTGGGCTATGTGAAAGTCGGCCAACCGGCGACAACGCTGTCCGGCGGCGAGGCGCAGCGCGTCAAGCTGTCCAAGGAGCTCAGCCGCCGCGCAACGGGCCGGACGCTCTACATGCTTGATGAGCCAACCACGGGCCTGCATTTCCACGACATCGCCAAGCTGCTCGAGGTGCTGCACGAACTGGTGGATCAGGGGAACACGGTGGTGGTGATCGAGCACAATCTCGAGGTCATCAAGACCGCCGACTGGATCATCGACATGGGCCCCGAAGGCGGCGATGGCGGAGGCGAAGTCGTGGGCGTCGGCACACCCGAAGACCTCATGGAAAACAAGCGCAGCTACACCGGCAAGTTTCTCCGCGAAGTGATGAACCGCCGGCCGGTCAAGAAGCGAGCGGTACGGCAGGCAGCGGAATAGGAACGGGCCGATAGCCGTGCCATGCGAGTTTCGCATGGCCCGGACGGGGAGGTCGGGGACAAGGCTTGCGGGGAAAATGCGCCCGTTGCTCCGCAACCGGGACTTCTGAGCCCTGATTTTTCTCTGGAAGTGCGGGCGTGTGCTGCCGAGCGCCCGCCATCCCCCGCCCCAGCGACCAATCTTAAGCGCGGCTTAACGACGCCAATGGGAGCTATGCATTTTCTGCACCCGGGTTCTGACCTTTATGGCCCTCCTCATCTGCATCGCATGGGCCTATCTACCCACGTGTAGCGAACGGGAACGGTCCCGAACGCAACGAAGGAGAGAAAGAAATGGGCATTCGCAAGACTTTGAAGAAGTGGTCGGCCTACCAGCAGACCGTCCGTGAGCTCGCCGCTCTCGACAACCGTCAGCTGAACGACCTCGGCATTTCGCGCGCCGACATCACCAAGATCGCCCGCGAACATGCTCGCGCCCTGTAAGGTTTTCGTAGACCACCAGGCGGCCGACACACCGATCCGAGCGCTCGCTTCCTTCTAGGGCAGCGAGCGTTTTGATTCTCGGGTCGCTAAAACGCGAGGCGCCCAACAAGCTCTGAATAATCCACCTCCACAGCATCACGGAACGCCGGCCGCTCTCGGAGCCGTCCGTGCCAGGCTTCCACGCCGGGGTGGGGCTTCCGTTCCACGGACATTGTTGACCACCGGAACATGGCGACTCCCGCCGCCAGTTTGCATAGGTCAGGGCGTCGCCAGCGAGACAACGGCTCACTGCCAGCCGCTCCTCCATGATTTCGAAACACCTCTCGGTCGCGCGTACGGTCTTGGTGATCGCCGCCAGATCACGTTGCGCCTCCGGCGTGCGGACGATCCTCCAGAATGCGTCGATCCAGAGCGGCTGGAACGTCGCGGCCGTCCAATCCGTCCACTGATCGGCGACCGCACGAGCGCGCGTGCTCTCAGGCCACAATTCGCCGGCCGAATAAGTGGCGGCGAGGTAGCGCAGGATCGTGTGGCTCTCCCACATGATCACGTCGCCGTCGCGCAGCGTCGGAACGAGGCCGTTCGGATTCATGGCGAGATAGGCCGAATCCTTGTTCCCTCCATAGCGTCCGCCCAGCGGGACGTGCTCGTATGCCAGACCAATTTCGGCGAGGGCCCAGCGCACCTTTTGCACATTCGCCGACTTCGCCCGGCCCCACAGCGTAACGGCCACTATGCTGCCATCCTTTCGCGTTGCGCCCCATGAGACGTCTTGGTAGGACGCGCGCCATGTCGAGACAACCGATCCACATCATCGGCGCGGGCCTCGCGGGCTCCGAAGCCGCGTGGCAGGCGGCGGAAGCGGGGGCACACGTCGTCCTGCACGAGATGCGGCCACAGAAGCTGACCGAAGCCCATGTGACCGGCGGCTTTGCGGAGCTCGTGTGCTCGAATTCCTTCCGATCGGACGACTATGAGCACAATGCCGTGGGTCTTTTGCACGAAGAGATGCGGCGCTGCGGCTCCCTGATCATGCGCATGGCCGATGCTCACCGTCTGCCGGCGGGCGGTGCCCTGGCTGTGGATCGAGTGGCGTTCTCGGACGCAGTCACTGCGGCCGTGCAATCACACCCCAACATCACGATTGAGCATGGCGAGATCACCGGGCTGCCGCCGACCGAGTGGGACAACGTCATCGTCGCAACGGGCCCGCTCACGTCCCGGCCGCTGGCTGAGGCCATCCAGAACCTGACCGGCGAGGCGGAGTTGGCGTTTTTCGATGCCATCGCGCCGATCGTCCATGGCGAGACCATCGATATGGAGATCGCCTGGGCCCAGTCGCGCTACGACAAGCCGGGGCCCGCCGGCACCGGTGCGGACTACCTGAACTGTCCGATGAACGAAGCCCAGTACAACCGGTTCGTCGATGCCCTGCTATCGGGCGAAAAGCACGTCTATCATCACTGGGAGAACGTTCCGTACTTCGACGGATGTCTCCCGGTCGAGGTGATGGCCGAACGTGGTCGCGACACGCTACGTTGGGGCCCGCTCAAGCCGGTGGGCCTTACTAACCCCCGGGATCGAACCGTGAAGCCCTACGCCGTGGTCCAGCTTCGCCAGGACAACGCGTTGGGCACGCTGTGGAACATGGTCGGCTTCCAGACGAAGCTGAAATATCGCCAGCAGGCGGAGATTTTCCGCCTGATTCCGGGCCTCGAAAGCGCGCAATTTGCGCGCCTCGGAGGCTTGCACCACAACACATTCCTCAATTCGCCCAAGGTATTGGACCGGCAGCTTCGCCTCAAGGCACAGCCACGGCTTCGCTTTGCCGGTCAGATCACCGGCGTGGAAGGCTACGTCGAAAGCGCTGCCATCGGGCTGGTCGCCGGACGCATGGCCGCTGCCCAGTCCGCAGGCGGCGTAGTGGAAGCCCCGGCGCCGACCACGGCACTCGGAGCCCTGTTCGATCACATTCTCGGCGGCCACCTCGCCGCCGAAGGCGAGCCCGGACCCCGCTCATTCCAGCCGATGAACGTCAACTTTGGCCTCCTGCCGCCGGTGACTGTCACCAAACCAGAAGATCATGTCGGCCGCTGGCGCGGACCCGAGAAGGCGCTCGCGAAGAAGAAGGCGATGAGCGACCGCGCCCTGGCAGACATTGCCGCCTGGGCTTAGGCGCGCCGCAGCTTCCACCACGCGAGAATACCAATCTTCTGCCAATCGGCGAGATCGGGCTGAGCGGCAAACGGCGTATCCAGGTTTACCCGCTTGAGCTGAGCCCGAAGCAAGGCGATCGGAGCGAAGACCGCGCGGAGGTCGCGCGGCAATGCGGCGATGGCCGTGTCGGCTTTGCGCAGATGGTCGCCTGCAAGGTCAGCGAAGCGTGTCAGCGCAATGCTGAGATTTTCGCTTGCGGTTCCAGCCCGGATGTCGGCCCCCCCGACCCCGCACGTCGCGAAGACGTCGCGGGGCAGCATGATGCGACCCTTGCTTGCATTGTACCCGAAGGCTCTCAGGTGCCCGATCAAAGCGTGTGCGACGCCGAGATGGCCCGCGGCATCTCCCGGCTCGACTGGGCGCCCGCCATTGAGGATCATTGCACCGAGTTGATAGAGGCCCGAAGTCGTCTCGCCGGCATATCCTTCGAACGTGGCGACGTCGGGCATCGGGTCGTCGTATAGATCGAAACGGCGGGCCTCGATCATTCGGACGAGCGCCGGAACCGGCAGGTCGTGCTCGGCGATGACATCGAGAAGCGCGTCGGCCAGCGGATTGGCTCGAACGGCGCCGTGACCTTCTCCCGCAAGGGCGTCCCGCCACCATTGCAGGCGAATCTCGCCGGCAGCAGCTTCCTTCGCACGATCGCGAACCGAGGCGATGTCGGCATTGAAGGCATACAGCGCAGTGAGTGCGGGGCGCGCCTGTTCCGGCAGCACCAGAGTGGCCAGATAGCGGTCCCGATCGATGGCACGCAGCTGCTCAGCGGCAAAGGCGACGCTCGCGGCCTTCACTTGACGATGTCGACCGCAATCAGGGCGGCACCCACTGCCCGGCTTTCGCCGAGCAGGACATTGTAGGTCCGCACCGCCCCACCGGTGGCGATTGCTTCCACGATGATGCTCCGCTCGCGCAGGGCCTGTCGGATCGTCTTCGGGAAGCCGACGATGTCCTTACCCAGGCCCACCAGAAGGACGTCGATCTGCTCTGCAGCGTCGAAAACCGGCTGCAGGTTCTCGAACGAAATCCCAACCGCGGCGTCCACATCCCATTTGTGCATACCAGTGGGCAGACACAGCAGCGAGCCGCGATGGCTCATGCCCGCGAAGCGGAAGCCGCCATTGCCGTACCCGTCGATGGCGGCCTGGTACGGGTAGTAGCCCTGCCCCGCCTCCGCCATCGACTACACTGCGGCGCCATCGGCGCGCTTCTCCTTGACCGGTTTGGCCGCGGCGGGTGCGTCGCCACGGGCCTTGAGGCCGAAGTGGATCAGAATGGGGCCGCCGATGAAGATCGACGAATACATGCCGAAGATCGAGCCGAAGGTCATGGCGATGGTAAAGCCACGGATCGCCTCACCACCAAAGAAGACCAACGGGAACAGTGCCAGCAGGATGGTGAACTGCGTGAGCGATGTTCGAACGATCGTCTGGTTAATGGACAGGTCGATCAAGTCGGGCAATGACATCTTTTTGTATTTTCGCAGATTCTCACGGACGCGATCCGAGATGACCACTGTCTCGTTGAGACTGAGGCCCACGAGAGTAAGCACGGCGGCGATCGAGGTTACGTTGAACTCGAGACCGACAAATGAATAGAGCCCGATCGTCATGATGATGTCGTGCGACGTCGTCGTGATGGCGGCGAGCGCAAACTGCCATTCGAACCGGAACCACACATAGATGAGGATCGCACCGAGCGCGACGAGCACCGCGATGACGCCCTTGGTCGTGAGTTCGCCCGAGACGGTACCACTCACCGCTTCCGTGCGTCGCACCGTATAATCGACCGTCGCAAGCGTCTGCTCGACCTTCGCCACCGCTGTTTGCTGTTCGGCATCGCCACCCGGCTGCAACTGAATGCGCACGAGGAAGTCCTCGGGCGGGCCGAACTGCTGAACCTGCACTTCGCCAAGCCCAAGGGGATCGAGCGCCTCGCGGATCACGCCTGCGTCTGGTGTCCCGGTCCCGGCGTACTGCACTTCGATCGCAGAGCCGCCGATGAAGTCGATGCCAAGATTAAAGCCACGGGTGAAGGCCGAACCGACGGCTGCAATCGAGATGATGATCGAGAAGATGATCGCGTAGCGCGAGATCTTCATGAACGGAATCTTGGTCCCGTCGGGAATGAAGCGAAAAACCTGGATCTTCAGCGTCTTGGGCCGACGGATACGGTACCACCAGCCCACAAAGTAGAGTGTCACCGTATAGGAGGTGAACAGCGACGTGAGGATGCCGAGGCCGAGCGTCACGGCGAAGCCCTGCACCGGCCCCGAGCCCAGGAAATAGAGCACGATGGCTGCGATGAGCTGGGTCAGATGCGAGTCGATGATGGTGCCCCAGGCGCGCTGGAAGCCCGCATCAATGGAGGCAAGAATTGATTTTCCGGCCTTCAACTCCTCGCGTATTCGCTCGTAAATCAGCACGTTCGCGTCGACAGCCATGCCGATGGTCAGCACAATGCCGGCGATGCCGGGCAATGTGAGCGTCGAGCCGAGCAACGACAGCGAGGCGATGATCAGCAGGATGTTGAGGACGAGCGAGATGTCGGCGAAGAGGCCGAACAG
>CAZASR010000164.1:0-6596 GCA_964487765.1 uncultured Devosia sp. | reverse complement strand
CGTTCCAGGGCGTCATCATCATCCTTGCCGTGCTGCTCCAGCGCGGCCGCCGCGCCAGGTAGGGCAAACACGGTTCCACAACGCCCAGCGAAGGGCACACTTGGGAGGACTACAATGAAACTGCTCAAATCAACGCTCGCTGCGGCGGTCGTCGCCGGCGGACTGGGAGGCGTCGCCGTTGCCCAGGATACGGTCACGATCGGCGTCTCCGTGCCGGCCGCCGACCATGGCTGGACCGGTGGCGTCAACTACTTCGCCCAGCAGGCCATCGACCGGCTGCAGCAGACCTACCCCAATGTCGATTACGTATTTGCCTCGGCGCCCGACGCGCCCAAGCAGATCGCCGACATCGAGGACATGGTCTCGACCCGCAACATCGATGCGCTCGTCATCCTGCCGGGCGATCCGGACGCGATGACGTCGGCCATCAAGCAGGTCAAGGATGCCGGCAAGTTCGTCACCGTCGTCGACCGCCAGCTCTCCATCGATGGCGTCGAGCATCTCTATGTTGCCGGTGACAATCCGGGCCTCGGCGCCAACTCGGCCGAATACTTCAAGCAGGTGATGCCCGATGGCGGCAACATCGTCATCCTGCGCGGCCTGCCGATCCCGATCGATCAGCAGCGCTTCGACGCCTTCATGGCTGGCATCGAGGGCACCAGCATCACCGTCCTCGACGACGAGTTCGCCAACTGGAACCGCGACGACGGCTTCAAGGTGATGCAGGACTTCCTCACCCGCTTCCCCGACATCGACGGTGTTTGGGCGCAGGATGACGACATCGCCCTCGGCGCCATCGAGGCCATCAAGCAGGCGGGCCGCGAAGGTGAAATGTTCATCGTCGGCGGTGCCGGCATGCAGCAGATCCTGCAGCGCGTGCAGGCGGGCGACAAGCTCGTGCCGATCGATGTGAGCTACAGCCCGGCCATGATCGCCACGGCCATCGAGCTCACCACGTCGCACTTCACCGGCGGCATCCAGGTTGCCGGCCGCTACATCCTCGATTCGACGGTCATCACCCAGGACAACGTCGAAGAATTCCTCGATCCGTCCTCCCCGTTCTGACAACGGCAGGATCGAGTCTCCCGGGGGCGCTCGCAAGGGCGCCCCTTTCTTTCTTCTCACGCCACGCGCCGCCGATCGTCCTGTCCGCACCGACCGGTTGAAACGAGAACGGTACTCCACCCTCGTCTGCACCGCTTTGTCGCACAACGCCCAGGCATGGGTCAGCGCAGCGCCCGCAGCGCATTGAGGATGACGGCGACGTCGATTGCCTCCTGTAGCAGCGCGCCCTGGACCGGGGTGAGATAGCCGAGGGCGGCGAACCCCATGCCCGCGACCGACAGCCCAAGACCGACATAAACGCTCTGGAGCGCAATTTGCCGCGACCGCCGGGCCGCGCCAATGGCTTTCGCCAATGGCCCGATCTCATCGACAAGCAGCACCACTCCCGCAGATTCCGACGAGGCGGCAGCCCCTCGCGCGCCCATCGCAACACCGACATCGGCGGCGGCCAGTGCCGGCGCGTCGTTGATGCCGTCCCCCACCATCAGCACCGGCGCGCGGCGGCGTTCTTCTTCGACGATCGCGACCTTCTGGCTGGGCGTCAGCTCGCCGGACGCCGCGTCGACGCCCAGTGCGGCGCCCACCGCTTCGGCAATCTCCGACCGGTCTCCCGACGCGAGGACGATCCTCGCAATGCCGCCCTCCCGCAGGCGCGTGAGGAGTTCATGCGCGTCGGGCCGAACAGGATCCTCGAGCACGATGACACCGGCCAGCACGCCGTCGACGGCCACCGCGATCGTCATCACCTCTTGGCCCAGCCCCTCATGCAGGTCGTGCGGGTCGGCGCACCCCGCGCGCTGCCGCACGAAGCTATTGCCGCCGAGCACCACCCGCTTTCCCTCGACCAGCCCCTCGACGCCCATGCCGGCCGTCTCGTGGACGTCGATGGGTGCGGACAGCGCCAGCCCCCGCGTCGTGGCCGCCTCGATCAGCGCTGCGGCGACGACATGGTTGGAAGCCTGGTCGAGGCTTGCCGCAAGGCGAAGCACGTCATCTCCAGCCATGGTTCCGGTGGTCCTGATCTCGACGATTGTGGCGGCGCCATGCGTCAGCGTGCCGGTTTTGTCGAGCACGGCCGTCCTGACCCTTGCCAGCTGTTCCAGCGTGCCGCCGTTCTTGACCAGCACACCGCTGCGCGCCGCGCGCGACATCCCGGCCATGATGGCAACCGGAACTGCGAGGATCAGGGGGCATGGCGTTGCCACCACCAGCACGGCGAGAACACGGATGTGGTCCTGCGACAGCGCCCACGCACCGCCCGCGATCGCCAGCGTCAACAGCAGGAACCCCCACGCATAGCGATCGGCGAGTCGCACCATGGGCGCGCGAGCCTGTTGCGCCGCCTCGACCAGTCGGACGATGCCGGCATAGGTGCTCTCGCGGGCGGGCCGCGTGACGATCATGCGAAAGGCCGCGCCGATGGATGTCGCGCCGCTCAACAGCTCGCCGGCGGCGTCGATACGGACCGGAACGGACTCCCCGGTCAGCGCGGACAGATCAATGAGCGCGGGGCCGCTGACCACCCGCCCGTCGACCGGCAACACTTCGCCCTGCCGGATCAGCAGCTCGTCCCCCGGCACGATGTCCGCAATCGGCACCTCCTCGAGCGCCTCGTCGCGGTAGCGGAACGCGGTGTGCGCAACGCGCCCGAGCAGTGCCGTCATCTCGCGCCGCGCCCGGCCCTGCGCGTAGGCCTCGAGCAACTGGCCGCCCGCATACATCAGCGCAACGACATTGCCGGCCAGCGTCTCGCCGAATGCGAGCGCGGCCGACATCGACAGCGCCGCCACGATATCGAGCCCGAGATCGCCACGTCGCAGCGACCCCACGATCTGCCACAGCAGGGCGGCAAGCACCGGCACCGTGGCGACGCCCCAGACCCATGCGGCCGACTGTGGCGAGCCGAACCAGTGCATCGTGCCGCCGAGCGCGAGCCCGAGTAGCGCTACGGCAACGAGCAGATAGTCGGGCCAGGATGTGGAATGCACTTGCTAGACCGTAGTGCCGCCGCCGGTCGCCCATGCGACATTGCTTGCAAACGACATGGCCACCTCCGCGGCGTACTGCTGCGACCCAGCCCGTGGAGGATATCACCTTGGATGTCTTTGGCCACGCCGCCTGAAGCGGCGCGCCGCTTAGACCGCCAGATACTGGCGTCTGAGGTCCTGGTCCGCGAGCACGTCTGCAGCAGCGCCGGTGAAGGCCACTTCGCCGGTGTCGAGGATCACCGCCCGGTCGGCCAGCCTTAGGGCCGCAATGGCGTTCTGCTCGACGATGATCGTGGTGATGCCCTGCGCCTTGATCTCGTTGAGGATCTTTTCGATCTCGTTGACGATCACCGGTGCGAGGCCTTCATAGGGTTCGTCGAGCAGCAGCAGCTTGATGTTGCGGGCGAGAGCCCGAGCGATCGCCAGCATCTGCTGCTCGCCGCCCGACAGCGTCACGCCTTCCTGCCGGCGGCGTTCGGCGAGACGCGGAAAGTGCGAATAGATGCGCTCGAGCTCCCAGCCATGGCCGGGCGACACCTGTGCCAGCGCCAGGTTCTCCTCGACCGTCAAGCCCTGGATGATGCGGCGATCTTCGGGCACGAGCTGAATGCCGGCGCGCGCCGCCTCGAAGGATTTCAGCCGGTGGAGTGCGAGCCCCTCGAGCCAGATTTCGCCGGACCGCACGGTCGGGCTGTCCACCCGGGCGATCGAGCGCAGCGTCGAGGTCTTGCCGGCGCCGTTGCGGCCGAGCAAGGCCAGGATTTCGCCGTGCCGCACGTCGAGCGACACGCCTTGGACGATGTAGCTCTCGCCGTAATAGGCGTGGATGTCCTTGACCGAAAAGAACGGCGCCTTGGCCGCGGCAGCTGCCTTCGGTGCGGTGTCAACGGAGGGCGCCAGGCTCGAATCCATCTCTATCGCACTCATCAGTGGGCCTCTAGTCGGTGCGCGCCGCCCAGATAGGCTTCCTGCACCTTTTCGCTGCCGCGAATGTCGTCGGGCAACCCTTCGGCGATGATCCTGCCGCCCGACAGGACGGAAATCTTGTCGGCCAAGGAGAACACGACATGCATGTCGTGTTCAATGATCACCTTGGTCATGCCGCGCGCCTTTATCTTCTGGAGCAGGTCGATGGTGGTGTTGGTGTCGTGCCGGCTCATGCCCGCCGTAGGCTCGTCGAGCAGCAGCAGCCGCGGGTGCTGGATCAGGCACATCGCCAGCTCCATGCGCCGCTTGTCGCCCCGGCTCAGCGCGCCGGCATGCGAGAAGCGGCGGCCCACGAGCCCGACATCCTCGAGGATGGCTTCGGCCTCGTCGCGGATTTCGCCTTCGCGCTCCACCGGCCTGAAGATGTTGACGCGGAAGGCGCCGTCGCGCTTGGCAAAAGCCGGCGTCATCACGTTCTGCAGCACGGTGAGGTCGGCGAAGATCTCCGGTGTCTGGAACACGCGCGCCACGCCCATCTGGTTGATCTCGTGCGGCTTGCGTCCGGTCAGCACTTCGCCATCGAACACGCAGGCGCCCCGGCTCGGCGCCAGCCGCCCGATGATGACATTGAGCAGCGTCGATTTGCCGGCGCCATTGGGGCCGATGATGGCGTGCGTCTCGCCTTCGGCCACCTGCAGGTCGATGTCGGCGAGCGCCTGCAGGCCCCCGAAGTTCTTGCACACGTCGTCGACATGGAGAACCACATTGCGTTCGGTCGCTGTCATTGTCTCACTCCGCGGGCTGGGCGCGCGCGGCGCCCGGTGTGGCCGGACGGCCGGGGCGGCGGAACAGCGCGGTGATGCGGCGCACGCCCTCCATAATGCCGCCGGGCAGGAACATCACGATCAGCACGAACAACAGTCCCAGCGTAAGCTGCCAGCCTTCGCCCACGAACTTGCTGGCGATCGTCACCGCCCAGTCCCGCACGCCTTCGGGCAGGAAGGCGAAGAGGCGGGTAAGGCTCGCTTCGTTGAAGGCCGAGAAGATGTTCTCGAAATACTCGATCAGCCAGGCGCCGATCACCGGCCCGATCAGCGTGCCGACGCCGCCCAGGATCGTCATCAGCACGACTTCCCCCGAGGCAGTCCACTGCATGCGCTCGGCGCCCGCGAGCGGGTCTGTGATCGCGAGCAGCGCCCCGGCGAGGCCCGCATACATGCCCGAAATCACGAACGCGGTGAGGGCATAGGGGCGGGTGTGGAAGCCCGTATAGTTCATGCGTATCTGGTTGGATTTGATGCCGCGCAGCATCATGCCGAAGGGCGAGGCGAAGATCTTCTGCGCGATGAAGAAGGCGATCAGCAGCACCACGGCGCAGAAATAAAACCCTTCGAGCCCGCTGAAGGCATTGCCGAACAGTCCCGGCGAGGGCAGCCCGGCCGGGCGCGCCGCCAGCGCATTGTCGATTACGCGCGGATCGTTGAGCGTGAGCTGCAGCGACGTCTCCCCATTGGTGATCGGCGTAAACACCGAATAGGCGAGGTTGTAGCTCATCTGTGCGAAGGCCAGCGTCAGGATCGAGAAGTAGATGCCCGAGCGCCGGAGGCTCAGATAGCCGATGGCAAGCGCGAACAGCCCGGACAGCAGCACCGCGAAGATCATCGCCGGAATGGCGTCCATCGTCAGCAGCTTGAACGACCACACGGCGGTGTACGAACCGACGCCGAGGAAGGCGGCATGGCCGAAGCTCAGATAGCCCGTCAGGCCGAACAGGATGTTGAAGCCGATGGCGAAAACCGCCGAAATGGCGAGTTTCTGCATCAGCGCCGGATAGGCGGCGCCGAGCGGTTGCAGCCAGAACGGCATGGCGAAGACGACCACGGCGAAGATGGAGAGGACGATGATGTCGCGGCGGGGCATGACGAACAGGCCCATATCAGTTCTCCATCATGCCGGAGCGGCCGAGCAGCCCGCGCGGGCGCACCAGGAGGATCACCACGGCGGTCAGGTAGACGATGATCTGGTCGATGCCTGGAATGATCGACTTCACCTCGTTCATCGAGGCAAAGCTTTGCAGAATTCCGAGCAGGAAGCCCGCCGCAACCGCCCCTGGGAGCGACCCCATGCCGCCAACCACGACCACCACGAAGCTCAGCACCAAGAAGTCCATGCCCAGGTGATAGTTCGGCGGCACCAGCGGCGTGTACATCACTCCCGCAAGCCCCGCGACGACCGCGGCAAGGCCGAACATGATGGTGAAGCGCCGGCCGATATTGATCCCCAGGATGCCGACGGTCTCGCGGTCGGCCATGCCGGCGCGCACCACCATGCCGAATGTGGTGAAGCGCAGGAACGCGAACACCGCGGCGATGATGCCGGCCGAGAACAGGAAATAGACCAGCCGCCACAGCGGATAGGTCACCACATTGGGCGCAAGGCCGATCCAAACGCCGACATCGGCCGCGCCGCGCAGCGCATCGGGCATCGGCTGGCTGATCGGATTGGGGCCGAAGATCGCCTTGACGATCTCCTGCAGCACGATGGCAAGGCCGAACGTCACCAGGATCTGCTCGGCATGCGGGCGCTTGTAGAAATGCTTGATGATGCCGCGCTCCA
>CAZASR010000163.1:0-6634 GCA_964487765.1 uncultured Devosia sp. | reverse complement strand
CGGAGCGGGCGACGAGGTCGCCGTCGATGGTGAGGGGGCCGGGGCCGCGGCGGTCTTTGCTTTGCGCTCTCGCGCGTTGCCAGCCGGGGGTTTCGTAAACGGAGTCGAAAGGATCGGCCATCGAGAAGCGGGATGAGCTGCGGCCGCCGTAATTATAGCCGCCATAGCCCGAGCCGGTGTCCTTGACCTCGACGGCTTCGGGCGGCAGCTCGTCAACGAAGCGCGAGGGGATGGCCGATTGCCACAGGCCGTGGGTGCGGCGGTTCTGGGCCATGGAGATGCGGGCACGCTTGCGGGCGCGGGTGATGCCGACATAGGCGAGGCGGCGTTCTTCCTCGAGGCCGGCGCGGCCGAGCTCGTCCATGGTGCGCTGGGACGGGAACAGGCCTTCTTCCCAGCCGGGGAGGAAGACGGTGTCGAACTCAAGCCCCTTGGCCGAGTGGAGCGTCATTATGGAGACGGCCTCGCCGAATTCAGAGGTGTCACGATCCATGACGAGGCTGATGTGCTCGAGGAAGCCGCCCAGCGTCTCGAACTCGCTCATCGAATTGACGAGCTCCTTGAGGTTTTCGAGCCGGCCGGGGCTGTCGGGCGATTTGTCGTTCTGCCACATGGCCGTGTAGCCGGACTCATCCAAAATGCGCTCAGCGAGTTCCGAGTGAGTGATTGCCCGAACAAACTCCTCGACCTCGAACTTCTCACCGGTGGTCTCGTCTTCTTTCGTCACAATCTCCGTGTGGTCGGTGAGGAGAATTGGCCACCAGTCGAACTGGGCGACGAGGTCGCGCAGCACCGTGCGCTGCCTCGGCTTGAGCTCTTCGGTTTCGACGAGCAGGCGCGTCGCGGCGAAAAGCGCGCGATCGGTGGCGCGGGCGGTCTCGTAGAGCTGCCGGATGGTGGAGTCGCCGATGCCGCGCTTAGGCGTGTTGACGATGCGCTCGAAGGCGAGGTCGTCGGCCTGGTTGGCGACGACGCGCAGATAGGCGAGGGCATCGCGGATTTCGAGGCGCTCGTAAAAGCGCGGGCCGCCGATGACGCGGTAATTGAGGCCGAGGGTGATGAAGCGCTCTTCGAACTCGCGCATCTGGTAGGCGGCGCGGACAAGGATGGCGATGTCGTCGAGGCTGGAGCCGTGGCGCTGGAGCTGCTCGATCTCCTCGCCGATCTGGCGGGCTTCCTCCTCGCTGTCCCACACCTGGGTGACGCCGACCTTTTCGCCTTCCTCGCCGACATCGGTCTGGAGCGTCTTGCCAAGGCGCGATTCGTTGTGCGCGATGAGGTGGGAAGCGGCGCGCAGGATGTTGGAGGTCGAGCGGTAATTGCGCTCGAGGCGGATGACCCTGGCGCCGGGGAAATCCTTCTCAAAGCGCAGGATGTTGTCGACGTCGGCGCCGCGCCAGCCATAGATCGACTGGTCGTCGTCGCCGACGACGCAGACATTGGCCTCGGAAGCGGGTTTGCCCTGGGCGAGGAGGCGCAGCCACAGGTACTGCGCGACGTTCGAATCCTGGTACTCGTCGACGAGGATGTAGCGGAAGCGGCGGTGGTATTCGGCGAGGACGTCGGGGTGCTCGCGGAAGAGGCGGATGTTCTCGAGCAGCAGGTCGCCGAAATCGACGGCGTTCAGCGATTTGAGGCGGGCCTGGTAGTCGGCATAGAGCTGCTTGCCGCGGCCATTGGCATAGCCGGAGGCTTCGCCCGGGGTGATGTCCCCAGGCAGCAGGCCACGGTTCTTCCAATTGTCCATCATGCCGGCGAAGGCGCGGGCGGGCCAGCGCTTCTCGTCGATGTTCTCCGCTTCGAGCAGCTGCTTGATGAGGCGAATCTGGTCGTCGGTATCGAGGATGGTGAAGTCGGATTTGAGCCCGACGAGTTCGGCGTGGCGGCGGAGGATGCGGGCGCCGATGGAATGGAACGTACCCAGCCACGGCATGCCCTCGACGGTGGCGCCGACGAGCTTGCCGATGCGCTCCTTCATCTCGCGGGCGGCCTTGTTGGTGAAGGTGACCGAAAGGATTTCGGCGCCGCGGGCGCGGCCGGTGGTGAGGATGTGGGCGATGCGGGTGGTGAGGACGCGCGTCTTGCCGGTTCCCGCGCCGGCGAGCACCAGAAGCGGGCCCTCGGTGGTCAGCACGGCGTCGCGCTGTTCCTCGTTGAGGCCGCGCAGATAGTCGCCGCCCGGGCGGCCCAGTTGCGATGTGATCGGAGCCCCGGCGGGGGCGGCCCGTGCGGGCTCGGCAGGCACCATGTGTTCCTTTTCGCGCAGCAGCCGGCCCGAAACCGGCAGCAAGGCGAGCTTGACGAATCTCTTTTTGTTCTCGGGGCAATATAGGCGCCGCAGCGGCGGGGCGCCATGCCGCAGGATCGCACAATTGCCCGGTAGGGGTCCAATTTCCGCCGTGGAGGCAAGCCATTGGCAGGGTGACGGCGGACGGTGGGTTCCGTACACTCGGTTCCGCTCTACTGTCGCGTTTTTCGATCGGGAAGCCGCAATGTCTTTCCCGAAGACGCGCACCTTCTGGGGGACATCGCGGGGCCAGTGCTCAACCGGCTTTTCGTCATCGTCGGCTTTCTCGTGATCCTCGCCATCGGCGGGGCTTTCGTCGTGCCGCGCTTCATTACGTGGAGCGACTACCGGCCGCGGCTCGAGGCGATGGCGACGCAGGCGTTTGGCACGCCGGTGGAAATCACGGGCGACATTTCGCTGAATTTGCTGCCGCAGCCGCTGCTGGTGTTCACCAAGGTGCGGGTCGGACCGGCGGAGGCGCCAGCGATGGAGGTCGAGAAGGTCGAGGCGGAGTTCTCGCTCTTCGACTTCCTGTCCGACCGCTACAAGGTGACGCGGCTCGAACTCGAGCAACCGGTGGTGACGGTGGCGGTCCGTGCGGACGGCAGCGTCGATCCGGGATTCGCGCTGGGACCGGAAGCGGTGCAGTCGAACGTCTCGATCGCCGATGCGCAGATCGTGGGCGGCCGGGTGCAGCTCGCGGATGCACGCTCGGGCGAGATTTATGTGGTCGACGGGATCACGGGCGAGCTGCGGCTCGATTCGATCGACGGACCGTTCAGCTTCCAGGGCAGCGGGACGCTCGACGATGCCGGCTACGCCATGCGGGTGTCGACCGGGCGGCTGGATACGGCGGGAGCCACCAGCCTGTCGTTCTATCTCCAGGCGGCGGATCGGTCGTTCACGGTCGAGGCGAATGGTGCGCTCGAGACCGGCGCGGCGCCGAAATTTACCGGCGATCTCAGCTATCGCCGCCCGCCGCCGCGGCTGGTGGAGGGCGAGATCGTCGATGCGGGGCGCGGCGATCTGGTGCTCGACGGCAAGGTCGAGGCCACCGCGGACCGCGTGCTGTTTACCGAATACGCGCTGCTGCCCGACCAGAACCGGGCGGGCACGCGCCTGCTTGGCGCGGCGGAGCTGAAGCTGGGCAAGGACCTGGCGTTCAACGCGGTGGTGTCGGGAAGCGTGATCGCCCTGCCGCCGCGCGATGCGACCAAGGAGCTGACCGACCCACCCTACGAGCTGGTGCGGCTGCTCGCAGAGACGCCCCTGCCGCCGATCCCGAACATTCCGGGGACGATCGGGCTCGACATCGCCGAGCTGAACCTGCGCGGCGTGTCGCTGCGTGACCTGCGCCTCGATGCGGCGACGGACGCACAAAGCTGGACGATCGAGCATTTCTCGGCGTCGCTGGCGGGCAGCACGAAGCTCGGCCTCACCGGCAATCTCAGCGTCGTCGATGGGCATCCGATCTTCGCGGGCGGCTTGTCGGTAACGAGCGGGCAGCTCGACCGGCTGGCCGCGCTGTGGCGCAAGCCGCCCGAGGGCAACCCGCTGTTCAACATGGAGGGATCGCTGACCGCGGATGTCGCGCTGTCGAGCGACACGCTGACGCTGTCGGCCGGCACGCTGGTGCTGGCGGGGATAAACCAGGGATTCGATGCGGCGATCAATTTCGGGGCCCAGCGCGCGTTGATGCTGGGGGTGCATTTCACGACGCTGGGGCAGGAGGAGAGCGACGCTGTGGCCGCGCTGCTGCCGGACGTTACCGGGAACGGCAGTTTCGGCGCCACGTTCCCCAAGGGCACCATCGATGTGAGTGCGAGCCGGGCGGTGCTGTTCGGCCTTGCGGGCAGCGGGCTCGCGGCGACGGCGAGCTGGGAAGGGGGAGTGCTGGAACTGAGCAAGCTGCACGCCGACGACCTCGGCGGGGCGGCGGTCGACGCCAAGCTCACGGCGTTCGGGACATTGCTGAAGCCCGAACTGTCGGGGAACGGCTCGATCAAGATTTCCGACGGCGCTCCGATCATGGCGGCCATTCTGGGCAGGATCGGCACACCGCCCGCCGTCACCGAATTCCTCAACCGCTCATTGCCGGCAACGCTCGACCTGCAGCTCGATCCACCGACGGGCGAAGGCGGGCAGATGCTCAATGCAACGGGCCGGCTGGGGACCGCCGACACCAAGGTGGTGGCGCAGCTCGGTGGCGGCATCGCCAATGCGCTGGTGGCGCCGCTGGCCGCGACGCTGGAGCTCACCTCGGAGAGTCCGGCGCTGATGAACGCGCAGCTCGGCCTCGGCCGCGTGCCGATCCTCGACGATAGAACGCCGCTCCACTTGATGGCGACGATCGAGGGAACGCCGTCCAACAGCTACGAGATTCACGGCCGCCTCGAGGGGGGAGTGGATCGCCTTGCTTTCGACGGCAATGTGGTGCCGGGCGACTTCACCTCCATCACCGGCAGCGGAACGATCGAGGCCGCGCTGAGCGATCCGGGTGTTCTCGCGGAAATCGCGGGGGCCGGCGGCGTGTATGTGCCGGCGCTCAGCGGGCGTGCTCATCTGCGCTTCGCCGGACTCGACAGCATGGAGCTAACCGAAATCGAAGCCGCAGGGGTGACGGGCGAGCTGAAAATGACGCGTCGCGACGGCACCGCGTCGTTCGGCGGTGCACTGACCCTCGCCTCGCTCGATGCGAGTGCGCTGCTGCCGATGCTGGCGGGACCCGCCGGGGCGTTGGCCGGCGACGGCGTGTGGCCGGTGGGGCCCATCGATATCGGTAACGGGCCGCGAGGCAGCACCGGGCGGATCGATGTGACGGTCGCCGAGGTCACGGTTGGCGGCAAGCCGCTGCTGACCGATGCGACATTCGGTGTCGACTGGGACGCGCAGGGCATCGGCCTGCGCAATCTCAGCGGGACGGCCAATGGCGGGACGCTGACCCTCGACGCTCGCGTCTGTTGCTCCAACCCGGCGTTGCCGGCCAAGCAGATCAGCGGACGGGTGCAGCTCGCCGACGTGCCGCTCGACCTCGTGGCCCCCGGAGCAATTGCGGCGGGTCTCGATGGCAAGCTGACGGCTTCGGCGGAGTTCAGCGGCACGGGGGAGACCATGGCCGCGGCGGTGGAGACGATGACCGGCAGCGGCAGCTACACGATCACCGATTTCTCGGCGCAGAACTTCGATCCGCAGGCGTTCAACAGCCTGGGGGCGCTGACCGATATCGTCGACATGACGCCGGAGGCCCTGACGGCGGCCGTCAACGCACAGCTTGCCCAGGGACCCTTCGCCTCGAACATGTTCACCGGCAGCTTCACGATCGCCGGCGGCACGTTACGGAGCCCGAACCTCGCGATCGCCGGCAGCGGCGCGCGAATTTTCGGGGGCGGTAGCCTGCAACTTGCCGACCTGACACTGGATGCGCGTTACGCGATGTCCCCGACGGTGATCGCCGACCCCGAGAGCCTCGTCGACCCTTCGACGGCGGAAGTGGCCGCGGTGGTGACGGGACCGGTATGGGCGCCCGAGGCGCACTACGATGTGAGCTCGCTGGTCGATGGGATGAAGATCAAGGCCAGCGAGATCGAACTGGCGCGGCTCGAGCAATTGCGGCGTGAAGACGAAGCGCGGCAGCGCGAACTCGCCGCCGAGCGGGCCCGGGTCGCGGCAGAACAGGCCGCGGCCGCCGAAGCCCGCAGGAAGGCCGAAGCGGAAGCGGCAGCGCAGCAGGCCGCCGAAGAAGCCGAGTCGCGGCGGCTGGCGGAAGAAGCCGCGCGGCTCACGGCGCAGCCGCCAGCGACTGTTCCTGATCCGGCGCCGGTCGATCTAGGGTTCTAGCTGGTCCTGCACATCGCGCAGCACGGCGACCCGCAGGGCCGAGGACAGGTTCGGCGTCTGCCGCGTGGCATCGATCTCTTCGATGAGGGCTGCCAGGCGCAGGCCGCGCCGGGCGGCGAGGGCTTCGAGGCCATCCCAGAACTCGGGCTCGAGCGCGATGGACGTGCGGTGGCCGGCGATCGTCAGCGATCGCTTGATCATTCTATTTCTTGCGGAAGGCGTCGAGGCTGACGACCTTTTCGCCCGGCGCTTCGGACGCGGCGGGCGGTTCGGCCGGCTCCAGCCTGGCGGGCTCGGCGGCCTCGGCGGATTCGTCATCGGTGGGCTGGGCGACAGCTCCGGTCAGCTGCAGGCCGAACTGCACGGAGGGATCGAAGAAGCCCTTGATGGCAGTGAAGGGGATGAACAACGCTTCGGGCTTGTCGTCGAAGCTGAGGCCGACCTCAAAGCCCGATTCGCCGACCTTGAGGTCCCAGAACTGGTTCTGGAGCACGATCGTCATGTCGTCGG
>CAZASR010000162.1:0-6657 GCA_964487765.1 uncultured Devosia sp. | reverse complement strand
TCGCCTTCGAGTCCGCATTCCCCCAACTCAGGCGGCCGGACAGCCTCTCGGGCAAAGTCGGAGCGCCGGCCGCGGAGGGCTTCGCCAAGGTCCGCCACGAAGTGCCGATGCTCAGCCTGGCCAAGGCCTATACCGAGCAGGATGTCGTCGATTTCATCGAACGGGGCCGGCGCTTTTTCGAGCGCGACAAGGATCTCGAGCTGAGCTTCACCGCCGAGCCCAAGATCGACGGATTGTCGGCGTCGCTGCGCTATGAGAACGGCGTTTTCGTGCGCGGGGCGACGCGCGGCGACGGCCGCGTGGGCGAGGACATCACCGAGAACCTCAGGACGATCAAGGACATTCCGCACAGGCTCAAGGGCAAGGGCTGGCCGGATGTCATCGAGATTCGCGGCGAGGTCTACATGACCTATGCCGAATTCGAGGCGCTCAAGGCGCGGTCGGCCGCCACGGGCGGACAGGATTACGTCAATCCGCGCAACACGGCCGCCGGGTCTCTGCGCCAGAAGGATCCGAGCGTCACCGCGAGCCGCAACCTTCGGTTCTTCGCCTATGCCTGGGGGGCGGCGAGCGGCGATCCGGCGCCGACGCAATACGAGGCGGTGCAGAAGTTCGCGAGCTGGGGCTTTCAGGTCAGCCCGCTGATGATCCACGCGACGACGATCGATGGATTGCTGGCGCAGTACCGGCTGATCGAAAGTCAGCGCTCGTCGCTCGGCTACGATATCGACGGCGTCGTCTACAAGCTCGACCGGCTCGACCTGCAGCGCCGCTGGGGGTTCGTAACGGGCGAGCCGCGCTGGGCGATCGCGCACAAGTTTCCGGCCGAGCGCGCATCCACCGTATTGCGGCAGATCGATATCCAGGTCGGACGCACCGGGACGCTGGCGCCGGTCGGGCGGCTCGATCCGGTGACGGTCGGCGGCGTCACGGTCGTCAATGTGACGCTGCACAATGAGGACTACATCAAGGGCTTCGACAGCTTCGGTGAGCCGATCCGCGAAGGCGCTGACATTCGCATTGGCGACACTGTGGTGATCCAGCGCGCGGGCGACGTGATCCCGCAGATCGTGCAGGTGCTCATCGACAAGCGGCCCAGGGACGCCAAGCCTTACGAATTTCCGACCGTGTGTCCGGTCTGCGGATCGCCGGCGGTGCGCGAGGTCAACGAGAAGACCGGCAAGGAGGATGCGCGGCGTCGCTGTACGGGTGAGCTGATCTGCTCGGCGCAGGCGGTGGAACATCTCAAGCACTTCGTCTCGCGCGGCGCGATGGATATCGAAGGGCTCGGGACGGAGAATATCGAGCTGTTCTTCGACAAGGGCCTGCTGAAGACTTCGGCCGACGTGTTCAAACTCGAGCGGCGGCGCGAGGATGTGCAGCGGGCGTTGCACGAGCGCCGGGAAGAGCAGGCGCGGCAGCGCGAGGCGGCGAGCGGCACGAGGCGCAAGAAAGTGCTCTCGGCCGAGGAGCGGACCTATGAGGGGCTCGACAAGCTGTTTGCCAACATCAATGCGCGCCGCGAACCCGAACTCGATCGGTTCATCCTCGCGCTCGGCATCCGGCATGTCGGGGAGACGACGGCCGCAATGTTCGCGAAGACGTTCTCGACCGTCGAGACCTTTCGCGCGGCCGGCGTCAGTGGCGAGTTTCCGTCGATCAACGGCATCGGCGAAACGGTGACCAAGGCGGTCACCTCCTTCTTCGCCAATGAGCGCAACGTCGCGGTGTTCGACGACCTGCTGCGCGAAGTGACGCCGAAGCCCTATGTCATCACGATCTCGGCGAACTCCCAGGTCGCGGGCAAGACCGTGGTCTTCACCGGCACGCTCGAGAAGATGACCCGCGGCGAGGCCAAGGCGATGGCGGAGCGGCTGGGGGCGAAGGTCGCCGGCAGCGTATCCAAGAACACCGACATCGTCGTCGCCGGTCCCGGCGCGGGCTCCAAGCTCAAGGCGGCGAGCGAATTGGGCATCCTTGTCCTCGACGAAGATGGGTGGCTTGATCTCGTCAAGCAGTAGCTGCGGTTCAACCGGCCACGATTGCGCCGCATGCGCGCTCTAGCTCTGCCGCGTTGCGAACGCGGGGCGGGACGATGCGGGCATTGATGGCAATGGTGCTGGCGCTGTGGGCATTTCCGGCGCTCGCCTATGACGATCCGAAAGCGCTTGTCGAAGCGATTTATGAACCCTACACAACGCTCGGCGTCGCGCACGAACAGGACCCAGCGCAGTTCTACTCGGAGCGGCTCAAGGGGCTCGTCGCGACCAACGCTGCCGCGGCAGGCGAGGATGCACCGCCGGTCCTGGAATTCAATCCGTTCATCGGCGCCAGGCAGGCGCTGCTGCGGGATCTGTCGATCGGCACGCCCGTCGGCAACACCGAGCAGGCGATCGTCACCGTGTCGTTCGGCAATTTCGGTGCTGTCAGCCTGCTCGCGCTCTCGTTGATCAAGGAAGCGGACGGCTGGAAGGTTGACGACATCGCCTCGCTTGGCGAGGGTGAGAACTGGCTCCTCAGCTGGCTGCTGCAGTACGATCCGTTCGCGATCAGATAGCCCGCGTCGCCTCCTTGAGCCACGCCTTCACGCTGCCCTTGAGGTTGGGGCCGACCTCCTTGAAGACGCGCCTGTGGTAGGCGTTGAGCCACTCGATCTCGTGCGGCAGGAGTAGTTTGTCATCGATGAGGCGCAGGTCGATGGGGCACAAGGTGAGCGTTTCGAGCTCGAGGAACCTGCCGTCACCGATCCCGCTCTCGACGACGAGCACGAGGTTCTCGATGCGGATGCCATAGGCGCCGGTCTTATAGTAGCCGGGCTCGTTGGAAATGATCTGCCCCGGCTCGAGCGGCATGGGGTAGCGCGGCGAGAAGCCGATCGGCCCTTCGTGCACGCCGAGGAAGGCGCCGACGCCGTGGCCGGTGCCGTGATTGTAGGTGACGCCAGCCTGCCAGAGGAACTGGCGGGCGAGCACGTCGAGCTGGGCGCCCGAAGTGCCCCGCGGGAATTTCTGCATCGACAGCGCCACCATACCCTTGAGGACGCGGGTGAAGCGGTCCCTCTGCTCGGCCGTCGCCTTGCCGGTAAACATGGTGCGGGTGATATCGGTGGTGCCGCTCAGATATTGCGCGCCGGAATCGAGCAGCAACAGTTCACCCGGCTTGAGCGTGCGGTTGGAACGTTCGTCGACGCGGTAGTGGACGATGGCGCCGTTGGGGCCGGCGCCCGAAATCGTGTCGAAGCTCGCATCGATGCAGGTTTCCTCCTCGCGCCGGAAGTGCTCGAGCGCTTCGACGATGCCGATCTCGGTAAGCTTGCCCTTGGGTGCCTCCTCGTCGAACCAATGGAGGAACCTGGCGAGCGCGATGCCGTCGAGCTTGTGCGCCTCCCGCATGCCGCCGATCTCGGCCTCGTTCTTCCTGGACTTGGGCTGCAGGACGGGGTCGCGCTTTTCGATGAGAACCGCGTCGCTGACCCCGCCGATCGCCGAGACCAGCGCGAGGGGCGCGGTCGCCGAATCGATCCAGACGCGCTTGTCGGCGGCGCCCAGCTTGCGCAATTCGGCCATGAGCGTCACGATGTCGGCCACTCTCGCGACCCCGCTCAGGCCCTTGCGCAGATCGGGGGTGATCTTGTCCCCGGCGACGAACAGCGTCGGCTGCCCCTTGCGGGGCACCAGCGCGAAGCCGAGGACGACCGGGAAGTTCGGCACGTCCCGGCCGCGCATGTTGAACAGCCAGTTGATCGATTCGGGCAAGGTGAGGACGAGGACGTCGGCATTCTCGGCGGCGAGCGTCTTGCGCAGTTCGGCCAGCTTGTCACTGGCGGTCCTGCCGGCGCGGTTGTGACCGAGAAATTCGACGGGCGACACCGGAGCGCCAGGACGGTCGGTCCAGATTTTGTCGACGAGGTTGGCGCTGGGGACAAGGGTGACCTTGCCGTTGAGCTTTTCGGTCAGCTCCTTGATCTCGCCGGGCGTGTGGAGCCACGGGTCGAAGCCAAGCTTGCCGCCCTTGGGCACGAAGTCGCCGATGCGCGGATCGACGGCGCCCTGCGCGGTCTCGACGACGGTGACGGCCCTGGTGTCGGTTTCGAGCGGCGCCTGCAGGGTGTAGCGACTGTCGATGAACAGCCCCGCCTTCTTCGGGCCAACGACCGCGACGCCTGCCGAGCCGGTGAAGCTTGTGATGTAGGCGAGGCGCGCTTCACTCTCGGGCACCGACTCGCCGCGATGCGCGTCGGCGCGCGGAATCAGGAAGCCATCGAGCCCTGCATCGGCGATGGCGGCGCGCAGCGCCTTGAGCCGACCCGCGACGGTCCGGGGCGTCGTGCGGGTGGTGAATTTCTGGAAGACGGCCGGGCCGAAGCTGCTCTGTGCCATGGTTCATGTCCTGTTAAGCTGGATTGCGAGATTGGCATGGCAGGGTTGCCCAGTGCCGACTTCTCGCGCCGGTGCGAGGTGCCTAATTAGCGGATGTCCGCAAGTGCGGACGCGACGAGACCGAACGTTACGACCATGAACACGAGCAACACCGATTTCCGCAAGGCCCTCGATGGCGTGATCGCGGTGCGCAGCCGCGAAGCGACGCGCCAGATCGTGCGGGCCAACGAATTCCAGCTCATCGGCGCTTTCACCAAGCGGCCCAGCTGAAGCTGATGCGACGGCCGTCCGGGCGAGCGCGCCTCGATCGGCCGGTCCCCCTTTACCTCCGCCCCATGCAGGCGACTCGCAGATCCCCGGATGACCTCCGGGGATTTTGTTTTGCCCGGCGCTAGGCATCGGACCGGGCGGGCTCCACTGTCTTCTGCGCGAGCAATTGTTCCGTGCCCGCACCGTAGAGGCGGCTCACCGCCGCGGCTGCTTCGCGTTGCAACTCGGCTGGAACCGGAAGGCCGGTGGCGAGTGCGGTTATCGAGTCTTCGCCAATCCCCGCTGCTGCGAGAATGGCCTTGAACTGTGCCGTGCGGTTCCCGTCGGCCTCTGAGGCCGCTGGCCGTGCATTGCGCGAGGCGTCGCCGGGGAGACGTAGATCCGTGGGGGCGATGCCGAGGCTGCCCAGAACACCGTGGCCGGGGAAGGGATCGCCGTGGCGGAAATCGTGGACGGTAATCCTGCCTTCGACGCCCTTGGCGAAGGCGGCCAGATGCGTCGCGTAGTCGAAGCAGAAATCCCAGTACAGGGGATAACGTCTGCGCTCGCGGTGGACGCGCAGGCGGCCGTCGCGCAGCGCGGCCGCAAGGGCTCCGCGATAATCGACGAAGGCCAGCCTGGTCAGCTGGGCCATCATGCTTGCGAAATAGTCGCCGGGATCGCGGAGGCAGAACGTCCACTCGACCGAGGTGGCGCCGGCCGACCGGGCCGCGTCTTCGACGAGCCGGGCGCGGCGGGGGTCGAAGATGAGCGTCTCGAAGTCTTCCGAGGAGAGCAGGGCTGCCCGCCGGCCCTGGCGGACGGCTTCGCGCACATGGGCTTCGACGTGGCGGTAGTCCTCGAGCAGGGTCATCCGCGCGGTGCCGTGGTTGCCGGTCATCATGGCGTCGGGCTGAGTGTAGATGCCGTGCTCGGCGAGCAGCTTCTGGTTCAGCACCAGCACGTGCTGGAGGAAGGTCGACGCGGTCTTGTGCGTGCCGGCGTGGATGGTGAGGCGCATCGGTTCAGCGTCGTTGCAGGATCAGCGTCGCCCAATCGCCGCGGATGAGGCGTTCGCGGAGGATGACGCGCTGTTCGCGATAGGCATTGGCGACCCAGGCGGACTGGGCGGCGAGGAGGCCCGAGAGGATGATCGTCGCGCCGGGGGCCGCGGCCCGGGCCATGGCGGGAGCGAGGGCGGCGAGGGGGGCGGCGAGAATGTTGGCGACGATCAGGTCATAGGGCGCGCCGCGGGCGATGGCGATGTGGTCGAGGCCGGGCGCGGTGACCGCGCGGATGAGCGGGCCGACGCCATTGTCGCGTGCGTTCTCGATGGTGGTGCGGGTTGCGATGGGGTCGATGTCGCTCGCGAGAACGGGCGTGCGGGTGCGCCTCGCGAGGGCGATGGCGAGGACGCCGGTACCGGTGCCGACGTCGAGCATCTTGCGCGGCCGCGTGTGCTTGAGCGTGGGCGCGATCGCTTCGAGGCAGCCGGTGGTGGTTTCATGGTGGCCGGTGCCGAAGGCCTGGGCGGCCTCGATGCGCAGCGGGATCAGCCCGGCCGGGGGACGCTCGGCGGCGCTGTGGCTGCCATAGACATAGAATCCGCCGGCGGTGACCGGTTGCAGCCCTTCGAGCGAGCGGGCGACCCAGTTGGTCTCGGCATCAATGGGGGTGATGGTGAAGTCGACCTCGCCGCCCAGGGTCGTGCGCGCGAGATCCTCGAAGGCGAGCAGATCCGGCAGCATCTCGCAGGTCGCCTCGAACACCCATTCGCCTGTCGTTTCATCCTCATGCGCCGAGGCGGTGAGGGCGAGGTCGCCCAGCTCCATCACGGCATCGACGAGGGCATAGGCCTGGTCGCGGGTGAGCGGCGTCGAAATCTGGCTCAGGGTCATGCGTGCGGTTGTTGCCGGGGCGGGGGAGGGAAGTCAATTGCGCAGCAGAAGGCGTCCGGCGACCCAAGGGGCCCCAGGTTATGGAACCGGGGGACAAGAAGGTCCCGCGGTGCGGAGTGCGCGGGTGCGCC
>CAZASR010000161.1:0-6690 GCA_964487765.1 uncultured Devosia sp. | reverse complement strand
TGGGCTGGTACGACAATGAGTGGGGCTTCTCGAACCGCATGGTCGACGTGACCAAAGCGTTCGCCGCCACGCTCTGATGGGAGTCGGCGAATGGGTCCTGACGGGCTTCATCGTCGTTCTCTTCGCCTTCGTGATCCTCAGGCCCGACCGCTGGCGCAAGCGCGACCGCCCCGGCGACGGCGACGGCGGCTTCTATGCGGCCGACAGGGATCCCGATGACGACGCCGATCCCGATGCAGACGGTGACTGAGGGAGCCTGAGATGCTCCGCAAGTCGATCCGCTGGCGCTCGCTGGTGCATGACGGCCTCGAGGAGATGCGCATCAGCGAATGGCCGGACGGGCTGAAGGTGCGCTCCGCGATTGTGGGCGAGGCGGGCGGCACACGCTACGGCGTGCTGTACGAGATTTCGCTGAAGCCGGACTGGACATTCGATGCCGTGCTGCTGCAGCGCACGGACGGAGTGATCAACGCGTTGCGGCGTGGCGATGACGGTGCCTGGCTCGACCTGCAGGCCCAGCCGCTGCCGGGGCTCGACGGCTGCGTCGACATCGACTTCGAAATGACGCCGCTCACCAACACGCTCCCGATCCGCCGCGCGCCGCTGGCTGTCGGTGAAACACGGCGGTTCAGGATCGCGTATATCCCGGCCACTACGCTCAATCCGCTTGCGACGGAGCAGTTCTATACACGGCTGGACGAGCGGACCTATCGCTTCGAGACGGCGGACGGATCGTTCACGGCCGATATCACCGTGGATGAGGACGGGCTGGTCGTCGACTATCCGGGGCTGTTCGAACGGGTGCCCTAGCGTCTCCAGAAGCGCGGTTCCCCTTTCCGCCCGATTGCAGTAAGGCACAGGCGATCAGCAGCGGAGGCACGCAAAATGGCCGGCTTCAAGACCATCGAGGGCATGGATTTCGAGGGCAAGCGCGTCCTGCTGCGCGCCGATCTGAACGTGCCGGTGCAGGATGGCAAGGTGACCGATACAACGCGCATCGAGCGCGTGGTGCCGACCATCCGCGAGATCGTCAAGCAGGGCGGCAAGGCCATCCTCATCAGCCATTTCGGCCGGCCCAAGGGCAAGGTGGACAAGGCCTATTCGCTCGAGCCGGTGGTGCCCGCGGTGGCCAATGCGGTCGGGCGACAGGTGGGCTTCATCGACACCGACTGGGTGGACGTGGCGCGGGCCAAGCAGGCCATCGACTCGGCGCCCGACGGGTCGGTCCTGGTGCTCGAGAATACGCGCTTCCACCCGGGCGAGGAGAAGAACGATCCCGAACTCGTCAAGCGCATGGCGGCGCTGGGCGACATCTACATCAACGACGCCTTCTCGGCGGCGCACCGGGCGCACGCTTCCACCGAGGGCCTGGCGCATGTGCTGCCGGCGGCGGCTGGGCTCGCCATGCAGGCGGAGCTCGAAGCGCTCGAGGCGGGGCTGGGCCAGCCGAAGAAGCCGGTGATCGCGCTGGTCGGCGGCGCGAAGGTGTCGACCAAGATCGACCTGTTGCAGAACCTCGTTACAAAGGTGGAGGCGCTGGTGATCGGCGGCGCCATGGCCAACACGTTCCTATTGGCGCAGGGCATCGGCATCGGCAAGTCGCTGGCGGAAAAGGACATGGGCGAAACCGTCAACGCCATCCTGCACAAGGCCGAAGCGGCCAATTGTGCCATCATCGTGCCGGTCGACGGCGTGGTGGCATGGCACTTTGCCGAGAACGCGCCGCACCAGACCTATGGGCTCGACGCCATGGACAGGGAGGGCATGATCCTCGACATTGGCGGCCAGTCGATCGAGCGCATCAAGGGCGCCATCGACGAGGCGGCGACCCTCGTATGGAACGGCCCACTGGGCGCGTTCGAAACCAGGCCCTTCGATGCGGGCACGACCGAGATCGCCAGATATGTCGCCGAGCGCAGCAAGGCCGGGAAGCTGATTTCGGTCGCCGGCGGCGGCGACACCGTCGCCGCCCTCGCCAATGCCGGCGTGAAGGACGATTTCACCTATGTGTCGACCGCCGGCGGCGCCTTCCTCGAATGGATGGAAGGCAAGGAATTGCCGGGGGTGAAGGCGCTGGAGAGCTAGCACCAGCCTGGAGGGAGCCTTGTTTGCGTATTTGTCACGGATTGTGGCCTGGCTGCTGCTGGTAGCGGGCGTTGCGAATTGTTTGCTGGGGACAGCCATCGCCTTTGAGCGGCTCGGGCCCTACGAGGAGACGTTGGCCCGATAGCGCGTTTCGCTGACGGTTCCGGAGAGATGATCAATCGTGGGGTTCGCGAGATAGGTTTCGCGCTGGCGCTGGGCACACTGGCCGAGATAGGCCTCGCACTGAAACGGTCGCGCAGCTAATTCAGCGCAAGCGGCCACCCACCGGCTACGCGGCCCTCCCCCCTCCCCGCCCTTCGGGCAAGGAGGGATGGGCTCCGTGGATCGGCACGACCCCGCCCTGGCGTGCGGCGCTGGGGAGAGCGGGACCGCCGGTGGGTGTAGTGGTCCGCAATTGGTCTTCAGACTTCCGTCTTAATCGAAAGGTCCAGTCGAACCCGCCGGGGGGCTCGCTTATTGTCCGGTTGTTTCCCCAACGTGGAGATGCCCGTGCCGACCTTGCAGGAAACCGCCCGTAAGCTCGTTTCCCCCGGTATGGGCATCCTCGCTGCCGATGAATCCGAGGGGACCATCGCCAAGCGTTTCGCCGTAATCGGCCTGCCGGTGACGTTCGAGACGAGGCGCGACTATCGCGAGATGCTGTTCCGCTCGCGCGAGGCGATGGCCAAGTACATCACCGGCGTGATCCTCACCGAAGAGACGCTGAAGCAGAGCGCGGCGGATGGAACGCCGTTCGTCGAGCTGCTGGCCGAGGTCGATGCGATGCCCGGCATCAAGGTCGACCGCGGCGCTTTCCCGATGCCTGGCACGCAGGGCGAGAGGATCACCGAAGGGCTGGACGGCCTGCGCGAGAGGCTCAAGCACTATGCCGAACTCGGCGCGCGCTTCGCCAAGTGGCGCGGCGTGATCGCGGTCAACGATTATGCGCCGTCGCGCAACGGTATCCGTGCCAATGCGCATGTGCTGGCGCGCTATGCCGCACTCTGCCAGGAGACCGGCATCGTGCCGGTGGTCGAGCCCGAGGTACTGGCGGATGGCGAGCCGGGGGACCACGGCATTGAGCGCTGCGCGGAAGTGACGGGGGAGACCCTTTCGACGGTGTTCCAGGAACTGCGCCTGGCGGGCGTCGATCTCACCGGCATGTTGCTCAAACCCAACATGGTGACGCCGGGTGTCCGCTCCACCGAACGTCCGGGCGCGGACGTGATCGCGCAGCGGACACTCGACGTGCTGAAGGCGCACGTGCCGGCGAGCGTGCCGGGGATCGCCTTCCTCTCTGGCGGCCAAACCGATGAGGCGGCGACGGAAAATCTTGCCGCCATGAACCGCCTGGGCGGGGCGCCGTGGGCGCTCACCTTCTCATACGGACGGGCGCTGCAGACCGCGGCGCTCATCGCCTGGAACGGCGAGCCCGCCAATGTTCCGGCGGCGCAGGCGGCCTTCGCCCACCGGGCCAAGGTCAATGCCCTGGCGGCGCAGGGCAAGTGGGAGCCGGAGCGTAACCGGGCTGCATAGAGCGGGGTCTCGGCCCAGGGCGTCCACCATGCCGCCCAAATTTACGATCATTGAGCGGCCGTGACGCTATAAGGCCGCCATGACTGCTCAGATTTTCCTCGTCGCGCCCGCCGACGCCGACGCCGATTCCTGCCTGACCAAACTCGACGAGGCGCTCAGTGCCGCGCCGGTGGCTGCGATGCTCATCCCGCGCGGCAAGCGCTCGGAGGGCAGCTACAAGGCGCTGGTCAAGGCGCTGGTGGGCCCCGCGCAGGCGGCGGGCGTCGCGGTGCTGATCGAGGGCGAGCCGGGCCTAGTGCGGATGCTGGGCGTGGATGGGCTGCATGTCGAGGGCGGCGTCAACGAGGTGAAGGCGGCCACGCAGGCGCTCAAGCCCGATTTCATCGTCGGCGCGGGACGGATTGCCTCGCGCCATGACGCGATGAGCAAGGGCGAGCTCGGCCCCGACTACATCTTTTTTGGGCCGCTTTCGGGGTCTAGAGATCCCGAACAGCGTGAAATGGCGCGCTGGTGGGCGGAAATCATGGAAGTGCCGAGCGTATTGAGCGATCCGGCGGCAACCCCAGAAACCGCAACGGCCGAGGGCGGCGACTTCATCGGCCTGGGCGACAGCCTGTGGACGGCGCCCGAAGGGGTGGCGGCGCGGCTGGGCGCCATCGTCAAGGCACTGGAGACGTCGCCGTGAGGCTGACGGGCAGGCACGCGCTCGGCGCGCTCGCCGCGCTCGCCCTGCTGGCGCCGGCGCTCGCCAACGGTCAGGACGGCGCCGTCGCGCCGCGCATCGACAATTCCGTTGTGCTCGACAGCGAACTGCCGACCGCGATCGACGCCGGGCCCGATGCGGTCGACATCAGCAACGAAATATTCGGCAAGCGCGACGACGCCTATGGCGCCTATCAGCGCGGCTTCTATCTCACCGCGCTCGCCCTCGCCCTGCCACGGGCCGAGAAGGCCGACCCGGCGGCGCAGACGCTCATTGCCGAGATTTACGCCAATGGCCTCGGGGTGGCGGCGAATGTCGCGACGGCTTCGAGCTGGTACCAGCTCGCGGCGCGCAACGGCGACCGCCTCGCGGCGTTCGAGCTGGGGCTGCTCTACCTCCACGGTCGCGGCGTGCCGGAGAACCACGAGCGAGCCGCCGAGCTGTTCGAGCAGGCCGCGGACAAGGACTATCCACCGGCGCAGTACAATCTGGCGCTGATGCACCTCGAGGGCGACGCCGCCTCGCCCAGCCTCAGTGATGCCGCGGCGCTGATGAAAGCGGCGGCCGATGCCGGTCTCGCCGAAGCACAGTACGACTATGGCACGATGCTGATCCAGGGCGCAGGCGTCCCGCCGAACACGGCCGAAGGCGCGAAACAGATCGGCCTCGCCGCCGAGCAGGGACTGATCGAAGCGCAGATCGACTTCGCAACGCTGCTCTATCTGGGGCAGGGGGTCGAGCGCGATCTGAATGCGGCCATCGGCTGGTACCAGCGCGCGGCGAATGCCGGCAATCCGGTGGCGCAGAACCGCTACGCCAAGCTGCTTGCCGTTGGCGAAGGCGTGCCGCTCGACCTGACGGAGGCGGCGATGTGGCGGGCCCTGGCGCGCCGGCAGGGGCTCAGCGATCCGGTGCTCGACAAGTTGCTGGTGGGGATTTCGAGCGAGGACCTCGCTGTTGCCGAAGAGCGCGCACGGTTCTGGCCGAGCAAGCCGCCCACGGCGCCAGATGTAGAGCCCGGCAACAAGCAAGGCTAGGGCCGGCGCCCGAGCTTGATCATCGACGCAATCTGATGCATCAAGCCCGCCTTCCCTCCGAGACTGTTTTCCCATGGCCCGTTCGGCACTTCTCAACATCATGGTCACGGCCGCCTTCAAGGCAGGGCGTTCGCTCACCAAGGATTTCGGCGAGATCGAGAACCTGCAGGTCTCGGTCAAGGGGCCGGCGGACTTCGTGTCGCGGGCCGATCACAATGCCGAACGGATCGTCCATGCCGAACTGAGCAAGGCGCGGCCCACCTATGGCTTCCTGATGGAAGAAGGCGGCGAGATCAAAGGCACCGATGGCCAGCACCGCTGGATCATCGATCCACTCGACGGCACCACTAATTTTCTTCACGGCATCCCACTGTTCGCAGTGGCGATCGCGCTGCAGCGCGGCGACGAGATCGTGGCTTCGGTGATCTACAATCCTGTCGCCGAGGAGCTCTATGTCGCCGAAAAGGGCGGCGGGGCGTGGCTCGACGACAAGAAGCGGCTGCGCGTGGGTGGGCGCCGGCACCTCGCCGACGCGGTCGTTGCAACCGGCATCAATTCGCGCGGCACGCCGGGCGACCTGCTGCAACTCAAGCAGATGGGTCAGATCACGCCGGCCGTGGCCGGCATCCGCCGCACCGGCTCGGCATGCACCGACCTCGCCTGGGTGGCCGCCAGCCGCCTCGACGGCTACTGGGAAAGCCAGCTCAACCCGTGGGACATCGCCGCGGGCTGGCTGCTGCTGCGCGAGGCGGGGGGAACCATGACCGATTTCTCCGGCAAGCCGGGCAGCATCTGGAACGGCGAGGTGGTCGCTGGAAACGAGACCATCCAGGGCCAGTTGCTCAAGATCATCAGGCAGGTGAAATAGGCCGGGAAAGGGCTGCCGCGCCACGTCCCGGCCGTCCCCGGGCCATTGTCACGCCGGAATGGTGTGACTAGACTCATGCCATAATTCGCGGAACTGGCCGGGGCTCATGTCGCAGAACTACGACCCGTATCATCTGAAGAGCCCGACAATCTACCTCGTCAAGAACGTGGTCTTCCTGATCATCGTGGCACTGGTCGGCGCCATCCTGTGGCAGCAGATACTGCTCTTCTTCATGGCCAACCCGTTCATCAACAGCCTTATCGTGCTGGTCGCGGCGGTCGGCATCATCCTGAGCTTCCGGCAGATCATCCGGCTGTTCCCCGAGATCAAATGGGTCAACTCGATGCAGGACGGCACAATGGCGCGAGTGCGCCAGCCGGTGTTGCTGGCGCCGGTCGCCAACCTCCTGCGCGACCGGCTGGGCGAAGCGGTGATCACGCCGAGCTCGATGCGCTCGATCC
>CAZASR010000160.1:0-6690 GCA_964487765.1 uncultured Devosia sp. | reverse complement strand
AAGGGCCACAAGCCGATCATCGCGGCGGCGCCCGAGCGCGGCAACGTCATCAACCTCATGGACGCGCTGAAGGAGAGCCTGGGACAGGCCAAACCTGCTGCACCGAGCAAATCCAAGACCGCAGCGCCGGCGGCCAAGAAGGCCCCGGCAAAACCCTCGCTCAAGGATGCTGTCGCCGCCAGCAAGGCGGCCGGCAAATCGACATCCAGGAAGAAGGCCGGCTAGTTCGCCATGGCGCAGACGGTCCCTACGCTTGGCATTGTGGGAGCGTTGCACGCCTTCCCGCAGCGCCTCGCGGCCCGGGCCGTGGCCGCGCGCGGCGGGCGCCTGCGGCGCGGCATCACCCGGCAGACGCAGCGCGTCGTGCTCGGCCGCAAGCTGCTCGACAAGCCGCAGGCGGTGATCGATGCGCGGATCGACGCCCTTCTCGATGCGGGCATCAGACTGATCAGCGAGAACGGCTTCCTGCGCTGGCTGCACCTGATGGAAACGCCCGAACGGCCGGCGATGACACGGCAATCGCTGCTCGACCAGTCGCGGCTCGATGGCGCTACATTCGATCGGCTGGCGCTGTTCGACGCCTTCGAGCAGGACAGTGAGCCGTTCTCGTTCCGCGACCTGATCCTCGCCAGGAAATATGCCGGGCTGATCGCCGGCGGCGCGAGCTGGAGCGCGGTGGCGCGCTCGGTGCATCGCTCCGGTCCGGTAGCCTCGCTCACCGCGCTGTCGCTGCATCCGGGCGGACCGCAGAAGATTTACGCGGCAGAAGGCGAGCGCAGGCGCGAGCTGGACGGGCAGGGGCTGCTGCCGCTCGAGCCGGCCGACGACGACAGCGAGGAATATTTCACCCTCGCCGAACAGGCCGAGGACTCGGGGCTCTACGCCGAGGCCACCGTGCTCTACGCCCGCTGCCTCGCGCTCGATCCCTCGGACTCGGTGGCCGCCTATAACCGTGCCAACTGCTTCCGTGCGCTCGGCGAGGGCGACGAGGCGGGCACGGCCTATGCCCTCGCCATCAAGATCGACCCGAGCTTCGTCGAAGCGTGGTTCAACTTTGCTGCGCTGCTCAAGGACGAGGGCAAGATCGACGCGGCGCGTCGGCACCTCGCGCGCGCCATTGCCATCGATCCCGCCTATGCCGACGCCGTCTACAATCTCGCGACGCTCGAATTCGACGCCCGCAATTTCAGTGCGGCGCGGCGCTGGTGGAGCCGCTATCTCGAGCTCGATGCCGACAGCGAATGGGCCCGCACCGCCAGCCGCGGCATCGCCTGGATCGACCTCAATACCCGCAAATCGGCGAGCTGAGCCGGTGGCGACCGACTTTCTCTTCGATGGCCCGGAGGATGCGCGCATCACGATCCTGCTCGCCCATAGCGCCGGTGCTCCGATGGATTCGGCGGCAATGAGTGCGATAGCCAAGGTGCTGGCAGAGGCGGGCTTCCGCATCGCGCGTTTCGAGTTCGCCTATATGGCGGCGCGACGCAGCGGCGAGCGCAAGCCACCGCCGAAGGCCGAGAGGGTGATGCCGGAATATGTCGCGGCGATCGAGGATCTCGGCCCGACCACCGGGCCGCTGATCATCGGCGGCAAATCGATGGGCGGACGCGTGGCGAGCATGATCGCCGACGCCGAGTTCGCCGCCAAGCGCACCGCCGGGCTGCTCTGCCTCGGCTATCCGTTCCACCCGCCGGGGCGGCCGCAGCAATTGCGCACGGCCCATCTCGTCGAGCTCAAGACGCCCACGCTGATCTGCCAGGGGACGCGCGACCAGTTCGGCGACCGTTACGAGGTGGGCTCGTTCGGCCTCAGCGACGAGATCGAGGTCTTCTGGCTCGAAGATGGCGACCATGATCTGAAGCCGCGCAAGGCGGTCTCCGGGTTCACCACCGCGCAGCACCTCAAGAGCGTGGCGGACAAGGTCAACGAGTGGGTGAACCGCATCGCGCCGTGAAGCTCGCCACCTTCAACATCAACAACGTCAACCGCCGGCTGCCCAACCTCATCGACTGGCTCAGGGTGCGGCGGCCCGATGTCGTGTGCCTGCAGGAGCTCAAGGCGACCGACCGGCAGTTTCCGCGCACCGCCATCGCCGAGGCCGGCTACGGCGCCGCCTTCGTCGGGCAGTCGGCGTGGAACGGCGTGGCCATTCTGGCGCGGGGGGTGGAGCCCGTCGTGACGCGCACCGAGCTGCCGGGCGATCCCGAGGACGCGCAGGCGCGCTACATCGAGGCGGCCGTCAACGGCGTCGTGATCGGCTGCCTCTATGCCCCCAACGGCAATCCGCAGCCGGGACCGAAATTCGACTACAAGCTCAGATGGATGGAACGGCTGCATGCACATGCCGAGGAGCTGCTGGCGAGCAAGCTGCCGATCGTTCTCGCCGGCGACTATAACGTCGTTCCGGAGGCACGCGACATCTACGAGACGACATCCTATCGTGCCAATGCGCTGGTGCAGCCCGCGGCCCGCGCCGCCTATGCTGCCCTGCTCGAGCAGGGCTGGACCGATGCGCTGCGCCGACTCTATCCGGACGAGCCGGCGCTCTACACGTTCTGGGATTACATGCGGAACCGCTGGGAGCGGAACGCCGGGCTGCGCCTCGATCATTTGCTGCTCAGCAAGACTCTCGTGCGCAGGCTGAAGGACGGCGGCGTCGACCGCGAGGTGCGCGGCAGGGAAGGCGCCAGCGATCACGCGCCGGTATGGATCGATCTCGCCGTCTAGCCCGGTCCCGCGCCTTCGATGCAACCAAGGAAGGCGCTGCCGTGTTCGTCTCATGAACGCTGTATGAACGTGGCTCTCAGTGAGAGTTCAATCCCCGCCCGCTAGAACCGCGTCATCATCAACACAACCCTGTGGGGATCGAGATGACCAGGAACCACGAAAAACTGCTCGTTGCCGCGCTGGCCGGCCTCATCATCGCCGGGGCGGCCATGTTCGCCATCCAGCCTGCGGTGGCGCAGTCGTTCGGCGGCGCGAGTGCCTCCCAGCTCGGGGCGCCGTCCTTCGAGGTCCTGACGCTTCGCCTCGGCAGGGCCTGACCTTTCGCCGGCCTCCAGCCGGTCCCATGCAGTTCTCTTCCCAGCCTCCCAATTGACTTTGCCGGCCTCCTGATGTCCCTCAAGGCATCACGGAGGCCGCTTCTTTTGCCCGACACCGCCAATCCCATCCTCATCGAGACCATGCGCGGCAACTGGGTCGAGAACCGTCATCGCGGCGCCTTCGCCGTCGTCGATGCGGGCGGCCGGATCATCGCTTCGGCCGGCGACATCGACCGCCCGATCTTCCCGCGATCGGCGATCAAGTCGATGCAGGCGCTGGCCATGGTGACCTCCGGCGCGCTCGACAAATTCGCGATCGGCGACGAAGAGCTGGCGCTGGCCTGCGCCTCGCATCAGGGCGAGGAGTTCCACGTCGCGGGGGTCACGGCTTTTCTCGATCACATCGGGCTTGGGCCCGCCGACCTCGAATGCGGCGCGCATGCGCCCAGCTACGCTCCGGCCCGCGCCCGCCTGCGCGAAGCCGGGCATCAGCCGACGGCGCTGCACAACAACTGCTCGGGCAAGCACTCGGGCATGCTCGCCGTCGCCGAGGCGCTGGGCGTCCCCACCGCGCACTATGTCGAGCGCGACCATCCGGTGCAGCGCGCCGTCCGCGCCGGCATCGAGTTGGTGGTGGGGGAGCCGCTGAGCGTCGACCGCTGCGGCACCGATGGCTGCTCGATCCCCACCTGGGCCGCGCCGCTGCGCGCTTTCGCCCGCGGCTTCGCCCGCATGGCGTCGGGCACGGGGCTGCCCAACGATATTGCCGGCGCGGCGCAGCGCATTTTCGACGCGGCCACGGGCCATCCGCATCTGGTCGGCGGCACCGGTAGCCTCGATACCGAAATCATGCGCGCCTTCGGCGGCCGCGTGTTCCAGAAAGGCGGTACCGAGGGCGTCCAGTGCGGCGCCATCCGCGACAAGGGCTGGGGCTATGCGCTGAAGGTCGACGACGGCAACATGCCCGCCTCGCATGTGATGGTCGCCACGTTGCTGTTGGCGATCAGCGATCCCGACGCGAACCAGCGCGGCGTCCTCGACCGCTTCGCGCGGCAGACGACACGCACTGTCCGCGGGCTCGAGGTCGGCGAGATGCGGGCCACGGCGGCGATGTCGCCGGTGGTCTAGGCGATGGCGTTGCCGGCCACGAGCAGGTGCGGATACCTCCCCGCATCGCGCCCTAGGTCGTCGCTGACGATAGTCTCCCACTCCATCCCCACGATCGCGCCCCTGGTCGCGCCGGAAATGGTGTTGCCGCTGACGTTCACGGCGCCCACCTGCGGGTCATCGACGACGGTGACGCCGATGCCGGTCATGCAGGCGGTGAGCACGTTGCCGGTGATCGACACATTGCGCACGAAGGGGCCGTAGCCGGCGACGATGCCGATGCCGGGGACGTTTTCGACGACATTGCTGGCGACGACCGTGTCGGCCTGGGCATAGATGCCGACCGGCCGGGTGTCGGGGTTGACCGCCGACGCCGGGTAGATGTTGCGCACGATATTGCCGGTGCAGGTGGCGAGATAACCGCCGGAGTCGAGATTGGTGATGTCGATGCCGGTCGCGGCGCCATCCACGATGTTGTCCGCGATGACCGAGCCAGAAAAGCCGAACTCGGAAAAGATCGCGACCTCGCCCGAGTTGAGGCAGGTATTGCCGCGCACCTGGGTGTTGCGCCCCGCATTGACCCGCACTGCCGTGAAGGCGCAATCGGAAATGACGTTGTCGCTGACGATGACGCCATCGGCCTGGAAGACGTTCACGCCATTGCCGTTCTGGCCGTTGCCGCCGCCGCGCCAGTCGATCGCACTGATCATGTTGCCGGTGACGATCGATCCGTCATGGCCGCTCTCGTTGCGCCAGATGCGGATGCCGGCATTGCCGCACCCGCCGATGCGGTTGCCGCGAATGAACAGGCCGCGGCTGTCGACGCTGTGGATCGCCGCGTCGCCGAGGTCTTCGAAGCGGCAGCCTTCGACCGTTCCGCCGGCCGCGTTTGCGCCGATGCCGATGGCGCAGCTACTGAAGGTGCAGTTGCGGATCGTCGCATCTTCGGTAGCCTCGAGCGCCAAGGCCGCGACATCCCGCACGCCGAAAAACGACACGCCGTCGACGACCAGACCACGACCCGGGCCGACGCGACCGATCGTTCCTTCGTCGAGGCTGAACAAATTCGTCTGCTGGGAACTGCCAAAGATGCGCATATGGCCGTGCAGCTTCAGTCCCCGCACGAAGTAGGAGCCGGCCGGCAGTCGCAGGTCCCTGCCGCTCTGCGCGGCAGCATCGATTGCCTGCTGCAGCGCTGACGTCTGATCGACGCCCTCGGCTTCGCTCTGGAGGCCGAAATCGAACGGATTGACGAAGTCCTGCGCCGCGGCGCGGCCAATGAGAGCCGGTGCGGCGAGGATCAATCCAAGGCCGGCAAGGATGTGGCGGCGCGAATGGAGGCTGCTCATGCCGCAAGTCTCGGGGAAAATCGCAGCCGCCGCTACGAATGACCGATCATTTGGTAAAGCCCCGCCTATGATCGGGGCGGCATCCGGCTTGCGCCGGCCGGGCTGCTAAGCTTCCGGAGCCGCACCGCCGTGCCCACCGCGGTCACCATGATCATGGCGCCGCGGGAGCCGATGACTTCAAAATCGATCTGCATGCCGACGATGGCGTCGGCCCCGAGACGGCGGCCACGGTCGCGCAGTTCGTCGAGGCAATGGTCGCGGGAGTTCTGCAGCTCTTCCTCATAGGCGGCCGAGCGGCCGCCGACGAAGTCCGTGACGGTCGCCATCACATCGCGCAGGATATTCGCTCCGGAAACGACCTCGCCGTGAACCAGTCCGAGATATTCGGTGATCTCGTAGCCCTGTAGCTCTTCGGTCGTGCTGATCAGCATGGCGCGCTCCGTTCGGTGGCGTCGATATGGCTCCGCCGATGGCGCCGCGCAAGGCGGGGTGGCGGGTCGCAGGGGCGGCGGCTATAAATTCCGTCCCGTTTCCGACTCCGGAGTGTTCCTTCTCGTGCCCGATATGCTTGCCGACGACCGTTTGTACCTGGGCCAGAGTACCAAACCTGAGTATCTGCTGCTGAAATACGGCAACCGCCACGGTCTCGTCACCGGGGCGACCGGCACGGGCAAGACGGTGACGTTGCAGGGGCTGGCGGAAGGATTTTCGCGGGCCGGCGTGCCCGTCTTCTGCGCCGACGTGAAAGGCGACCTTGCCGGACTCTCGCAGGTGGGCGAGGAGCAGGACTGGGTGGTGAAGCGCGCGCGGGAGATCGGTTTCGACGATTTCGCGAGCGACAAGTTCCCGGTGATCTTCTGGGATTTGTTTGGCCGCGAAGGACATCCGGTCCGCACGACCGTTTCCGAGATGGGCCCGTTGCTACTGTCGCGCATTCTCGATCTCAATGCGACGCAGGAAGGTGTGCTCAACATCGCGTACAAATTCGCCGATGATCACGGGCTGCTGCTGCTCGACTTCAAGGACCTGCGTGCCCTGCTGGTCGAGGTCGAGCGTAACGCGTCGGAGATTTCGGCCACTTATGGCAACGTCGCGACGGCCTCGATCGGCGCCGTGCAACGGGCGCTGCTGGTGCTCGAGCAGCAGGGCGGCGAGAATTTCTTCGGCGAGGCGGCGCTCAAGATCACCGA
>CAZASR010000159.1:0-6697 GCA_964487765.1 uncultured Devosia sp. | reverse complement strand
TTCCGCTGGCCTTCGAGCAGGCAGTCGAATGGCTGGCGTCGACACAGGTCTGCACGCCCGAAACGCTGGCGCTCAACGCCGGCCAATGGCCGCCCTGCGACGCCGCCAACTGGCGGCTGACGACCGCCGAATATCTGGTGATGGCCAGCGTCTCGCTCGGCATCGTCTATGGCGCGTTCACCGCCAACGTCATTTCCGGCGCGCTGCGTGCGGTGCCGCAGGGCCAGCTCGAGGCGGCGCGGGCCTATGGCATGACGCGCTCGCAGGTGCTCTGGCACATCCATGTGCGGCAGATGTGGATCTACGCCCTGCCCGGCCTCTCCAATGTCTGGCTGCTGCTGATCAAGGCGACCTCGCTGCTCAGCCTGCTGCAGATCGTCGATTTCGTGACCTGGGCACAGCGGCTGGGCGCGGCCAATTTCTCGCGCATTGCCGGGCTCGTGCATCCCGACTGGCGCTGGCAATACTACCTCGTCCTGCTGCTGTTCTACATCCTCGTGACCTGGCTTTCCGAAAAGGCTTTCGCTGCCATCACCGCAAAGGTGCAGCGCGGCATGCCGATCGTCGCGCAGGAGGCGATGTGAGTCTCATCGACATCATCCTGCGCGAGATCGGGCTGCTGGCGATGCCGGCGATGTTCAACATCTATTTCGCCGCGGCCGCGATCCCGGTGGGCTTCGTGCTGGCGATTTTCCTTGCCCTGGGCAAGGGCTCGCGCAACTGGCTGATCAACCGGCTGAGCCGCGGCTATATCTATTTCTTCCGCGGCTCGCCCTTCTTCATCCAGCTCTTCGCCTTCTACTCGCTCATGCTGAGCTTCAACATTTCGACCTGGAAGCCGTGGGGCATCGACTGGCTGGTGCTGCATCCGCTGTTCCTCGGCCCGGCGATCCTCGCGCTCAACACCACCGCCTATACGGCCGAAATCTTCCACGGCGCACTGACGACGGTGCCCCGCGGCGAAGTGGAGGCGGCGCGGGCCTATGGCATGAGCTGGGGACAACGCTTCCGCCGCATCATCTGGCCGCACCTGATCCGCATCGCCTGGCCGGCCTACACCAACGAAGTGGTGTTCCTGTTTCACGCCACGGCGCTGATCTACTTCACCCTCCCGGTGATCGGCGACCAGAAGGATCTGATGAACAAGGCCGGCGAGCTGTTCGAGCGCGACTACAACGTGTTCCTCCACTACTCGGTGGCCGCGCTCTACTTCCTCACCATTTCGCTCGCGATCTTCTACGTCTTCGGCCTGATCTACCGCCGCCTGATGCGCCACCTGCCGAGGGCGATGCCAATGGCCTTTTCCTTCAAACGGATGTTCCGCTGATGCCGTTCACGCGCGACGCGCTGGTCCTTGCCGGAGATACCCCCGGCAGCACGATCGAACTGCCGTTCTACCGGATCGGCACCGACACCGCGACCGAGAAGGTCTATCTGCAGGCGGCGCTGCATGCGGACGAACAGCCGGGGACGATGCTGCTGCATCACCTGCTGCCGATGCTGCGGCAGGCCGACGAACAGGACTTGCTGCGCGCCAGGTTCGTCGTCGTGCCGATGGCCAACCCGCCGGGGATGGGCAATCTCGTCCACCACAGCCATATCGGCCGCTACGATCTCAACACGGGCGTCAACTACAACCGGCAATGGCCCGACCTGTTCGGCATGGTGCGCACGCAGCTTGCCGGGCGCCTGAACGAGGACAGGGCGTTCAACGTCAATCTAGTCCGCCGGACCGTCGCACAATGGATCGATGCCCAGCAGCCGCGCAGCGCCGCCGAGCAATTGCGCCTGTTCCTGCTGCGCGAGGCTCACGATGCGGACTTCGTGTTCGATCTCCACTGCGACAGCGAGTCCCTGCCCTACATCTACACCTCGCCCGAGCTCATGCCAGAGCTGCAGGACCTCGCCGACTGGATCGGCGCCGCGGCGGTGATGACGGCGGCCGACAGCGGTGGCGGCTCCTTCGACGAGGTGCTGCCGCTGCTCTATCGCAAGCTGGCGCAGGCCAACCCCGGCAAGCCCGTGCCGCTGGCAAGCGCCACGGCGACGCTCGAATATCGCGGCCAGGCAGATGTGTTCGACCATCTGGGCGAGCAGGATGCGCTGCGCCTGTTCGGTTTCCTGTGCGGCCGCGGCCTGGTGATGGCAGACCCCGGCCCGGTGCCGGCGCGAAGCTGCGAGGCGACGCCGTTCGAGGCGACCGAGATCATCCGCGCCGAACGGCCGGGGCTGGTCGCTTATCGCGTGGAGCTTGGCCAACGCGTGGCGACGGGCCAGCCCATCGCCGACCTGATCGCGATGGACGGACCGGACGCATTCATTGCACGCACGCCGATCGTCGCCGGCACGGATGGGCTGGTGCTGTCGCGCGCGGGGCGGAAATATGTCGCCCGCGGCGAAGGCATCATGAAGATCGTCGGCGCGACCCCGCTGCCGGCGCGGAAGGGATATCTGCTGGAGGATTGAGGGCTGCCCCGCAAGCGGCCCGCCCTCAAGGGGCGAAGCCGGATGAGGGTGGGCCGCTTGCGTCAGGCGCTCAGCCCGAACTCCGCGTGCTCCAGCGCGGTGATGATGCCGCGCAGCTCGGCCAGGCCCTTGAGGCGGCCGATGGTGGGGTAGCCGGGCTGCGACTGGCGGCCGAGATCGTCGAGAATGTCCTGGCCGTGATCGGGGCGCATCGGAATCCGGTGGTCGGCGCGGCCGGCGGCGCGGCGCTTGCGCTCCTCGGCGATGATGGCCGCGACCAGCGCCACCATGTCCGTGTCGCCGCCGAGGTGCTCGGCCTCGAGGAACGAGCCGGCGATGGCGCCGGTGTCGCGCTTGACGTTGCGCAGATGAACGAAATGCACCTTGTCGCCGAGCCTGCGCATCATCCCCGGCAAATCGTTGTCCGGGCGCGACCCGAGCGAGCCCGAGCAGAGCGTGATTCCATTGGCTGGCGAACTCACCGCCGAGGTCATGTAGGCGTAGTCGGCTTCGGTCGACATGATGCGCGGCAGGCCCAGCAGCGGGAATGGCGGATCGTCGGGGTGGCAGCAAAGGCGCAGCCCCAGCCTTTCCGCGACGGGCACGACCTCGCTGAGGAAGTCCACGAAGTGCTTGCGGAGCTGGTCGGGCGAGATGTCGCCATACTCGTCGAGATGCGCCTGGACTTCGTCGGTCGTGAGGTGCTCGGTGGAGCCGGGAAGTCCCATGGTGACGTTGCGCGCCAGCTGCCCGCGCCGCTCGTCGCTCATCGACTGGAAGCGCCGCGCCGCCTCGTCGCGGATCTCTGGATCGAACGACGCGGCGGCCCCGCGGCGCTGCAGGATGTGAATGTCGAAGACGGCGAAATCGTTGATGTCGAAGCGCATCGCCGTGCCTCCGCTCGGGACGCGGTGGCGCAGCTCAGTGCGCGTCCAGTCGAGCACCGGCATGAAGTTGTAGCACACGATCTCGAGCCCGGCTCGGGCGACGTTCTCGAGCGAGAGCTTGTAGTTCTCGATATGCGCGCGCCACTCGTTCTTCTGCTTCTTGATGTCCTCGGAGACGGGAAGGCTTTCGATCACCTCCCATTCGAGGCCGGACGGCGTGCCGTCCTTGCGCGACCTGATCTGCTGCTGGCGCGCCGCAATTTCCTCGGGCGTCCACACGGCGCCATTGGGGATGTGATGCAGGGCCGACACCACGCCCTCGACACCCGCCTGCAGCATGTCGTCGATGCTCGCGAGATCTGGGGGACCGAACCAGCGCCACGTCTGTCTCATGCAATCCTCATCAGCCGAATGCCATATCAGGCAGCCACAACACGACTTGCGGGAAGAACGTCAGGATCGCGATCAGGGCGCAGATGGCAATGATGAACGGGATCGACTCGATCGAATACTCCTCGATGCTCACGTCCATCAGGGCGCACACGGCGAACATGGCTGAACCGGATGGCCACGTCATGCCGCCGAGCGTGACGATCGACATCATCAGGATGCCGAAATGCACGGGGTCCATCCCCACCTGTTGAACGATGGGCACGAAGATCGGCGTCAGCAGCAGCACCATGACGGTCGAGTCGAGCGCGAGGCCCGCGACCAGGAGGAACAGCAGGATCACCAGCACGATGAGGTTGGGATTGGTGATGCCGTTGAGCATGAGCGTCGCGAGCTGCTGCGGTGCCTGCATATAGATGACGGCAAAGCCGACCATACCCGACATCAGGATGATCAGCATGATGAGGCCGACATCCGAGGCGGCATGGCCGAATGCCTTCCAGACCTTATCCAGCGTCAACTCGCGATGGGCGAGAAAGCCGATCACCAGGGCATAGACGACTGCAGCCGCGCCCACTTCGGACGGCGTGAACACGCCGCCGCGAATGGCGAGGACGAGCGCTACGGGAAAGAGCAGCGCCCATTTGGCATCCCACACCGCTTCGGCCAGCGCCTTGAACGTCGGCCGCTCCGCATTGGCGACCACATATCTGCGCCGCTTGGCGATGAGGTATGCGGTGAGCATCAACACCCCCATCATCAGCACGCCGGGAATGATGCCGGCGAGGAAAAGCCGGCCGATCGAGACGTTGCCGACATAGCCATAGAGGATGAGGCCGATCGAGGGCGGGATGGTCGCGGTGATCAGCGAGCCGACGGCGATCGCCGCGGCGGAATAGCCTTTGCCGTAGCCCTTTTCGAGCATGGTGGGCCCGAGGATGCGCGCCTCCATCGCAGCGTCCGCGACGGCGGAACCGGAGACGCCCCCCATGAGCGTCGAGAGCACGATCGCGACCTGCGCCAGGCCGCCCGCCATCCAGCCGACGGCAAGCATCGAGATGCGCAGCAGGCGCTGCGTGATGCCGCTCTCGTTCATGAGGTGTCCGGCGAGCACGAAGAACGGCACGGCGAGCAGCGGGAAACTCTGGCTCATCGTCGCGATCTTCTGCACGCCGATCGACGGCGGCATGCCCGGCGTGGTGAGGAAGAAGGCGAAGCCGGCGATACCGGTGGCGAACGCCACAGGCATGCCGATGGTCATCAAAAGGACGAACAGCGCGGTAATGAGCAGCATCCGCTAGAGCTCCAGCACCGCCGGCGCGTCCTTGTCGGCCGCCGTGCGGGTGTAGACGAGCTTGCCCGTGTCGCGGTCGCGCCAGGCGGTCACCATGTTGTAGATGAGCGCGATGCTGAGCAGGACGCATCCAGCCGGCACGGCTGCCGTCACCCATGCATACGATATGCCGGAGTCGGCGAATTCACGCGCCCGATTGAGCCAGGCGAGCTGGAAGCCCAGCACGATGATGATGCCTAGAAAGACCAGGGTAGTGATCGAGCAGACGATCTCGAGCCAGAACCGCGCCAGGTAGGGCAGGTGCTTGGCCAGCACCTCCATGCCCAGATGCGATTTTTCGCGCATGGCCCGCGTCGCCCCGAACATGCACAGCCAGATGAAGAGCAGTTGCGCCATATCCACCGACCAGATCAGCGGATGGCCGAAAAAGCGCATGATCGCCGCGACGAAGACGAGCCCGGTGATGGCGGCGAGCAGGAGAACGCAGATCGCAAGCTCGATCTGGGAGAGGCGCTTGAGCATGAGCAAATGTCCCTTTGCCGGGGGCAGAGCCGAGACCCTGCCCCCGAGCCAGGAGAAATCAAGGCGCGAGCTTACTCGGCGGCGAGCTTCTGCACAGTGTCGCGCAGATCGCCGTAGCCGAGCTTGTCGTAAACGCCGACGGTGGCGTCCTTGAACACCTGCGTGTCGACCTCGTTGACGATCATGCCGGCCTCGACGAGCTCCTTTTCGATCTGCGCCAGCGCATCGCGCGTGCCGTAGGAGCCGACGTCGCCTGCCTTCAGCGCCTCGTCGCGGAGTATCTGCTTGAGATCATCGGGCAGCGAATCGTACCAGGCGCCGCTGGTCACCATGCCCGTCAGCAAGTTGATGTGGCCAGTCTTGGTGAGATATTTGGTGACTTCGAAGAGCTTGGCGCCCTGCCCAGCCGGAAGCTGCGCCTCGACGGCATCAATGACCTTCTGCTCGAGCGCAGAATAGACCTCCGCAAAACCCATAGGCGTCGGCACGGCCCCCATCGCGGTGACCGTCTCCGTCCACACCGGTGCACCGGGGGTCCGCATGCGGACACCGGCGAGATCGGCGGGGGTCTTCACTTCCACATTGGTCCACAAATGGCGTTCGCCCTGCCACCAGTTGAAGCTCAGCACCTGCAGTTGCGCGCTGTCATGCAGCTTTTGCACCCATTCCTCGAACAGCGGCGAGGTCGCAACCTTGCGCACACCGTCATAGCCATTGGCGAGATAGGGCGCGCCCATGATGCCGAATTCGTTCTGGAAGGTGGCGAGGCGGCCCCCATCGACGATCACCGCAACCGGCGCACCGGCACGGGCCTGCTCCAGCACGTCCTCGTCGGGACCGAGCTGCGAATTGGGGAAGAGCTTGACCTCGATCCGGCCACCGCTGGCCTCGGCGACACCCGCCACGAAGCTTTCGAGCCCCTTGTAGAGCGGGTCGGAGGTGGCGAGAGCGGTATTGACGCTCAGCGTGTAGTCGGCTGCAACAGCGGAAAGCGGCGCGATCAGAACGAGCGCGCCAGCGGCCACGAGGGCCTGAATGGAAATAGTCTTCATAAATCTGTCCTCCCATCTCGGCCCTCAGCGCGCCGATTGCCCTCACGCTAGTATGGTAGTATCCAGGATGTCAACATGAGCGACAC
>CAZASR010000158.1:0-6755 GCA_964487765.1 uncultured Devosia sp. | reverse complement strand
CGAGCCCGAGCTCAAGATCATCGACGTCTTCATCTGCAAGCTGCGCAAGAAGCTCTCCGTCGCCACCGGTGGGAAGAACTACATCGAGACCGTCTGGGGCCGCGGCTACGTTCTGCGCGAGCCGGACGAGAGCGAAGTCTTCGCCGAATCCAGCGTGGCCTGAGCGCCCCCGGAAGAAGATCTCCGATTGCATCCGCAAGTTGCGGCGGATCCCAAGACCCCGGACTGCATGGTCCGGGGTTTTTCTATGCAAAGGCGGACTTCCTCAGTAGATCGGCGCCCGGCTATAATTGCGGGATGGACGAAAAACTCTACAGTTTCGGCCCGTTTGTCTTGTCGCCCGGCAAGGAGTTGCGCCGCGACGGCGCGATCGTGCCGCTCGGCCAGCGCGCGCTCGTCCTGCTCGAGGCCATGCTCGAGGCGAAGGGCGAGGTCGTCACCAAGGCCCGGATCCTTGAGCGGGTCTGGCCGGGTCTCATTGTCGAGGAAGGCAACATCACGGTCCAGGTCGCCGCTCTGCGCAAGGAACTCGGCGTGCGCCCCAATGGCGAGGACTGGATCGTCACCGTCCCCCGCATCGGCTATCGCCTGGCGACGGATTTCCCGTCCCAGCCCGTTCACGCCAGTGACGGCGGCAAGCCTTCGGTCGCGGTGCTGCCTTTCGTCAATCTCAGCGGCGATGCCGGTCGCGACTATTTCGCCGACGGCATCGTCGAGGACCTCATCACCGCGCTGAGCCGTTTCAAATCGTTCTCGGTCGTCTCGCGCTATTCGTCCTTTGCCTACAAAGGCCGCGCCGCCGACGTGCGCCAGGTCGCGCGCGAGCTTGCGGTGCGCTACCTGCTCGAGGGCAGCGTACGGCTCTCGGGCGAACTGGTGCGCGCCACCGTGCAACTCGTCGATGCAGCCAGCGGCACGCATCTGTGGGCCACCAGTTTCAACGGCGAGCTCGGCCAGATCTTCGAGTTCCAGGATCGCGTCACCGAATCCGTCATCGGCTTCGTCGAGCCGCAGATACGCCAGGCCGAGATCGAGCGCGCCCGTCGCCGCTGGCCGGACAGCCCGCAGGCCTACGATCACTTCCTGCGCGCCCTGCCCTGCTTCAGTTCGCACCGCCCCGAGGACTATGTGACGGCGCTCGGCCATCTCGAACGCGCCATCGCGCTGCAGCCGGACTACGCGCAGGCACTCGCCTACGCGTCCTGGGCGCTGGCGCGGCGCGGCACGATTGCCCTCCAATATCTCACCGCCGCGGAATCCGAGCGGTGTCTCTCCTTCGCGCGCAGCGCCCTGAATTATGGCAGCGACGACCCCGTCGTCCTCGCCATCTGCGCGCACTCACTCATCGTCGCCGGCCGCATGCACGCCGAAGGCCTCGCCGCCATCGATCGCGCGCTCGCGGTCAATCCAAACAACAGCGTCGTGCTCCTGCTCGCCGGCATCTGCCACATGCTGGTGGGCGACCCCCTCAAGGCCGAGGCATCTGCGGCGCGCTCCTTCAGCCTCAGCCCGGGCGCACCCGAGGCGGCCGAAAGCCTGGTCATGGTCGGCTTCGCGCGCTTCGCCCGGGGCGACTTCGAGGGCTCGATCGAGCCGATGGAGAGGGCACGCGCCACACTCATCGACTGGCCGCCCAATCACTGGATGCTGACGGCCGCCTATGCAGAGCTGGGGCGGCTCGACGAGGCGCGTGACATGCTTCAGCGAACGCTCGAGATTGCGCCGCACCTGACCCTTGCCAGCATCGCCGTCGTCGTCGACCGGGCGGACGGCCGCCTCGCCCCGCTGGCACGCGGCCTCGCCAAGGCCGGCCTGACCTGAGCTTTTGCAGCGTTTAGGAACATTTCGGAACGGCTTAAGGACCAAAACCCCTCTCCTGCGCGAACCTGATCCTCGTCAACGGCGCCGTGGGCGCTGATCAAGGAGGTAGAAATGGACGTGTATCTGTCTGCTGTCGCCCTGCTCAATTCAGCTGATCGTGTGCAGCCCCCGCGTAACGCGGCCGCCGAGCAGGCCTACTACGACCACTTCGCCGGCGCGTGGGAAGTTCCCGCCTGGCTGATGCTGCTGCGCGACCGGGTCAGCGCCGTGCTCCCGCGGAAACCGGCCACCGAACTCCATCCTCACGCCGTCCGCATCGCCTAGCAGGGAGCGCAATTATGGCACTCGAGATCATCGGCCCCGGCTTCGGCCGCACCGGCACCAGCTCGCTCAAGACCGCCCTCGAGCATCTGGGCTTCGGTCCCGCCCACCACATGTTCGAGGTCCGCGACAACCCTGTCCAACTGCCGCACTGGCAGAGCCTTGCCCGCGGCGAGGCGCCCGACTGGAACAGCGTTTTCGACGGCTACCGCAGCCAGGTCGACTGGCCGGGTGCACGCTACTGGCGCGAGCTTGCCGCCTTCTACCCCGACGCGAAAGTGATCCTCACCGTCCGCGACCCAGACGCCTGGTACGACAGCGTCGCGGCGACGATCCTTAAGCTCATGGACAGCCGCGGACGGATCGGCGATCCACACGTCAGCGGCCTTGTCGACATGGGCTATGCGCTCATCGAAATCGGCGAGTTCGCCGGCCGCATCCGCGACCGCGACCACGCCATTGCGATGTTCAACAAGCGGATCGCCGAGGTGAAGGCCGAAATCCCGGCCTCGCGCCTCCTGGTGTTCGATGTGCGCGAAGGCTGGGAGCCGCTCTGTGCCTTCCTCGGCTGCGAAATTCCCGCCATCTCCTTCCCGCGACTGAATTCGTCGAAACAGTTCACCGACCAGGAATGGAAGGACGAAATCGTCCCCGCCCCCTCCTCCGCGGGGGAACCGGCATGACCGCTGCAGACCTCACCGGGCGCACCTTCGATGTCGACCTCGGTCCCTTCGTTCCGCGCCTCACCTTTCTCCGGACAACATGATGCGCCTTGAGGCCCGGATCAGGCTCGCCTCGATCGACGAAATCGTCAACGTCGACGTGCGCAGCATCCGTGTCGATCTCTTCCTCATGACCTGCAAAGAGTCGAGCGGCAACGATGTCGTGCAGCTACAGGATCACCAGAACGGCGTTGTACACGACCGTACCCGCCTCGCCGACGGCAATCTGTTCGAGGTAGACGAAACCATCCATCCGGCGTGAGTCACATCCGGCCGGCGCGCTACCCCGCTTCCGCCAGCGCTTCCGTTTGCGGCAGGAACTTCGCCTCGAGGATGTCGCGGTCGAACGGCTTCATCATGTAGTCCGAGGCGCCGGCCTTCATCGCCACGGCGATCTGGCCGATATCGTTCTCGGTTACGCAGAACACGATGCGGGGGCTGTGCCCGCCGATATAGGCGCGGATAAGCTTCAGGAATTCGAGCCCGCCCATCACCGGCATCTGCCAGTCGAGCAAAATGGCGTCCGGCATCTCCTGCCGGCACTTGTCAAAGGCTTCCTGGCCATCCTCGGCCTCGTCGACAATATAGTCGATGTCCTCGAGGATCCGCCGCGCGACCTTCCTGACGACGCTCGAGTCATCGACAACAAGGCAGGACTTCATTTGAACGCGACCCTCCACCCGCAATATGGGCGCGCCCACTATCGGCCAAAAGTCCGAACCAATGGTTACCTATTTCCTACGCTTGCCGCCTATGCGGCGGCCGCTTCGGGCGTACCGCCTGCTTCCTTGGCCTTGGGCGTCGCGGTGAAGATAAACACGTCATTCTCGATGCCGATCTCGAGTTCCATCTCGGTCATCCGCGCCAGGATGCCCGTATAGAACGGCTGGATGCCGCGCGCATCGACGCCGTCCTCGGGCCGCCCGCTCAGCAAGCCTTCGGCACCCGAAGGCATCAGCGTCTTCTGTCGCTTTTCCGGATCGGAGGTCGAGGTGAAGCGGAACGTTTCCTCGCCCGCCGGGCCCGACACCTCGGCTTTCACCACGCCGCCGCGCGGCACCGCCATCGCGGCGATCAGCAGCATGTTCATGAACAGCTTGGCCTTGTGCTTGGGCAGCAGCATCAGCGGCACCTGCCAGTCGAGGTCGGCCTTCTCGATCTCGAACAGAATGCGCGCCACGCGCTCGCATTCGCGCGTGTCGAAATCGGTCCCGGCGGTGGATGACGCACCATAGGCGAGCCGCGCGAATTCGAGCTTGGCGCGCGCATGCTTGGCCGAATTGGCGATCAGCTCCTGCGCCCCGTCGGCCATCGCCGCCTGCGACGGATCGGACAGCACTTCGAGCCCGTTGCCGATCGCGCCCACCGGATTGATCAGGTCGTGGCACACACGCGAGCACAGCATGGCCGCCAAGTCGGTCGCCTTGAGCTCGATGAAGTCTGCCATTCGCGGTTCCCCCGGAGAATCAGTGTGCTGGAACATTATCGTGTGCCGTGTCTGGAGCAACCGGGGCCGCGTCCGCCGCCGCGCCGGCCTCGTTGGAGGACGCGGCGGCGGTGGCTGGCGGCACCGGCAAACCCTTGGAAACATATTGCCAATTGGCCTCCGCCGCGTTCAGCGCTTCGGTCTTGCTCAGCTGGAAGGCCTCGCGATTGGCGGTGGAATAAAACAAGTAGAGCTTCAGCCCTTCGATCACATAGAGCCGCGGCTTGCCGTCGCTCAGATAGCCGCGGCTCAGCGACATCAGGCAGTGGCCGCCATATTGCGGCGCGTAAACCTTCGGGTTGCGCATGAACACGTCGCGGTTGGCGGCGCTGGCGAAGTACCACGGCACGCCCTGCCATACATATTCGTAGTCGGGGCGCCCCATCCGCGGCTCGCGCTCCACGAAGTAGCTCACCGCATCATACCCCTCGATAGCCACCCCGGTCAGCGGGTCGGTCACGACCAGCGCGGTGATCGCATCGGCGCGCGCCGTCGCCGCCAGCACCAGCCAGGCCACGATGGTTAAGATTTGTTTACCGATTTGCCGCATCATTGCCGTGATGGATGCCCACGCTTTGTGCTCTGTCGCGTCCAAGGCTAGCCCGTCATGGTGAGCGCTTGGTAAAGGCCCTGCTGCGATCCCGGAGACCCGCCATGCTGAAACGCCTCGCCCTGAGCCTGCTCCTGCTGCTCGGCCTTGCGTTCGCTGCAGTGCCCGCCCATGCGCAGGGCTCGGTTTCCGACACGTTCAGCGTCGATGAGATCGTCGACAAGGGCGGCGAGTTCTTCGGCTCGGTCAGCCAAGGCCTCGCCTCGGTGGTCGAGCGCGCCGCCAGCCAGTTCGGCCTTCCCAATGGCTATATCCTGGGCGAGGAGGCAGGCGGTGCCGTTTTCGTCGGCGGCCGCTATGGCGAAGGGACCCTCTACACCCGCAATCAGGGCGACTATCCGCTGTTCTGGCAGGGCCCCTCCATCGGCTTCGACGTGGGTGGCGACGGCTCCAAGGTCATGATGCTGGTCTACAATTTGTCCAGCACCAACGACATCTTCGACCGCTTCCCCGGCGTCGACGGCTCGGCCTACATCGTGGGCGGCCTCGCCATGTCGGTCATGAAGGCGGGCGACGTCGTCGTGGTCCCCATCCGTTCGGGCGTTGGCCTGCGCGCCGGCATCAATGTGGGCTACCTCAAATTCACCACCGAGCCCACCTGGAACCCCTTCTGATCGGGCAGTCGGCGGTCCGCTCCCATTTGCGCGGAGGAGGACCGTCCCTACGGCGGTGAAGGGGCGCCACCGGCGCGCCATCACGAAGGTTCGCCCTTCCCTTCCCCTTAAGGTTAATCCCCGGCTAAGATGGCCCCGTGTCGCCGTCTTTGTCATCGTCCGCTCGTGGCCGCGCTGCTATGATCGGGCCAGTGTCGGGGCCTGTTTATGGACATTGAGAACATTATGTATTTCGCGTTGGGGCTGCTGATCGCCAGCCTCGTCGCGCTCGCCATAATGCCCGCCGTCTGGCGCCGCGCGGTGCGCCTCACCAAAAAGCGCATCGAAGCGGCGACGCCCATCACCATGGCCGAGTTCCGGGCCGACAAGGACCAGCTGCGCGCCGAATTCGCGCTCTCCACCCGCCGCCTCGAAATGAATGTCGAGGCCCTGCGGCGGCGCCTCAGCGAACAGCTCCGCGATATCAACCGCAAGCGCAACGAAGTCGGCGCCATCCGCGACGAGCGCGAGAGCCACCTCCAGCAGATCCGCGAACTCGAGGAGCGCGAGGCCGAGCTCCGCCGCCGCATCCTCGATCTCGAAAAGGAAAGCGCCGATCTGAGCCAACGCCTGCGCATGCGCGATCGCGAATACGCCGACAAATCGGCGCAGCTCGAAACCGCGCGCGAGGCGCTTCGCGGCAAGACCCCGCGCTCCATCGACGTCGACGGCAAGCCGCTGAGCGGCGACTACAACACCGACATGGACCTGCTGCTGCAAAAGCTCGAGACCGAGCGCAAGCGCGCCGGCTTCCTTGAAACGCAGAACCGCTCGCTCATCGGCCAGCTCGAAAGCTCCGACAAGCGCGGCGCCGATGCTGCGGCCGCCGCCGCCGAGCTCCGCGAGGCTCTGGCGCGCAAGGAGGATGCGGCCAGTGAAGCGCAGTCCCAGCTCGTGGAAGCCGAAGCGCGCATCGCCGACGCCGAGAGCCGCGTCAACGTCGCTCTCGCCGATACCGCGAGGGTGGTTGAAAGCGTCGACGGCGAACGCGAGCAGTTCCTCGCCGAAAAGCTCGCCATGGAAGATGAGCTCGAAAAGCTCCGCACCAAGGTGCTCACCGTGGAAGCCACGGTCATGGCCGATTGGGACAGCGACCGCGTCGAGCAGGCGCATCTGCGCGAAAAACTCAACGACATCGCCTC
>CAZASR010000157.1:0-6772 GCA_964487765.1 uncultured Devosia sp. | reverse complement strand
CCGAGCCGGTGACGCCCAGCAGGACCTGGTCGGTCTCGCCATTGTCGACGCCCTCGACGAGCTCCTCGATGGCGGTCGGCTGGTCCCCGCGCGGCTCGTATTCGGTGACCAGCTTGAACGGGATTCCACCTTCGGATTTCTCGCGCGGCGCCGGGCGGTGGGGCTGCCAGGTGGTGTTGCCCTCGACCTCCTTGCGGCCGTGGAGGATGATCTCCTCGAGCGCCTTGACGGTGGCCGAGATACCCACTGTCTGCGCGGTGCTGAGGTCCTGCCCCGGGAGCTTGACCTTGCGGCCCGAGCCGGAGCCGGGGGTCCTGGCCTTGGCGGTCTCGGTGGCGCCGGCGAGGGCACCGCGCATCTGCGCCATGACGGCCGGGTCCTTGGCGGCGGCGCGGGAGATGTCGCGAGCGGTGACGCGGGTCTTCGCAGAGGGCACGTGGCCGAAGCCGGCCTGCTCAGGCTCGCCCAGGCCGTCGAAGCTGATGCGGTCGACCGAGTTCGCCTTGGATTTGGGCGACTTCAGCGTCATGCCGGTGACCGGCGACTTGGCCGTCTTCTTCGGCTTCTGCAGGGGTTGCGGCTTGAGCTTCCCGTCGCCCAGGCCGGCAGCTTCGGCGGCGCGGCGGGCGGCGTTGTCGAGCTGGCGCTTGTTCTTCAGCCGCTCCTGCGGGAGCCGCCTGTTGAGCTGCGCATCCTCGGCCTTCTCGATCTCGCCGATGAAGTCGTCGATGGAAAAAGAAGGCTGCTTCTCGGCCATTGGAGCGCTCGCGAACGGAATGTCGTGCAGGCACCCTATTTAGGTGCGCTGCCAGGAAATGTCAGGGGGTCGAAGAGGTTCGACTCGTATAGCACGACCAGAACGGAGAGGGAACGGCCGTCAGCGGGCCTGGAACTGGATCAGCAGGACGCCGGACATGATCAGCACCGTGCCGATGACGAGCGGGAGGGTGAGGGGTTCGCGGAACAGCCAGACCGCGAGCAGCGGCACGAGGACGAAAACCAGCGCCACGACGGAGTAGGCGACCGAGAGCGGGACGACGCGGAGGACCCAGACCCAGGCGAGAATGGTGAGCCCGTAGAGCAGTATGGCGCCCCACATGGCGGGCAGGGTCGCGAGGCGGGCGACGAGGCGGAACAGGTCGTGCTCGTCGCGAACCTGGTCGGCCGCGAGCTTGAACAGGAGCTGGCCGCCGACATTGGCCGCAACGACGACGGCAAGCGCCAAGGCGTTCATTTGTGCCTCGCAGCGAGGAAGGTCCGCGCCCGGTCGCGCAGCGGGCGCCGGGCTTCGAGATAGCTGTAAAAGCTCAGATGGCGGAGCAGCAGGGGAAAGCGGGAGACGTGCACATCGCCGAAGAAGCTGCGGAGAACCGCTTCGATTTCGAGCGCCGTGTTGAGATGCTCGTGCCGCATGAGAACGCCATAATCGAGCCGGTTGCGCAGCCAGTAGGCGATCCCCGTCGTGCCACGCCAAGCCAGGGTCCAGAGCAGGCCGCCCTCGCTGGGTATGCCTGCCTGGAAGACGCCGCCCTCGCGCAGCATCAGGGCGGCGCGGGCCACGATGCCCGGCAGATCATCGAGATGTTCGAGGACAGCGACCGAGGTGACGCGGTCGTACTGCCGGCCGGCCGGCACCTCGGCGATGTCGGCGAAGACGGTGTCGACGCGATCCAGCGCGGGGCTGCCGTCGAGCAAAGCGGCGAAGGGCTCGACCACGTCGTAGCGCTGCTGGGGCGCTTCGTATTGGAGCTGGTTGAGCGTGCCGGCGCCGATCTCGAGGACGTCGCCCGGCGGTGCGTCGGCGACGCGGCGATGCATCCACGATTCGAGGCGGCTCGACAGGCTGGTGATGAAGCTGCCGCCCTCGCGGTTGAGCTTGTACTCGTGCTCATAGATGCGTTGATAGGCCGGCGGGAGGGGTGGCCGGCTCTTGGGATAGCGCTCGAGGATGGCAGCGGGATCGGTCATGAGCGGATGGGGAATTCGACAGTCGGGAGATCGGTCGCGGCGCCGAAGCGTGCCCAGCCCGGCGCGAAAATGAAGAATTCGCCGATCTTGAACATCGCGTCCTCGGCGGTCATGTGCTGGCTGATCCGGGCAGCGTAGTCGGCGCTGACGAAATAGAGGGAGTCGCTTTCGAGGCGGTGGCCGGCGATTGCGGCGTCGATACCGGCCCGGTAGGCGGCATAGCCATCTACATCGGGCCGCGCGAGATAGACCGCGTCGGTGGGTTTGCCGTTCCTCAAAGCAAACCACGCGATCTGCTGCCAGTTGTCGGGCTTATTGCCGATCGGCAGGGTGCGAACGGCGTTATAGTGCGCCGCCACCGCCGCGAGTTCAGCATCGTCCAGCGGGGTGGGAAGCGTGTTGCCGGCGAGCTCGAACTGTGACCTCAGCGACGACCAGCCGGGCGAGGTATCGTAGATCTGCAGCCCCGCGACGAGCAGCAGGACCACGCCCGTGACGCGATCACCCATCCCCTTGTGGAGCAGCCAGACCGCGCCGATCGCGAGCAGATAGTACACCGGCCAGAAGAAGCGGCCCGACGAGCGCATGGCGCCGGCGAGGTCCATGAGCGGCTCGGGGAACGGAATTTCGATGCCGTACGCGCCGATGGCGAGGTTGGGAGACAATGCAAACAGGGTGAGCAGGACGGCGACGAGGGCGAGCGGCCAGATTTTCGTGCCGCGCAGGGACCGCCGCTCGGTCCACAGCAGCGGCAGCGCCAGGACGAGGGCCGCGAGCATCCCGAGGCCGGCATAAGCGAAGCCTTCGTAATCGCCGGGCCCGTGCGGCAGCATGGGGAGGAGGGCGGACCAGAGCCAGTGCTCGTCCTCGAACTCGGCACCGTCCGGATTGAACAGGCTGAACACGTTCATGCGGAAGAACCCGTAGCCGCCCCCCAGCATGTCGGAGCGCAGCGGGAAGAAGCCACCGAGCGCGAGTGCCAGCACGGGCACGGCCACCACGGCGGCGATCTCGAGGAGCCAGTGGGGCTGGACGCCGTCCCTGACGAGGTGCCGCCGCAGCAGGCTGGCGAGCCAGATCGGCCCGCACATGGCGAACAGATAGGTGTGAATGAGGGCGCTGGCGCCGAGGAGCAGTGCCCAGTGCAGCCAGCGCCGCCGCACCGCCGGCGCGAAGTAGAGGTAGAGGGCGGCGAGGATGATCCAGTGCGGGATGAGGGAGTAGTGGATTGAGAGGCGCCAGAGCATTGGCGGCGCGAAGCTGAGCAGCGCTGCGAGACCAAGCTTGATGAGGATGCTACGGGTGAAGAGGCCCGCGATGCGGACGGAGAACCAGGCCTGCAGCACGAAGCAGGCGAGAATCCACCAGCCGGTGTACTGGAACACCGCCGGCATGAGAGCGGAGAAAGGCTTGAGCAGCAGCGCCAGCAAGGGCACCGAGTCGGAAAAGATGATGGAGCTTGAAAACTGCAGCCCGTAGTCGGGATTGAGTCCAGGCGGCCACGCCCAGGGCGAGCGTCGGAAGAATTCCCAACCGAGATAGTGGGTGAAGCCATCCTGCGTCTGGGCCAACCAGAGCATGTTGGTGACGTCGAGGACCTGGGGGCCGACGATGGCGAGGAAGGCGGCGCCGCCGACGAAGAGAGCGAGCAGCGGATCGGCGAGGCGGCCTAGAATGATGGGCGCGGCGGCGGGTGCGTGAGGGGCTGCAGCCTCGGTCACGCGCGGCGTTCCATGCGCCGGCTCGATGCCGATGGCGCTTCGAGGCGCTCCCACTCGATCCAGCGCGGGCGGCCCTGCACGGTCGAATAGATCTTGCCGATATATTCGCCGAGGACGCCGATGGAGAGGAGCTGCACGCCGGCGAAGAAATAGATGGGAATGACGGTGGACGCCCAGCCGGGCACGGTGCCGCGGCCGACAAGGGCAGCCCAAGCGACATAGCCCACCATCACGAGGCTGACGAGGAAGCTGAGGACGCCCAGGGCCGAGATGATGCGTAGCGGCACAATGCTGAACGAGGTGATGGCCTGGACGGCGAAGCGCAGCATGCGCAGGAGCGAATATTTGCTCGTGCCGAACTGCCGCTCCCTGACGTCGAAGAGCACCTGGCGCGTGGTGAAGCCGAGCATGGAGGTGATGCCGCGCAGGAAGAGCACCGATTCGGGGAAGGAGAGGAGCGCCTTCATCGCCCTGGCATCGAGCAGCCGGTAGTCGGCATGGTTGGGCACGAGCTCGACGCCCATGTGGCGCATCAGCCAATAGAAGCCGGATGCGCTGAGCTTCTTGCCCGGGCCATCGCTGGCACGGTCGCGGCGCACGCCGAGCACGATATTGGCGCCCTCGCGCCAGGCGGCGATGAAGCGATCCATCGCCTCGACCTCCTGCTGGAGGTCGGCATCGATGGAGATGGAGACATCCACCTGGTCGTGCACAGCGGTGAGCCCGGCGAGGAGCGCGGCCTGGTGGCCGAAATTGCGCGACAGGCGGAGGCCGCGAACCCGGCCATCGGCCTGGTGGGCGCGGGCGAGGAGCGACCAGGTGGAGTCGCGGCTGCCATCGTCGACAAAGAACAGGAAGGAGCTGGCGGCGACCAGCCCGTCCGCGACCATGCGGTCGAGATGCTCGAGCAGCGTGTCCACGGTGAAGGCGATGGTCTCCTGCTCGTTGTAGCAGGGCACGATTATCGCCAGCGTCGGGCGGCCCGGGTCGGTGAATGACTCGATCAAGTCGGCGGCTCCTCTGCTGACGCCTGACGAGTCTATAACGCCAAAGGTATGCGCCAGGTTGACGACGCCCTGTCGTCAACCCGGCAAGAGGCTTAGCGCCGAATCAAGATGCGGCGCTAAACGGCTGAGCTCGCACAGTATTTGCCCAGGACGATGTGGCCGGTGGCGAGCTCTTCGCCGTCTGCGTCGAGGGCACGGAGGACGGCGGCGTAGGTGTTGCCATTGCCGCCGGAGCAGGGCGGCAGGTAGCCGACGCTGTCATAGGGCGGGCCCGGACGGGCGGCGGCGACGACCATTGCACCCTCGGGCAGGTCGGTGCTGTAGCCGGGGACGCTGGGCAGGGTGGCGGTGCCGTCGACGGGCGCGACGGCGAAGCCGATGATGCCATGGCCGCCATTTTCCGAGAGCGGCGGGTAGGATTCGTCGTTGAACTCGACATTGACCTGGGCGGTGCCTTCGGGGAGACCCGAAACCACCAAGGCGGGCGTCGAGCCTTCGCCGCCATGCAGCCGGCACTGCTGGCCCTCGGGGATGGCCTCGCCGGTCCAGGTGGGATCCGCGAAGCTGATGGTGAGCTCGGACTGCGCCAGAGCAGGCAAACTGAGCGCGGCGAAAGCAAGCGCCGTCAGGGTAAGCGTGGTCTTCATCAAATCCTCCCGTGAAAATGAGCGCGGCAGGATGAAGGAAGGAATATGGCGCGACGGCGGCGGCCGGATCAGGTGTGACCGTCGTCGGGGATGTTGAGGAGGTGACCGCAGGCCTTGCAATGCACCGCATCGGGATCGTGCCGGCGGAGGCCGCATTGCGGGCAGGGGAAGGTGACCTTGGCGGGGCGGAAGATGGCGCGCGCGAGGCGCACGAACAGGGTGATGCCCACGATCATGACGACGATGGAGACGATGCGGCCCCAGGTGCCGGGCAGGATGATGTCGCCGTAACCGGTGGTGGTGACGGAGGTGACGGTGAAATAGAGCGCGTCGATATAGCCGGCGATGCCGGTGTCGGTGCCGGCGAAGAAGGTGAAGACGAAGCCGGCGACGATGAACAGGAAGGTGAGGAGGTTGACGACGGCGCGGGCGGTTTCCTCCCATTCCTCGAGGCCGCGATTGCGCAACCCGCGCCACAGGAAGCCGGCTTTCGACAGCGTCCACAGCCTGAGAATGCGCAGGAAGCCGAAATTGGCCAAGAGCGAGGGCAGCAGGAGCGTGGCGAGAACGAAAAAGTCGACGATGGTGGTGGGTTGGCGCAGCCAACGCAGCACCTCGTTGTTGGCGAGGCCGCGGGCCACGATGTCGGCCAGCAGGATGATTGCGATGGTGATGTCGACCCAGATGAAGCTGGGGCGATCGCGCAGCACCGGGCCGACGATGAAGAAGGCGATGATCAGCAGATCAACAACGAGCACGGCGCGCTGGAAGCGCAGCGCGGCGGGCGAATGGCCGTGATAGAGCAGGCGCAGCTCGCTGCGCAGGCGGCCGAAGCGGGAAAGGTCCTCGTCGGACTCGGTCATCGGCGGCAGGATGCACGGGCGGCGCGAGAAGGCAACCGGTGGCCGGACTGTTCGGGCCGCCGGCGCGGTTCAGGCATGCGTCGGCACGGCCTAACCTGCGGTCGCTACGCGGCGGCCGTCGGCGGCGAAGGCGTGGATGGCGGCGGGATCGACATAGAGCGTTATGGACTCGCCGTCGGCGAAGCCGAGCTTGCCGCGCAATTGGGCGACGATCAGCCGGTCCTGCCAGCGCAGATGGACGTGGCTTTCGGCACCGACCGGCTCGACCAGCGCGACGGTGCCGGTGAGCGCGAGAGCGTCCGGCATCGCCTCCTGCGTCATCGCGTCGGGGCGAATGCCGATTGTGGCGACGCCGGGGGCGAGCTTCCTGAGCCGCGCCGCATCGGCCTCGGGCAGGACGCCGACCTCGATCAGGTTCATGGGCGGCGAGCCGATGAAGCCGGCGACGAACAGGGTGGCGGGCCGCTCGTAGAGCTCGGTGGGGGCGCCAACCTGCTCGATGTGGCCGGCGTTCATGACGACGAGCGTGTCGGCGAGCGTCATGGCCTCGAGCTGGTCGTGTGTGA
>CAZASR010000156.1:0-6859 GCA_964487765.1 uncultured Devosia sp. | reverse complement strand
ACCACCCCTCCAAAGGCGCGCGCACTATACTCATCGCGCGCCGCCCCGCAAGGGCGCAACAGGCGCTGCCATGGCCGTTCGGTCGCGCCTCGCGGGGCTCCCGCTCCTCCCAGTCCCGCGCGCCGCATATCCCGCAACCCGGCACCTCAAGAGCAGCTTCCCGGTCGTGAAGGAGCAGCCCTGAGGCCGGGCGGCGAGCTCCCGCGGCGGGCGCCCCATGTCGATCCGTCGATCCCGAACGGTCGCCGGGCGCGCAAATGCGCGCTTCCGCTCAGCCCCCCGGGCGGGCGCGACGCCGCCGCACGGTGAGGACAGGGCGCCACCGCCCGCCATCCCCTCACGGCACCGCGCCCCGTTTCGTCGCGGCGGCGCTCATCGTTCGTACGCGCGCCCGGACGTGCCCCCGACATGCCCGCCGCCGATCCCCACACTGCCCCCTGCGCGCCGCCGCCTTGCCCACCCGGCCCGTGCGTGCCAGAACAGCCTCATCCTCGCGCCCGGCGGCGCCGACAGCAATCGACATGGACACATGCGGCTCGTTCTCAGGGTTGTGGGCACTCTGCTGATCGCTTTTGCGGTGATTCTGATCATCATCGACGGGACGCGCTCGCTCGCGGCCAATGCGCTGGTGCTCACCCCGCTCGAGGTCACCTGGGAGAACATGCATGCCCAGAGCCTGGTGGCCGTGCGCGAATTCCTCGGCACGCGGCTGTTCGGTCCGGTGCTGCAGCCGGCGGTCTCGGCCCTCCTCGGCTTTCCCGGCTGGGCGGTGATCGGGGCGCCCGGGTTGCTGCTCGCCTGGGCGGGCCGTTCGCGGCGGGAACGCGTGTTCCTGCGACAGGACCAGCTATGACGCTGCACAGCGTGGCCGCGTTCCGGCGCTACATCGCGACCCTGCCGGCGACCGAAATCGTCGAGCAATGGGGCAGCCATGTCGCCAAGGTCGGCGGCAAGGTGTTCGCGCTGATCGGTGAGGGCGGCACACCCATTGTCTTCAAGGTCAGCGAGATTTCCTTCGACGGCCTCACCAGCCTCGAGGGCATCGGGCAGGCCGCCTATTTCGCCAAGCGCGCCTGGGTCAGCGTCGACAAGGGCGCGCCGCTCAGCGATGCCGAGCTCAAAGCCTATCTCGAGGCGTCGCATGGCATGATCGCGGCAAAGCTCACGCGCAGGCTCAGGGCCGAGCTAGGGCTCGACTGAATAGACCTTGAGCACGTCGGCGGGCCGCGACGCCTCCTGCAGCCAGGCCGGCAGCCTGCCCGCGGCGTAGAGCGTGACGAAGGAATCGTCGGTGTGCGCAACGAGGCCGCGGATCTCGCTCATCGCCGGGCAGATCACCACCAGCGTGATGCCGCGGGCGCGGAGAATTTCGCGGCCCGCCGCGATGGGCTCGTTGAAGAAGCGGAAGGCATCGCGCACGCCCTGCTCGTTGCGGTGATAGGGCGCGGCCACGACGGCGTGCGGCGTATAGAGCAGCAGATGACTGCCCAGGTCGATCGGGGCCATGATGCGCTCGGGCGGCAGGCCGGCAAGATCGGTGAAGGCGGCGGGCATCAGGCAGCTCTGGCGCGCCGCGCGATTGGGGTCGAGCGTGTTTGCGTCATAAGCGGGCACGACCGTGACGACGAGCGTGCCGAGGATGGCGAGAACGAGCCCCGCCGAGGCGGCGACGCTGCCCAGCATGGCAAAGATCGGCCCGAAGCCGTTGGTCGTCACCATCCGCCGCCAGGCGAGGCCGATCAGCACGGCGCAGGCCGGCGCCGCCAGCGGCACCGCAAAGCGCGCGGCGCGGATCTGCAGCAGCATCACGAGAAAGGCAATGGTGAGCATCAGCCCATGGACGAGCCATGCGCCGCGATCGTGCTGCACCCGAACGACGTTCCAGGCAACCACGGCAAGCCCGGTCACCACCGGAATGGCCACGGCCGCGGTGTAAACCGGCCCGGACGCGAAGCTGTCGGCCAGCGGTTCGGCTTCCGAGATGCGGTCGATCCAGTTGGCCAGCAGCCAGGGGTCGAGCTGCCCGTAGGGGCCACCGAGGATGGCAGGGAACGACGCGACGACGAGCGCGGCGGCGATTGCCCCGGCCACCAGTCCCGCGATCAGCCGCAGCGGCGCGGGTTGCAACCGCAGCAGCGACAGCAGCAGGAAGGCCAGCCCGCACAGCAGCGCGGCGAGCGCATAGGTCGCCGAGATCGCGTCGGCGCCCGGCGCCAGCCAGCGCTCCGGCGGCACCCCCTGCGCCAGCCCCAGCGCCGTGGTCAGCGCGAAGCTCAGCCCGAAGTCGCGGAGGGCCACCGCCTGCCTCGCCGAGGCGACCCAGGCGAGGCCGAACGCCATGATCGTCGCCCCCACCAGCGGCAGGGATTCGATGCCGATGGTCAGTGCCAGGCCTGCCGCGACGCCGGCGCCGACCGCAAAACGCGGCCGCTCGAGCGCGGCGATCGCGCAGCCGAGCATTGCGAGCGCCAGCAGGATCTGCACCGAATGGTGGTCGAGCCGCCCTGGGGCGAACTCGACCAGCGTGATCAGCGAGAGCGCCGATAGCAGCAGGCCTGGCCACAGCGCCGGCCGGCCGCCAAGCCGCAAGGCGAGCCGCGCGGTGAGCCAGAGCAGCGGCCCGAGCAGCAGCAGCGGCCAGGCATAAGCCAGCGCCACGTCGGCGGCGGCGCCGAACAGCGGGCGCAGCACCAGCAGCAGCGCCCCTTCGGGCAGGTCGATCAGCCGCGACCAGTGGATCAGCGCCCCATAGGGCGTGTTGAGCCGGTGCTGCACCAGGTCGAACCAGCCCTGCCCGGCGAGGAAATCGTGCACCATGGTGAGGCGCATGGCGTCGTCGGTGTCGAGGATCAGCGGCACCGTGCCCGCCATCGACAATGTCTTGGCGACCAGTGCCGCGGCGGTCAGCCCCCAGCAGAAGCAAAGGGGCAGCGTCCCCACCCTGTCGTCGTCCGCCATCGGCCGCGTTCTCCCCGGCTCGCAGCTAGCCCGAATGCCGTTAAGATCGGCTGAAATGTGGGCGGTGGCCGTTGACGCCGTTCCCGGCCGATACTCTAGTGGGCTGACGGCATGCGCCTTTGGGGGCTCGCACCATGATCGCCATCCTGCTCTACCTCATCGGCCTCGTTTCGGCCGTCATCACGCTTGTCGTCGTCGGCTTCGAGGCGCCATCGATCTACGCGTCGCTGATGGCCGCCTCTGACGGCGGGGCCGCCAATGTCCTGCCGGCACTGGGGCGTGTCGCCGCCGGCCTCAACTGGGCGCTGACGCCCTTCCTCGGCGGCCTGCTGCTGATGGGCTTTGCCCGCATCATGATCCTGCTGGGCTCGATCAACCGGGCGCTGCGCGGTCCGGCCTGATTTCGCGCACAAGAAACGGGCCGCTCCTTGCGGGGCGGCCCAGTCTGTCAGGGAGACGTCGGGAAGCGATCAGCCGGCGGGCTGGGGGACGATCCGGATATAGGGCTTGGGGGCCGTCCAGCCGTTCGGAAATTTCTGCTTGGCGTCGTCGTCGCTCACCGAGGAGTTGATGATCACGTCCTCGCCCTGCTTCCAGTTCACCGGCGTCGCCACCGAGTGGTTGGCGGTGAGTTGCAGGCTGTCGATCACGCGCAGCACTTCATCGAAGTTGCGGCCAGTCGAGGCGGGGTATTCGATCTTGAGCTTGATCTTCTTGTCGGGCCCGATGACGTAGACCGAGCGCACCGTTGCCGAAGTATCGGCATTGGGGTGGATCATCTCGTATTTGCTCGCGATCTCGCGGGTCGGGTCGGCGATCAGCGGGAAGTTGAGCTTGTGGCCCTGGGTTTCCTCGATGTCCTTGGCCCAGCCGGCGTGGTTGGCGAGCTGGTCGACCGACAGCCCGAGCACAACGACGCCGCGCTTGTCGAAATCGGGCTTCAGCTTGGCGGTGTAGCCCAGCTCGGTGGTGCACACCGGGGTATAGTTCTTGGGATGCGAGAACAGAACGGCCCATTTGCCGTCGATATAGTCGTAGAAGTGGATGTGGCCCTCGCTCGACTCCGCCTCGAAATCGGGAGCGGTATCGCCAATCAACAGTGCCATGCGTGCATCTCCTTTTCACCGGCCCTTGCGTCAGGCCGCATTGTTGTCCGTGCCGTGCGGCCAATATCGGCCGTTTACGCTGAAGGCGTGAGGCCGTGCGGGGGAATTGCTTTGCTTTTTCGCGCAAGCGCCCGATAAGTCGTTCCGCGCTTTGAGGTTTTTGCCGAACGCGGCTCAAATCAGCGCGGCGGCGAGGCCCATGATGGCGATGCAGGCGAGCCACGGCGTGAAGCCGAAGGCGAAGGCCACGCTCTGGCGCGCATGCGCCACGCGACCGATGAGGAAGAACGCCGTGAAGGCCACGATGCTGGCCATCAGCACCGCATTGTCGCCGGAAAAAATGCCGAACAGCCCGGACATGGCCACCTCGCTCAGGACGCCCCATGAGACCGCCGCGCGGTCAGCGATGCGCTAACGCCATTGCTGCAGTTTGATGCGAATCCCGCCTACCGCGCCATCTCGGCGCAGAGGCGCGTCATCTGCCCGAGCTTGTCCGCCCCGGCCTCCCACAAATTGTCGCGTACGGTCAGCTCGAGCGCGCAGGAGCAATAGCGGGCGCAATAGGGCGCGTCGCTGGTTTCGCCGCAGCGCGCCTCGCAGCTCACGACGAAGGTGTCAAATTTTGCGCGCTGGGCGCTGTCGATCCAGCCGGCGATGGGCGTGATGAGGCCGAACAGGAGCGGCTGGTGCACAAGGTAGATGATGAGGCTCCACCGGCCGATCCTCGCAAGCACCCGGGCCCAGGCGCCGCGGCTCGACCAGGTGAATGCCGGGGCCGAGGCCATCAGGCGCATGCCGATGAGCCCGATCAGCACGACGCCGAACCAGGGAAACATCGGCACGAGGTCGGCGGTCTCGGGCACGGCGGTAAAAAAGCCGATCCAGGCCAGCCACGGCGTGTTGAACAGGTCCGACGAAAACACCGCCGGGGCGCACAGGAAGACCATGGCGACACCGATCGGCGCCCAGAGCGGGGCGCGTATCAGCGGCACGGCGAGCAGCGAGCTCAGCGCGATGGCATGAAGCACGCCGAAATAGGCGAAATAGGCGCCGAACTGAAACCACGTTACAGCGCTGACACCGAGCGACGCGGCGATAAGGAACGCCTCGCGCCGCCAGAATTTGCGCCAGTCGATGCCGTCCCTGTGCGCGAGCCACAGCCCCGCCCCGACCAGCAGCAGGAAGCCCGTCAGGATCGAGCGCTGGATGGTGAACCACAGCGCGTCGACTCCGATCCCGACCTCGATGATCCCGTAATAGTTCAGGTCCCAGGTGGCGTGATAGGCCGCCATCGCGAGAATGGCCGCGCCCCGATAGACATCGATGGATTGGCGACGCGTGCCCGGCATGCCGCGCTTTTGCCGCAAATGGCCGCGCGGGGGAACCCCTCAGCGCGCATTCCGTTACCCGGGCCAGCGGGGGAAAAGAACACCAACCAAGAAGAAAGGTAATCCTCATGCGCAAGCTCCTTCTGGCCGGAGCGGCCCTCCTCACATTGTCCACTGCCCTGCCGGCCTTCGCGCAGGACAGCGACGGCAGCGGCGCCGGTGCCGGTGCTGCGGTGGGCGCGACCACCGGCGGCACCATCGGCTTTCTGGTCGGCGGCCCGATCGGCGCCATCATCGGCGGCTTCTCGGGTGCGGTCATCGGCGGCACCGTCTCCGAGGCCGCGGTGAGCTATGCCGGCACGCACCCGGTCGAGCAGGTCTATGTCGACGGCGACCTCGATGTCGGCGTGAAGGTTTCGAGCGACGTCACGCTCTACCCCATCGAGGGCGAGGACGATCTCAGCTACTTCTACGCCAATGGCCGGGTCTGGATCGTCTCGACGTCGAGCGGTGAAATTGTCGCCTCGCCCGGCTTCGTCGTGCCCGAGTCGGCAGTCGCCTATGTGAAGGCCAACCCGACGGAGTCGATCACCATCGACGCCGACGTGGAACCGGGCTTCGTGGTCGATGCGGATGTCGACGTCGTCGATATCCCCGAGGCCCGCGGCTACGCCTATTTCTATGTCGACGACCGCCCGGCGCTTGTCGACGCGCGCTCGCGCACCGTGATCTGGATCGAATAGGCCATCTCCGGTAATCTTGCCGCGGGCCGGACAACCGTCCGCCCGCGGCATGTCCCGGAGAGGCGCTTGACGGAACCCTGGCTCAGACGCGAGTGGATCGGGCCCGGCATGGATCTGATCGAGCAGGGCGGCCGCACCGGACAGCTCTGTGTGCTGCGTGAGGGCGAGCTCGAAGTGCTGCGCGACGGCAGGCACATCACCACCATCAAGACGCCTGGCTCGGTCATCGGCGAGATGAGCGTGCTGCTCGAGGCGCCGCAGACGGCAACGGTCCGCGCCGTCACCGCCGTCGACTACTTCGTCATCGACAATGCCATCGAGGTGCTGCGCAGCCATCCCGACTGGCTGTTGCAGATCGCCCGCCTGCTCGCCAAGCGGGTCAAGGATACCACCGCGCAACTGGCGGACCGCACCGGCGAGGGCACCACCCCGATCGTCCTGCCGCAGAACTTCCTCTCGAGCTGGGGCGACCCGGCGGTATGAGCGGCAAGCCTTCGCTCCGGATCACCTATTGCACGCAATGCAACTGGCTGCTGCGCGCCGCCTGGATGACGCAGGAGGTGCTGTCGACCTTTTCGCTCGAGATCGGCGAAGTGGCGCTGGTGCCGGGGACCGGCGGCATCTTCGAAATCCGTCTCGACGGCGACCTGATCTGGGAGCGACGGCGCGACGGCGGCTTCCCCGACGTCAAGCAATTGAAGCAGCTCGTGCGCGACCGCATCGA
>CAZASR010000155.1:0-6862 GCA_964487765.1 uncultured Devosia sp. | reverse complement strand
TGTTGCAGACCGAGGGAAACTCGCCGAGCTCGTTAGTCATGCCGCCCATCTGGCCGCCCATGCCATAGGCGCAGGCCTTGCAGGTGTTGCGGGCGGTCAGCGCCTTGGCAGACTTGCCCACGCCCATGCGCAGGATCGTGTCGGCAGCATAAAGCAGCTTCTTTGTGCCGCCGCCCACGACAGGCGGACGCTGTTCGTCGGTTGCCATGATGCACTCCTCACGGCAGCTTAGCGCGTGTGTTGCAGGGCGCAAGAAGAGGCGCGGATCGGGGGGACGGATCCGCGCCTCAGTGACGTCTACGTTATCCGGCAGTGGGGGTGTGTGCGGTCCCTAGATGACGTAGACGATGAGCACCTCGCCGCTGTGGTCCGCCGCGATCACGTCGCCGGCCGAATGGCCCTTCGAGCGGAGGCCGGCGCTGACCTTGGCCTGCGCCGCGAGAAAGGCCTGCAGCCGGGCGACATTGCTGCTGCTGCTCGCCGCCGCCGCAACCTGCGCGACGGCCTGATCGCAGAAATCGACCTCCACGATCTTGAGCGCGCGGGCGCTCGCCCAGCTATTGAAAGTGGCGCTGTTGTAGGTGTGGCGCTGCATGAGCTGGTCGAGTTGCGCGGCGTCGAGCGTCATGCAGGCAGTGGTACCGGTGGTTGCCGCAGCAAACAGGTCGCCGTCGTCATCGCCGCTGCCGCCATTGCCGCCGACCGGGCCGGCTGAGCCGCCGCCGGAGTTGCCGCCACCGCCGACGGCACTGCCACCGCCACCATTGCCGGCCGCGCCATTGCTGTCCCCGCCGCTGCCGCCGCCGCCCGAACCAGTACCGTCGTCATTGGTGCCAAGCGAGATGTTTGCGGCGTTGCCCCCGCCCACCGTGGCGGTGCCATCGGTGCCGGAGAGGAGGCCCGTGCCCGCGACGCCGTCATCGCCCGTGCCGAGCGTGAGCCTCGCGAGCGGCGCGTCGTTATCGGAGGGATTGAGGTCGGCATCGATCTTCGTATTGCCGAGGTCGAGCGCAACCTCTTCGGCATCGCCGCCATCGAGGTCGAGCAGATTGCCCGGACCGAGATCAAGGAGATCGCCGGTGCTGCCGAGATCGAGGAGATCACCGGTGCCACGGAGATCGAGAAGATCACCAGTACTGCCCAGATCGAGCAAGCGGCGGGTTTCACCCGTGTCGAGCAGCTCGCCGCCGCCAAGGTCGGCCTCGACGACCGCATCGGTTTCAGGATCGCCGCGCAGGTCGAGGAGCGGACCGGTGCCCAGATCGAGCAGGTCGCCGTCCTTCCCAAGATCGAGCAGACGATCACCGTCGCCGAGATCGACATCGACGTCTGCCACGCCGGTCAGGCTGTTGTCGTCATCGCCGAGGTCGAGCACGTCGCCATTGCCGCCCAGATCGAGCAGATCGCCATCGTCGCCGCCCAGATCGACGATGCTGTCGCCGTCGTTGTCGAGATCGACGAGATCGTTCTCATCGCCGAGATTGACCAGGCCACCATCACCATCGTCGTCGATGACACTGTCGAGCGAGTCGTCGTCGCCGCCGAGGTCGTTGAGATTGACGTCCAGGGTCGCATTGGCATCGGCGCCGCCGCCATCGTCGCCACCGAGCACGCTGCCCGTATCGACGCCGACGGTCGCATCGGCATTGTTGTCGTTGCCAAGATCGACGAGGGGGCCGTCGCCATTGAGATTGAGCGATAGCGCATGGGCTGGCAATACAGTCATCGCTGTGGTCAGCAACGCAATCGCTGAAAGTTTGAGAGACTTCCTCACTTGCTTCTCCTTTATTGGAGTCGCTCGTGCCGAAATTGGAAGGAGTGACCGAGCGACACTGGTCTCGCAACAACCACTGCGCTCGGTTTGTTTCTCGCCTTGCCCGGAGTTGGTTTTCGCATGTTGAAGGGGGATGGCGCAATTGCACACATCCCCCCGGACGTCACAGCATGAACAGGACGGGCCGCCCATCGCGCCCGATGTCGAGAGCGATGACCCGGTTGAGCTGGGTGATGTTCAGGGCCTGCCGCTGGGCATTGCTGCCGCAGTTCGCGAGCAATTGGCGCAGTGTGTAGATGTCCTGCGAATAGCTGGCGAGGGCTTTTTGCAGGGCGCCCCAGTCCTTGCGCGGCACCCAGCCCGCGACTTCGGCGATGCCGAAACTGTTGAGGCAGACCGCGCGGCCGTTGGAGATGCGCAGATAGTCGCGCTCGGCCAGGATACGCAGCAGCGTTCTGAGCCGGCTTGAGATGCCCGATGGGATGGTGAAGGCGCCGGCGCTGTCGCCGTTGCCGTTGCCGTTGTTGAAATACTTGACGATCACGCCGCCGCTGGTACCTCCGCCGCCGCCGGTGCCCCCGCCGCGTCCGCCGCTATCGCTACCGCCGCCGCCATTACTGGCGCTGCCGCCGCCATTGCCGCCATTGCCCCCGCTGCCGCCATTGCCGCCATTGCCATTGCCGCCATTGCCATTGTCGTCGTCATTACCGCCGCCGCCCGGCACCAGGCCACCGAGGCCCGGCAGCGAAACGCTGACCTGGCCATTGCCGAGCAGGCCGAGCGGATTGGTGGACACGTTGTCGCCGCCACCGCCGAGGAGCTCGAGCCCGACATTGCTGCCGCCGCCGGAAGCCGACGACGTCTTGACCGACGCCACGCCGGGCACGCCGACGTCGATATCGCCGAGATCGACGGGTAGCGTGACGCCGCCATCGCCGAGCAGATCGCCAACGACCGGCAACGAGCCGCCACCGCCCCCACCACCATCGCCGCCCCCGAGGAGATCGCCGACGATCGGCACTGAACCGCCACCGCCGCCGAGCAGGTCGCCGACCACCGGCACCGAATCGCCGCTACCCACGGGCAGGCTGACGGACACGCCTTCCGAGCCGAGCAGGCCGATCGAGCTGCCGTCATCGCCGCTGCCGAGCGAGACAATCTGGTTGGCGTTTCCCGAATCCTTGCCGGTCTTGACCAGACCGCCGAGCAGGGACGCACCGCTGGCGTCGAGGGGAATGAGCGACGTTGCCAACAGGCCCGCCGCGAGCAATCCGACTAGAGGTTTCATGTTCACGTCTCCCATTGAGCTGCTGCATTGCGCGCAGCGTTGCGGGGAGAAGGAAGCCGGACAGCGCCTAATGACAAGTCAACTAGTACGTCATTCTTCCGGGGGGGGAAAACCGGGTGTTTCCAAACGGATACGTGATTTGTCATAGTCGGGCGGGACTCTACTGATGCCCAAAAAAAAGCAGGCGCGGGACCGAAGTCCCGCGCCCCTTCGGCTTGGTCCACGAGGGAGCGTCAGCCCTCGCAAACCTCCACCGAACCATCGGCGCCAGCATCGATCGCGACGATCGCGCAAGCGTCCAATGCAGTTGGTCTCGAGCCAGGCGTCGAGGTCGGTGCGGCGATCCAGTGCGCGTCGGTCGCCATTGTTATTGTTCTCCGTCCTCGTGGCCGCTTGCTGTTTGACGCTGGCGCGGCCTGCCCGGGTTCCCCCGCTAAACGGGACGAGTTCCGAAAGGTTGCGCGCATCCCTCGGGCTTCCACAGCAACAAAAAGCCCCGCACCCATGCGGGATGCGGGGCCGAGGCGTCGGTGCAAACAACCTCTGCCGGAGTAAACTCCGGTTCGGCTAATCTAGCCCGGGTCGCCTTCGGGGTCACGCAAGCGAGCGCGCATTGAACAAACTTGCAGGGCCGTGCTCAAAGTGGCCAAGAGGACTCGGGCGCTGGGCTGCTTGCGCCGCTCGCTCTCACCGATTATCGCTCTGCTTTCGTTGGCGGGCACCTGCCCCGCCTGTGGACTAAGGGACAGCCATGACGGCCGAACGCGACGCCATTTTCCGGGAGCGGCTCATCGCCGTGATGACCGCACTCAATGGCGGCGAAGGCAGCGACCCTGCCGTCCGGCGCATCGTCGGCAGCTATGCCTACAAGATGGCCAAGGAAACCGGGGCGAAGGACTGGTCAGACCTCAAGGCGCGCGCCGACGCCTCGACCTACGATGCGATGCTGCGCATCTTCGAGGAACAGAGCAGCACGCTGCAGCAGGCGGGAGACAGCAAGGGTGTGCGGGGCCTCGAAGCGCTGGCCCTGTCGCTAATCGCACGGCACCAGACCCAGAGCGATCTGACGCCGGGGGTCGGCTTCCTTGATAGATATATCGAGGAATGTGCGGCGCAGGTTCGGCCGACAGCCCGGGTAGTCGTCAACACCGGAGCGTCCCGCCGCTCGAACCGGTGAGCGCGACACCGAAAGCCCGGCGATGGCGAACCGCTGACTCGCGGCCGGTCCAGCTTGTTCGTGATGTGTTCGTGGGCGGTGGCGAGTGACATCCTGGCGCGAGGCGCTATCCTCGCGATTCAACCGAGGAGTTGCGCCATGCTCAAACCGATTGCCATCGCCGCCACCCTGCTGCTGGGGGCATCCCCTGCCCTGGCCGCGGTCGACCTCAATGTCGGGATCAATCTGAGCGGAGACGTGCAGATCGTCACCGCCGTCTATGGCTGCGGCGAACAGATGGAGCCGCTGCCGGTCAAATATATCAACGCGCAGCCCAACTTCCTTGCGATCGTGCCGATCGAGGGGGAAGATGTGGTGATGGTCAACGTCATCTCCGCATCGGGGGCGAAGTATGTCTCGGGCGTGTGGGAGTGGTGGAACAAGGGCAATGAGGGCACCCTCCACAACGTCACCGAGGGGCTCGATGCGGCGCCGGTCCTGAGTTGCTCGGAGAACGTGCAAACCCCGTAGTGCCGGGCTTTCGCGCACTTCGGAGCGCCATGCCGGCCGAGATGGCGCGGGGCTGCGGCAAACGCATCGCTCGACGAAACCGGCGGCATCTCCTATCCAGCCGGTATCGGGCCGATGCGCCACGAAACACTTGCGATGCGGTCTTCTGCTCATGAACATGCTCGTCGGTTCGCTGACCTTCGTTCCGCTGCTGGTGGTGGCGCTGGCGCACTTCCTCTGGTCGTTCGGCAACACCTGGCCGATCCGCGACGAGACGCTGCTGGCGCAGACGGTGATCGGCACGCCGGGGGTGACGCGAATGCCGAGCCGGCTGCGGACGTTCGCCGTGTCGCTGCTGGCGCTGGCTGCCGGCATCGTCGCGCTGGCGCTCGCCGACCACGCCAGTGGCGGCCTGTGGCTGACGCTGCTGGGCGCGCTGCTGGCCATTGTCTTCATCGCGCGCGGCGTCGTCGGCTACACGCCCGGCTGGCGCGCCCGCTTTCCGACCGAACCATTCGCCACGCTTGACCGCAAGAACTACTCGCCGCTCTGCCTGTGGATTGGAGCCGGATTCCTGGTCCTGGTGGCGATGAGGCTCATCTGAGCGGCAAGCGTGCCCCGCGCCTCGAGCGGAACGGCGGATTGCAGCCCGTGAGCGGAGTCATTACTGCGTCCTGTCGGGCGGCACCTCGGTCGGGTATTCGGGCGGAGGCTCTTCGACGGGCGCGGGCGGCTGCTCGTTCGGATTGTCCGGCGGGACCTGTGCCGGATCCTCGTCCGGCGCAGCGGGGGGCTCCGGCGTTGGCGGGATTTCCGGCGGTTCGTCCTTCGGAATTTGCGCGCGAACCAGCGCCACCACCGAACGCGCCGGCAGCACGATGGAATTGCCTTTGATCGTCGCCGGGGCCCTGTCGTCCGAGAGCAGGCCGATGACCCATTTCCCCTTCGGGAGCTTGGCCGTGACGGTCTCCGCGTGGCGGTTGAACCAGACGAGCACCTCGTCATTGACGGTGCGCAGCTGCATGCCCAGCACCGACTGTCCGGAGCGGTTCCAGTCGTCGTGATCCATCTCGTGGCCGCCTTGGTGCCACCAGACGACGTCGCGGATGCCGTGCCGCTCCTTGCCGTCGAGGAAGCGGTCGTGGGTCAGGGCCGGATGCGCCTTGCGGAACGCATTGGCGGCGGCGACGAAATCGACGAGCTCGCCGTCGGCGCCCTCCCAATCGACCCAGGTGATTTCGTTGTCCTGGGCATAGGCATTGTTGTTGCCGCGCTGCGTGCGGCCCATCTCGTCGCCCTGCTGGATGAGCGGCATGCCGCGCGACATGAACAGCGTCGTCAGCAACGCGCGTACATCGCGGCGGCGGGCATTGAGGATGTGGGGATCGTCGGTCGGCCCTTCGGCGCCGCAGTTCCACGAGGCGTTGTTGCTGTTGCCGTCGCGATTGTCCTCGCCATTGGCCTCATTGTGCTTTTCGACATAAGAGACGAGGTCGGCAAGCGTGAAGCCGTCATGCACGGCGAGGAAGTTGACCCCGGCACTCGGTTTGCGGCCGGCGAAATTGTAGATTTCGGCCGAACCGGCGACCTTGCCGGCGAGCGCACCGATCTTGCCCGGCTCGCCGCGCCAGAACTCGCGAATATCGTCGCGATAGGTATCGTTCCACTCGCGGAATTCCTTGCCGAACTTGCCCACCCCATAGCCCCCCGGACCGGGGTCCCACGGCTCGGCGACGAGGATGGATTTGCCGAGCACGGGGTCCTGCTTGATCATTTGCAGCATCCGCGCATCGGGATTGAAGCCCGGCTCGCGGCCGAGGACGGTGGCAAGGTCAAAACGGAACCCCGAAACACCGGTCTCCTCCACCCAGTAGCGCAGGCTTTCGATGACCAGCCGCTGTACGGCCGGATGGTCGCATCGCAGCGTGTTGCCGGTACCGGAATCATTGATCAGGTGCTGCTTGCCGTCGACTTCGACATGCCGGTAGTAGGTGCGCGCGTCGAGGCCCTTCATGCTGAGGACCGGCCCGTTATAGTCGCCCTCGCCGGTGTGGTTGTAGACGACGTCGAGAATGACTGAAATACCGTTCTTGCGGTAGAGATCGGTCATCACCCGCAGTTCCTGGGGGCCACG
>CAZASR010000154.1:0-6956 GCA_964487765.1 uncultured Devosia sp. | reverse complement strand
CACAAGCGCGCCACGCTGATCGGCACCCGCTCCTTCGGCAAGGGCAGCGTGCAGTCGATCATCCATCTGGGCGCCAATGGCGGCATCCGGCTCACCACCGCGCGCTATTACACGCCCTCCAATCGCTCGATCCAGGCCTCGGGGATTCATCCCGACATCGTCATCCGCGAAAACGTCCCCGAGGAGTTCGCCGGCCGCGACGAGATTCTCGGCGAAGCGGGCCTCGAGGGCCAGATCGGCGGCGGCACCGAGGAACAGGCGACAACCGGCTCGTCGGTCTATGTGCCCGCCGACAAGGCCGAGGACACGCAGCTTCAATACGCCATCAAGCTGATCCTCGGCACCGAGACCAACGAGGCGTTCCCGCCCAAGGCCACGGGCTGATCGGCAGAATGTGGTATCGCTCGGGGCGCGAGGGGGCGCGTTTTTGATTCGCCCGGGGACGAATTGAGCGATGGCCGATGATCTGAGCGCTCCATTGGGCCGCCGGCGCGCTACTGCCAGGCCGGCATCCCGTGGGCTCCGCCTGCGGCCCACATCCCTGCCGCTGGCGCGCATCGCCTTGGGCGCGGCGGCGCTGATCATTGTGGGCGTCGGCGCCCGCCTGCTGCTCGTCGACGATCCCATGGGTGGCCGTCCGGTCAGCGAAATCCCGCTCAATGCGGGGCCCTCCAACTCCATCGCCGAAATCGTCGCGCCCGGCGCGGTGACGATCACGGCCGAGCCGGAAATGCCGGCTGCGGATCTCGGCGTCACCATCGTCGGCGACGACGTGCCGGATGATGATCCGGTGGGGATCGGGCCGCGCACCGCCAATGCCGACGGCCTGCTTCCCGACCTGCTTGAAGAGACCGAACAGGGGGCCATTCCCCGCATCGCCGCCACCGGTGAAACGCCGTTCGACGCCTACCGGCGCCCCTCGCTGACACCCGCCGCGTCCGGCGGCAAGAAGCTGATCGCCATCGTCGTCACCGGCCTCGGGCTCAACGAGACCGGCACCGCCAACGCCATCGACACGCTCCCCGAAGGTTTCACGCTCGCCTTCGCGCCCTACGGCAAATCGCTCAACCGTACGGTCGCCTCGGCGCGCTCGGGCGGCCACGAGATCCTGCTCCAGGTGCCGCTCGAACCGTTCGACTATCCGCAGAGCGATCCAGGTCCCGACACGCTGCTCACCGGACAGGCGCCCCGCGACAATCTCAACAAGCTGTTCGAGGTGATGGCGAGTTTCGGCGGCTATATCGGCGTCATGAACTATATGGGCGCGCGCTTCACCGCCTCGACCGCCGATTTCGCGCCGATCATGGAAGAGCTTGGCGCGCGCGGGCTGGGCTATCTCGACGACGGCACCTCGAACCGCTCCGTCGCCACCCAGCTCGCCGCTGCCAACGGCGTCATGTTCGGGCGCGCCGACATGGTGCTCGACCAGAACCCATCCCGCGCCGCCATTCTCGAACAGCTCGCCGCGCTCGAAGCCCGCGCCACCGAAGATGGCCAGGCGATCGGCGTGATTTCGGCGCTGCCGATTTCGGTCCAGACCCTCGCCGAATGGGCGGGGCCGATCGAGAACCGCGGCTTCGCCATCGTTCCGGTGAGCGCCCTCATGCAGGCGGGCCTATGACGCGACCCGAACGCGAAGCACTGCCCTACCGCGACTGCGTGGGCGTCGCCGTATTTAATGACGACGGCAAGGTCTTCATCGGGCGGCGCAAGCCGGCGGATGACCCGGAGGCGTCGGCGCAGCACGGCTCGCCCTGGCAGATGCCGCAGGGCGGGATCGACAAGGGCGAAGGGGCCCGGGATGCCGCCTTACGAGAGCTGTTCGAAGAGACCTCGATCCGCACCGTTGAGTTCATCGCCGAGGCGCCGGACTGGATCTGTTACGATCTCCCCGACGAGTTGCTCGGCATCGGTCTCAGGGGAAAATATCGCGGCCAGCGGCAGCGCTGGTTTGCGTATCGCTTCACCGGCACAGAGAGTGAGATCGACGTGCTCTCACCTGGCGATGGCAGCATGACCCCCGAATTCGACATGTGGCGCTGGGAAGAGCTCGAGCGTTTGCCCAGCATCATCGTGCCGTTCAAGAAGCAGGCATATATGGACGTCGTGACCGCCTTCCGCGACCTGCCGGCGAGATTGCGCCACAAATGAAGACAATCGGCCTCATCGGTGGCATGAGCTGGGAATCGACAGCCCACTATTATGCGATTCTAAATCGCGAGACCGCGCGGCTTCTCGGCGGCCTGCACTCGGCGCCGGTGATCGTCCATTCGCTAGACTTCGCTCCGATCGAGGAGATGCAACGCGCCGGCGCGTGGGACAAAGCAGGTGCCGAACTCGCCGGGATCGCTCGCGCGCTCGAAGCGCAGGGTTGCGGCGTCATCGGTCTTGCGACCAACACCATGCACATCTCGGCTCCACAGATCGTCGCGGCGCTGCGCGTGCCCTTCATCCACATCGCCGCGCCGACCGCCGACGCGCTGCTTGCAGACGGCATCGGCACGGTGGGTCTTCTCGGCACGCGCTTCACCATGGAGAAGCGCTTCTATATCGACGAGCTCGAGCAGCGCGGCCTCGGGGTGCTGGTGCCCGATGTCGGCATCACCAACCTCAACGGCATCATCTACGAAGAACTCTGCCGCGGCATCGTCCGTGACGAGTCCCGCCGCACCTATATCGATGCCATCGCCCGACTCGAGGCGCGCGGCGCTGAAGCGGTGATCCTCGGCTGCACCGAGATCGGCATGCTGATCGACGACAGCGTCAGCCCGATCCCGACCTACGACACGACGGACCTGCACGCCAGGGCGCTGGTCGCCGCCGCCCTCGCCTAGCGCGGGCCGTCCGCCGCCGTTACGCCGCGTAACGTCCCGGCGCTCGCTCGCTTTCGATGTGGAACACGTCCACCACGCGGTCGAGCTCGCTCGCCTGCGCTTCGGTCTGCTCGATCGCGGCGTTCGTCTGTTCGACCAAGGCGGCGTTGTGCTGCGTCATCTCGTCCAGCGCGCGCACGGCCTCCGACACCTGCTCGATCGCATGCGCCTGCTCGCGGCTCGCCGTGGCGATGCCGTCGATGAGGCCCGAGGATTCCCTGGCGGCTTCCAGCATCGCGACGAGCTTTTGCGCCGCTTCGGCGACGAGGCGCGACCCGCCGGTGACCTCGCTGCCCGATTGCTCGATCAGCGCCTTGACCTCCGACGATGCTTCGGCCGCCGATTGGGCGAGCCGTCGCACTTCCACCGCGACCACCGCGAAGCCCTTGCCCGCCTCGCCCGCCCGCGCGGCCTCGACCGACGCATTGAGCGCCAGCAGGTTCGTCTGGAACGCGATGTCGTCGATGAGCCCGATGATGTTGCTGATCTTGCCCGAGGAGGCAGTGATCCGCTCCATCGCCTCGGTAGCGCGGTCCATCACCACCCCGCCTTCGGTCGCGGTCTGGCTCACGGCATGCGCCTTGGCGCTGGCGGCTTCCGCGCGCCGCGCATTTTCCCCCACGGTCTGGGCGAGCTGACCCATTGCCGTTGCCGTTTCCTCGATCGTCTGCCCCTGCTTGCTGGTACGGTCGTTGAGGTCGTTGGCGCCGCTCAGCATTTCGCTGGTGGCGGTCTTGAGCGTGCGCGAGGTCTGCCGCAGGCCCTGGATGGTTTGGCTCAGCGTATCGCACACATTGTTCGTGTCGTCGCGCAGCCGGCCGAAGGCCCCTTCATAGTCGCCGACGACGCGGCGGGTGAGATCGGCGCGCGCCAGCGCTGACAACACTTCGCCGGTCTCGTTGAGGCCGCGATCCACGGTCTCGACCAGATTGTTGACGCTGTTGGCGAGGCTATTGAGCTCGGCATCGGGGAAATCAGTGCTCACCCGGCGCGAGAAGTCGCCGCGCACCGCCGCGTCGACCACCTGCCCGAAGGCGCGCTGCAGGTTGCGCATCATCTGCGCCCGTTCCTCGCGATGCCGCTCGCTGGCGACCCGCTCGTCCTCCGACATCGCCTCGACCTGGCGCGCATTGGCGCGGAACACTTCGACCGCATCGGCCATCTCGCCGATCTCGTCGCGGCGGCCGGCATAGCGGTTCTCGGCATCGAGGTCGCCTTGCGCCAGCTGCTTCATGCCGGCCGTGAGCGCCGTGATCGGCTTGGTGAGGCTGCGCGAGAAGAACCAGCCGGCAATCCCGACGACCAGCAGCAGCCCCAGCCCGATCGCCAGCATCATCAGCGTGAGCGTGCGCACCGGCCCGAAGATCTCGGCCTTGTCGACCACGGCCATCACGCCCCAGCTCTGTGTTGCGGTGATGTCGGCGGGGGCGGCCGAGGCAATGACGTCCGCGCCGCGGAAATCGTTGGCCCAGGTGGTCCCGGGGATGCCCTCCGCCGCCGCCTTGATGATCGGATCGAACAGCGTCGGCTTCAGCACGTCCGCCTCGCTGGTGAAGCCCGAATCCGAGCGGGCAAGGCCGTCGGACCCGACAATGATGACGTCTCCCGTCGCGCCCAGCCCCTGGCGATAGCTGACCATCCGGCCGAACAGTTCGGGCGCCACTGCGACCGCGATCACGCCGATCTTGGCGTCCATGCTGTCGAGCACGGGCGAGGCGAAGAAGGCGAGCGGCCGGTCGTGTGCCGGCGCATAGGGCGCGAAATCGGCAAACACGATCTGGGACGAGGAGCTGAGCTCGAGAGCCTCGCGGAACAACGCCCCGAGCGAGCTTTGCGCATAGGGGCCGTCGATGAAGCTCGTTGCGAAATCGTCGGCCTTGCGCGTCGAATAGACCAGGTGTCCCTCGACGTCGAAGATGTACAGATCGTGGTAGCCCTGCGAGCGGATGTGGCCGCGGAACACCGGCTGGTAGTGTGAGTGGTTCACATTATAGGCCGGCGTCAGCCCTTCGGGCTTGTCGACCTCGATCCGGGCATCCTCGTCGCCCACGAGGAAGGCTTCGCGCAGCGTTGCATCGGCAACCGTGCCGAGGCTGGCATTGTTGAGATTGCGCCAGGCCTTGGCGAAATTGGCCGTGGCGAACTCCGTGTCGGAATTGCCCGCCGTCTTGACCACGTCGTCCTCGAGCTCGCGCACAAAGGCGCTCAGCTGGTTGGCGCGCTCGAAGGCGATGGTCTCGAGGTTCTGTTGCGCCTGCTGCTCCAGCGCGCGCGAAGCCAGCACATAGGAGCCAATGCCGACGCCGGCGGCGACCACGATCGCCGAACCGATCAGCGCCAGCGGCACTTTCTGCGACAGACGCAAGGACTGAACGAGTTGCATGGCTGGACCCCCGGGTTCCCCCGCTCGACCGCGGATGGGCAATTGTCGGGCGCCAATGCTAGGCCCGCATGGCTAAGGATCGGTTACGGCCCGGGCTAACCCGGGCAGTCCCCGCTCGAATCAGAACTCCGCCCAGGCCGGGTCGATCGCCGCATTGCCTTCCGCCAGATAGGTGCGGGCCGCCGCCTTGGCGCGCGCCGATTTCGGCACGCTGGCCGCAACGCGCGGTGCGGCAACCGCCGGCTTGTTTTCGAGATGGAAGATGTCGACCACCTGGTCGAGCTCCACCGCCTGCGCCTCGGTCTGCTCGATCGCCGCATTTGTCTGTTCCACCAGCGCCGCATTGTGCTGGGTCATCTCGTCCATCTGCCGCACCGCGACATTGACCTCGGTAATCGCCGTCGCCTGCTCGCGGCTCTCCGCGGCAATCGATTCGAGCAGCGCGTGATTGCGCTGCACGGCATCGAGCATGCCGGTAAGCTTGGCCGCGGCGTCCGAGACGAGCCGCGTTCCCGCCGTCACTTCCACGGCGGATTGTTCGATCAGGGCCTTGATCTCCGACGAAGCTTCCGCCGCCGACTGCGCCAGCCGCCGCACTTCCACCGCGACAACCGCAAAGCCCTTGCCGGCCTCGCCCGCCCGTGCTGCCTCCACGCTCGCATTGAGCGCCAGCAGGTTCGTCTGGAACGCGATGTCGTCGATGAGCCCGATAATGCTGCTGATCTTGCCCGACGACGCGGTGATCTTCTCCATAGCCTCGTTGGCCTTGAGCATCACATTGCCGCCCTCGGTCGCCGCTCCGGTGATGTCGGCCGCGCTGATCGAGGCTTCGCCGGCGCGCTCGGAGTTCTTGAGCACGGTCTCGGCCAGTTGCTCCATCGCCGCCGACGTCTCCTCGATCGTCGCGGCCTGCTTGGTGGTGCGCTCGCTGAGGTCATTGGCGCCGGCGAGAATTTCGCCGGTGGCATTCTTGAGATCGTAGGACGTCTTCTTGAGACGGGCGACGATCGCGGTCAGCTTGTCGACCACGGCGTTGGTGTCGTCCTTGAGCCGCGCGAACGCGCCCTGGTACTCGCCCTGCATGCGGCGGCTCAGATCGGTCTTGGCCAACGCCGCCAGCACCTCGCCCGTCTCGCTCAGCCCCTGGTCGACCATCTCCACCAGTGTGTTGACGCTCTGCGCCAGATTGTTGAGCTCCTGATCGGGGAAGCTCGCGGGTACGCGGCGCGAGAAATCGCCCGCAATGGCCGCATCGACCACCGCGCCGAAGGCAAGCTGCAATTCCTGCATCATTTTCTGCCGCTCGGCCTGCTCGTTGACGATGCGCACTGCTTCGGCTTCCGTCATCTGCCGCACCTGGTGCGAATTGGCGCGGAACACTTCCACCGCCCGCGCCATGTCGCCCAGTTCGTCCGCCCGGTCGGCGCCGTCGATCGCGACGTCGAGATTGCCTTCCGACAGCGCCGTCGACACCTGTGTCAGTTGGCGGATCGGGCGCGTGACGCGGATCATCAGCAGCCAGGCGAGCAGCCCCATGCCGAGCGCCGCGATGCCGATCGCGATCAACCCGTTGCGCACCTGCAGGCCGATAATTTCGGCCCGGTGGATCGACAGATCCCACGCCATCACCACCGCGCCCACGACCGCATTGTCCTTGCCATAGGTGGCCGGATAGGCCGCATAGTGGATCGTGCCGTCGA
>CAZASR010000153.1:0-7031 GCA_964487765.1 uncultured Devosia sp. | reverse complement strand
ACGGCGGCTTCCCCGACGTCAAGCAATTGAAGCAGCTCGTGCGCGACCGCATCGACCCCGGCCGCGACCTCGGCCATATCGATCGGCCCCGCGGTCCCGCCGCGCCGAAGTTTCCCGCGGGCTGACCTTGCGGAGCCGCCCGGCGGGGGCCACATGACCTCTCGTTCGTGGCTGCTTGAGAAGGACGATCCCTGGATGTGGACGAAGATTGCAGGCGCTGCCGGCGCCGTCGGGCTTGCGCTGCTGCTTTCCGCCTGCGGCAACAATGCGGCCGATGTGGGCAAGATCAACGTCGACTGGACCGGCAACGACATCGCCATCGAGGCGGTCGAGGATCCCGACGTCCAGGGCGTCGTCTGTCATGTGAGCTACTTCAACCGCAGCCTCATCGACCGCCTGCAGCAGGGCAACTGGTTCGAGGACCCGTCCTATTCGGCCATCGACTGCGCCGCCTCGGGCCCCGTGACCGTGGGCGACATCTCGCTGTCGCCGGGCGGCGAGGAAATCTTCAAGCAGCAGCGCAGCCTGATCTGGAAGTCGCTGCGCGTCAGCCGCGTCTATGACCAGGCGCACAATTCGCTGGTCTATCTGGCGCATGCCCGTGAGCTGCAGATGGGCTCGGGCAAGATGAGCCTCAGCGTCGTACCGCTCAACGACCTCGATGTCACCTGGACCAACGGGGCACCGGCCGCGGCGGGGAACTGACGCCGGGCGCCCTCCACCACAGCTTTGCGCGGCGGCCGGTTGCGTCGGTCCGGTGACGGTTCTAGACAGCCCGCCTGTCCGATGGCGCGGAGAATGAAAATGGCTGACGAGGGGTACCGGATGACGGGAGGCTGCCAGTGCGGCGCCGTGCGCTTCGCATTCACCTCCCCGCCCGAGAACGTCCATGTCTGCCACTGCCGCATGTGCCAGAAGGCGGTGGGCGGGCCTTTCGCCGTCATCTGCCCGGTGCTCAAATCGCACTTCACGGTGACGCGGGGCGAATTTTCCTGGTTCCACAGTTCGGCGCTGGCCCGGCGCGGCTTCTGCCCGGCCTGCGGCACGCCGATGATCTTCGAGTACCCCGAAGCCGACGATATCGGCGTCCTCGTGGGGGCGCTCGACCACCCCGAGCAGGTGCCGCCCGTTGTGCAATACGGCATCGAGAGCCGCGTGCCGTGGTTCGGCCATCTGCCGGCCCTCCCGGGCGACCAGCCGACCTATGCCGTCGATCCGAACGGCTATCTGCCGCGCATCACGGCCTCCAACCGGCAGCATCCCGACCACGACACCGAGGCGTGGCCACCGCGGGCCGGTTAACCGCGTCGCGCCGCGATCGTTCGCACCGGCCGCCGGCTCTGCTAGCACATCAGAAATGCTCCGCCCGTTCTGTCTCGCCGCCCTCCTCTCGCTCGTGCCGCTGCCGGCGCTGGCCGAGCCGTTCGTCGCGTTCGCCGGCTACACCTGGCTCATCCGCTCCTATGGCGGCGGGCCGGGACCCAATGAGTGGCGCGCGACCAATGTGCGCGTCGATGCCGCCGGCCTCCATCTCGCCATCCGGCGCGACGGCGGGCACTGGACTTGCGCCGAAGTCGTGATGACGGGCCCACCCCTCGGCTTCGGTACCTATGAATTCGAAATCGCCGGCGATCCCGGCGCGCTCGACACCAATGCGGTGCTCGGCCTGTTCAATTTTCCCGGCTCCGAAGCGATCGGCCCGAGCGGCACCAACGAGATCGACATCGAGTTCGCGCAATGGGGCGACACGGCCAATCCCAATCAGCTCAACTGGAACGTCCATCCAGCCAAGGTCGAGGGGCAGAAGGGCCACCACGCTTTGCCACTCGCGCCGCTCGAGGGCTCGACGCACCGCTTCACCTGGTCGGCCGACAGCATCGCCTACGCCTCCTTCGCCGGTACTGCCGGCAAGGGCGCCGCGATGCCCTTTGCCGAATGGACCTACGCCCCCGCCCAGGCGGCGCGCGACATTCCGCAGCAACCGCTGGTCGTCCACATGAATCTGTGGCTGGTCGACGGCAAGCCCCCGAGCGACGGCATGCCCATCGAGGTGACGATCCGCGACTTCCGCTTCACGCCGCTGTGAGGCGGACCTAGGATGGCCGCGGGCGGGGAGTCGGGCAACACGGACAAGATGAACAGGATCACCCACAACTGGGCAGAGCACATCGCCTTCGCCGCGGAACACACGCACTTTCCGCTGACGATCGCCGAACTGCAGGAGACCGTTCGCGGCGCGAGGAGGCTCAGGCCGATCGGCTCGCGGCACTCGTTCAACGACATCGCCGATACGTCCGGCGCCATCGTGTCGCTGCGCGCCTTCGAGCGCCGCATCGAGCTCGACGCGGCGGCGCGCACCGTCACCGTCGATGGCGGCATCACTTATGCCGAGCTCTGCCCCGTTCTCGACGCGGCCGGCTGGGCGCTCGCCAATCTCGGCTCGATCCCCGATTTCACCATCGCCGGCGCCGTCGCCACGGCCACCCACGGCTCGGGCAATTCCAACCGGAACCTCGCGGGCGCCGTGGCCGCCCTCGAATTTGTCGATGCCGCCGGCGAGCTCGTGCGACACGCGCGCGGCGATGCCGATTTCGACGGCGCGGTCGTGAGCCTGGGCGCGCTGGGCATCGTCACGGCGCTGACGCTCGATCTGGTGCCGCGCTTCGAGATGTGCCAGCACGTCTATCATGGGCTCGATTTCGATGAGGTCGCCGACGGTTTCGACGCGCTGATGGGCAGCGCCCATTCGGTGAGCCTGTTCACGCATTGGAACGGCGATCGTGTCGACCAGGCCTGGCTCAAGCGCAGTGCCGATGCCTCGCCGCCGCCCGCCGAACTGTTCGGCGCCCATCCCGCACCCGGCGCATGCAGCCCGGTGATGGGGCGCGACCCTGCCGGCACCACCGGCCAGCTTGGCGTCCCCGGTCCGTGGTACGACCGGCTGCCTCATGCGCGCATCGGCGCCATTCCGGTGATCGGCTACGAGTATCAGTCGGAATATTTCGTTCCCCGCGCCCAGGCCGGCGCCGCCATGCGCGCCATCCGGGCCATCGCGCCGCACCTTCATCCGGCGCTGGTCGTGTGCGAGGTCCGCACCATCGCCGCCGACGAGCTGTGGCTCAGCACCAGCCAGGGCGAGGACAGCGTCGGCTTTCATTTTTCGTGGCAGCGCGACTGGCCTGGCGTGCGCGGGGCGCTGGTGGCGCTCGAGGGTGCACTGGCGCCGTTCGCGCCGCGGCCGCATTGGGGCAAGCTTTTCCTCATGCCGCCCGACGCCTTCCACCACCGCTATCCGCGGCTAGGCGCCTTCCGGGCGCTGGCGGCGCGGCACGACCCGCAGGGAAAGTTTCGCAACGCCTTCCTCGATCGCAATATTTTCGTCCGCTGAGCCCCTTGCTGGTATCGCGCCGATGCCTCCGGTATATGTCACTGCATGATGCACAAACCGCCCCGCCCCTCCCGCAACGCGCCTGATGACGACTTCCTGCGTACCGTCGCGGCGCTGTCCGATTTCCGCTACGCGCTGCGGCGGTTCCTGAGTTTTTCCGAAAGCATGGTGCGCTCGATGGGCGTCACCTCGCAGCAGCACCAGGCGCTGCTGCTCCTTGCCGGGGCTGGCGACGAGGGGGTGATGATCCGCGATCTCGCCGAGGCAATGCTGATGCTGCCCCACGGCGCCGTCCAGCTCGTCAACCGGCTCGTGGAGGCCGGCCTCGCCGAACGTCGTGCCGATGCCGGCGACGGGCGGGTCTCGCGCGTCCACGCCACGGCCCGCGCGATCGAGTTGATGCGGGTGCTGGTCAAAGCCCATGCCCGCGAGCTCAGGCAGCACGAGCAGCTCCTCGTGCGCAGCCTCGCGGCGGTGCGGCGGCTCGAGAAGGTCGAATGAGCAGCCTGCGCGAGGGCAGCACGCAATTCTATTCGGTGCAGCCGCTGCTGCCCGACGGCAGCAAGGATGGCGGGCTGATCAGCACCGATGCGAGCGGCCCCCTGCAGGCCGCCGAGAAGGTGCTGCGCGAGCCGCTTTCCATCCACGGCAAGGTGGTCCGCGCCACGGTGTGGACCATGACCGACGCCTATACCCCCACCACCATCACCCTTTACCGGCACGATCGCTCCGGCGCCTGAAACGCCGTCCCGTTCGGCAATGACAAAGGTGTGAGGCCGCGCCCCGGCGCTGGACAGCTCTGTCATGCCATGACATAGTTTTGGCACCGGCCACGGGAACGGCTAGACCTCCATCCGCCGTATCGCCGTTCGAATAGCGCATGGGAGCTTGCGCAGGCCCGGTAGACTAGTGCGGCGGCAGCGCCTCTGCCCTTCAAGCCCGCTGCCGCCGCTCAGTTCGCGCGAGAGTGATGCGCCTTGGGCGCTAGTCGATAACGAGGATCATCACGATCCTGAGCGTGTCGGGATCGACGATCACGATGCGGCCGTCGGGCAGGATGAAGAACAGGAAGCCTTCGAACTGCGGGTAAAGCGCGATGATGCTGGCCGGCAGCGGCGTCAGCGTGATCGTGTCGGACACGCTGGCACCCACGCTGATGTCGGCGCTGGAATCGACTTCGGCCGGCGGCGCGCCGGTTTCGACCACCAGGCGCTTGAACTCGATCGCCTCGGGCAGGGTCAGGCTGAAGCTGAACGACAGGTCGAAGTCGAGCGAGAATCCGGCGTCGCCGCCGCCATCGTCGCCATTGTCGTTGTTGGGCTCGGAGGAGGCTTCGGAGCTCGGCGCGCTGGAGGGTTCCGAGCTGACCTCGCTCGAGGGTTCGGAACTGACCTCGCTCGAAGGCTCCGAACTCGCTTCGCTCGAAGGCTCGGAACTCGGCTGGCTCGAGGCTTCGGAACTGGGGGGCGGCTGCGAGCTGCTGTCCTGCGCCAGGATCGGCGAGGTGGCGAAAGCTGCTGTCGCGATGAGGGCTAGAACGCTGATCTTCGTCATGGCTTAGTCTCCATTTTTCTTGGCCGTGCACCCCGATGCGGAAATGTGGGGGTGGCGGCAACGGTTCCAGCCTGAAGTTCGGCTGACGGCCCGCCTCAGCCTCCTGTCATGGCAGAACGGCGCCGCGCGCCATCCTGTCAGCCGACTTTCAGCTTGCCCCCGATAAGCTTGGCTCACCGGACTTGCGGGGGGAGGACCTTCCTCGACGGGTCCGAAGGGGGCTGCATGGGATGGGAGAAAGCCCATGCAGCCTCGTTCCTGCCCCGCCTGCCCCGCCGGCGCCGGCGCTTCAGCGCGCCTGCAATTTGCGCTTCGCAAGCCGCGGCCAGCCCGCGATAATCCCGTTCGCTGCTTGTCGCCGCGCCACTGTTCTGTAAACTGCCTCCCGCGCAGCGGACTCGACCTTATGATCCAGCAGACCACCCGGCCCTACCACCTCGTTCTTTGGGAAACCCAGGACCGAAGCGGCTCCTCGGCCCCCCTCAAGCTCGAATACGAAACCCGCGCCCGCGCCCTTGCCGAATTCGAAGCCCATCGCCAGGCCGGGCGCTACGGCGCCGGCATCCTGTTCGAATGGCTCAAGGACATCGACGAGTGGAAGCTGATCGACAGGTTCCCTCGCGGGACGTGAGGATCGGCGGTCGTTCACCGCTCCGCCTGCGCCCCTGCCCAGCGAAAGCTGGGGCCCAACCCTTCCATAGGCACCGTCCTCTCGTGCGTCATCCCCGGGCTTGACCCGGGGACCGGCGAAGCCCTCCTCCAGCACCGAACCGGCTGGATCGCCCGGGTCTTCGCCCGGCCATGACGGGCCACGAGGGCAGCGCAGGCCCGGGTCGAGGGCGCGTCGACCGCCCGCTCCCGCTTCTTCCCCACGAGGGCCGGACCCCACCAGGCGGTGCAAGCGGCATGGAAGTCGCATCAAGCGCGCTTCGTGCAGCGCCCCCTTGGCAGCGGCCCATCCCCCTAATATCCTGCACGCGCCTTCGAGGGCGAGAGCATGACGTCGACCTTCACCGTGCACGAGGCGGCCGGGTACGAGCAGCTCATGGGACGCTGGAGCCGGAGGCTTGCGCCCGCTTTCATCGACTTCGCGGGGCTGGCGGCGGGCGAGAAGATACTCGATGTCGGCTGTGGTACGGGCAGCCTCACCTTCGAGCTTGCGACCCATGCCGAGCTTCAGGCGATCAGCGCGATCGACATTTCGCCGACCTTCGTCGCGGCCGCCAGGGCATGCAACACCGACCCGCGGGTCACCATCGCGCAGGCCGACGCCACGGCGCTGCCCTTTGCCGACGGCGCATTCGATCGGGCAATGGCGCTGCTCGTCCTCCATTTCGTGCCCGAAACGGCAGGGGCGATCGCGCAGATGCGGCGCGTCGTGCGGCCGGGCGGCGTGGTGGCTGCGACGGTGTGGGACCATTATGGCGGCATGCCCGGCATGCGTATGGTCGTCGATACGCTCGCGGCGCTCTCCGAGGCCGGCCGGCAGCTCCGGGCCCGCTACATGTTCCAGCCGATGATGCAGCCGGGCGAGATGAAGCAGGCCTTTGTCTCGGCGGGGCTCGGCGAGGTCGAGGAGACGCAGCTTCTCGTGCGCATGGACTATGCCGATTTCGACGATCTATGGGCGCCGATCGCAGCCGGCTAGGGACCGATCGGCAGGTTCGCCGGCGCGCTCGAGCCCGCGGCGCGCGAGCGCGCTACCACCGAGGTGCGCGACGCCTATCTGAGCGGCCGGGCGGACGGGCCGCGATCTTTTGCCAACATCGCCTGGGCGTGCCGCGGGATGGTTCCCTGAGCCCGGGGGCAAAAGGCCCGTTAACCCCCAAAAAACCACGTTTGCGCCGTCCCCCGGGCCCTGCTATCAGCCCCCCAAACTCCCGTTCACGGCTGCCCATGACCACCCCGCTCGACCACATCCGCAATTTCTCGATCGTCGCCCATATCGACCACGGCAAATCGACGCTGGCCGACCGGCTGATCCAGGCGACCGGCGGGCTGACGCTGCGCGAAATGAAGGAACAGGTGCTCGATTCGATGGAGATCGAGCGCGAGCGCGGCATCACCATCAAGGCGCAGACCGTGCGCC
>CAZASR010000152.1:0-7279 GCA_964487765.1 uncultured Devosia sp. | reverse complement strand
CGGTCTGCGGCAGTGGCTGGGCTGAGCCATGCAACCGACCGCGGATGCGGCGCCGGCACGGCTGCCGCCGTTGCGACAGGAGCTGTTACAACAAGGCGATCGTCGGCAAGAACGCCTTCGCGCACGAGAGCGGCATCCATCAGGACGGGATGCTCAAGAACGCCGAGACCTACGAGATCATGACGCCGGCCAGCGTCGGCATCAAGGAAACGACGCTGGTGATGGGCAAGCACTCGGGCCGCGCCGCCTTCAGGGACAAGCTGCGCGAGCTTGGCTACGATCTCGGGGACAATGCCTTTCAGGAAGCGTTCGTGCGCTTCAAGGACCTCGCCGACCGCAAGAAGCACATCTACGACGCCGATATCGTCGCCCTGGTGGACGACGAGGCGGGATCGGCGGACGACCGGATCAAGCTCGTCGACATGCAGGTAGTGAGCAAAACCGGCGGCCTGCACCGCTGCGAGATGACCGTTACCATCGATGGCGAAAAGAGCGCGGTCGCCTATGAGGGCACCGGCTCGGTCGACGCCATCTTCAACGCGATCAAGCTCGCGGTCGGCATGGATCCGCATCTCGTGCTCTATGCGGTCGACGGCGTCACCGGCGGCACCGACGCGCAGGCGAGCGCGCATGTACGTCTCGAACTCAACGGCCGCATCGCCTCGGGCAATGCCGCCGAGCCCGACACACTCGTCGCCTCTGCCCGCGCCTACCTTAACGCCGTCAATCGCCTGCTGATCGAGCGCGGTGCCGCGGCACAAGGCGCAATGGAAAGCGCGGCGAGTTGAGTTGACCCTCTACCCGCCCAACCGGCTGAAGCGGCTCTGTGCCGGGCGCCAGACGGCGCTCGGCTACTGGGTTTCGACCAACAGCTTGATGGTCACGGAGATTGCCGCGGGGGCGGGGTGGGACTGGCTGCTGCTCGACACGGAGCATTCGCTCTACGACGTCGAGACGGTGGAGCGGCACGTGCTGGCCGCGCATCACGCCAACACCGCGACGGAACTCGTGGTGCGCATCCCCAGCATCGATCCAGTTCTGGTCAAGCGCCTGCTCGAGGCGGGGGTGCGGAGCTTCATGTTCCCGTTTGTGCAGACGGTCGAGGAAGCGCGGCTCGCGGTCGCGTCGACGCGCTACCCGCCCGAGGGCATCCGCGGCTTTTCGGGCACGACGCGCGCCACGCGCTACGGACGCGACACATCCTATCTGTCGACCTATGCCGACGACATCTGCGTCATCATCCAGATCGAGACGCCGCATGCGGTGGCGAACATCCCGGCCTATGGCGAGGTCGCGGGGATCGACGGCATGCTGATCGGCGCCAACGACCTGGCGGCGAATATGGGCCACCTCGGCGACACGCGTCACCCCGACGTCGTCGCCGCCGTCGAATCCGCCGGCAGGGCCATCGTCGGGACGGGCAGGGCCGCGGGGTTCCAGTTTTTCGACGAGCGTGCCGAGCACCTGATCGGGCTCGGCTTCACGCTGGCGGCGGTGGCCGGCGACATCCACACGCTGTCATCGACGATGGCCAGGGACCTGGCGCGGCTGCGCGGTTAGCGCTTACTGCGGGCTCTGCGGTCCCACCCGTCCGGCGGCGCCGTCGCCCAGCAGCCGAACGTCGAGCGTATCGCGGCCGACATCGACTTCAGCTTTCTGCAGAGCCGTTGCAGCGCGCTCCATCATATCGATGTAAGTGCCCCACCAATCCGGCCCGTTGACCCACATGCGCACGCACATCGTGATCACGGAATCGGTGAGCGCGCTCACGAAGATGGTTGGCGCCGGCGCGGCCAGGACACGCTCATCGGCCACGATCGTCTGCAGCGCGGCCCGCGCGGCATCGATCGACGAGCCATAGCTGATGCCGATTTTCACCTCGACCATGCGCGTGGGCTCGCGCGACCAGTTGACGATCCGCGCATTCCACAGCTTGGAATTGGGAACGAACACGAAGATCCCGTCGTAAGTCTTTATGCGCGTTGCAAACAGGCCGATCTCGATAACGGTCCCGGAGGTCACCTCGGCGTCGATCGCCTCGGTGACCTCGAACGGGCGAAGCCAGAGCAACATTATCCCCGCGGCCATGTTGGACAGGGTGCCCTGCAAAGCGAGGGCGATCGCAAGGCCAATGGCACCCAGAACAGCAAGGATCGACGCCGTCTGGACTCCGAACTGGCCGAGGACGATGACGACCGTTAGCCCAAGGATGGTGTAGCGCAGCAGCTCGGTCAGGATGGGCGCGATGGTGACATCCACCATCTTCGGCGCGCTGTGAAGCGCCGACCGCAGCAGCCGCGAGGCCACTCCGGACAGGTACCAGCCGCCCAGAAGGACGGCGAGTGCGATGCCCAGGGAGTAGACGTTGCGGGCGATCCACTCGGCGGAAACGGTGAAAATCTCAGTGCTTTGCATCCAACAGTGCCGGGTTGAGTACTTTCCGTTCGCACAATGGGACGATCCGCAAATCCTTGCCAACCCTTCCGGCCGCGGCTGCGCGATTTTCTCATTTGCGCATGCTGGACAGGGGCAGGGGTGTCTGATAGTCACCCGCGCGGACCGGGTGCATAGCTCAGATGGTAGAGCAGCTGACTCTTAATCAGCGGGTCCAAGGTTCGAGTCCTTGTGCACCCACCAAATTCCAAGATCAGTGTCGATGACGGCGCGGCGGCTGACGGATGCGCAGCGCACGGCGATTGCGGCTTCGCGGCAGCGTATGCTGGAGCGGGCGCGGGAGCGGAAGCGTGTCGGACGCTATGTACTGCACACCGTCGCGGTCCTGCCGGTCGCGGGATTGTTGCGGCTCCTGCCGGTGGAAGCGGCGTCCAATCTGGGCGGGTGGATCGGGCGGCACCTGATCGGCCGCATTGAGAACCTCAAGAGTTTTCATCCCACCATCCGCGTCGCGTTCCCCGAGATGACAGAAGCAGACATGGACGCGCTGCTGGCGGAGATGAGCGACAATCTCGGCCGTGTCCTCGGCGAGTCCGTGCATCTCGACGCCTTCGCGGGAGAAGGCAATTTGCGCCTGGCGCTCAGCGGCGTCGAGCACGTCCATGCGGCGCACGCAGAGGGCAAGGGCATCCTGTTCGTGGGCGGACACTTCGCCAACTGGGAACTGTTCGAGGTCGCGCTCGCCAATCTGGGCCTCGCGGGTGCGAAGGTACTGCAGCATCCGAGCAATCCGTTCGTGCTGGGGATCATCGCGCGCCATCGCTATGCTCACGGTCTCGACGCGCAGATCGCGACCGGCGAGGGCGTGTTCGTCCGGGTGCGCGAGGCGCTCCGTGCGGGCCGCGTCGTCCAGATGCTCGCCGACCAGCGCACGACCAAAGGGGCCAAGGTGCCGTTCTGCGGACTCGCGACGACGACCAATCTGGTGCCCGCCCGCGCGGCGCGCGAAACCGGCGCGCCGGTGATCCTGATGTCGATGCGTCGGCTCGGTCCGGCGCGTTTCGCCGTCGGCTTCGCGCCGCCCCGGCACTACGGGCCGGATGCCGATGAAACCGCCATCATGGCGGAGATCAACGGCTTCTTCGAACAGCAACTGCGCGCGACGCCCGCACACTGGCTGTGGGGCCATCCGCGCTGGGCCGACGTGTCCCTCGGCATCCCGGCGCAACCACTCGTCACCCCGCCGCCCGGCAGCTGACCCGATCCCGGCGGGTCCCTCCGACCCAACCGCAAAATGCGGGTGTCGTTCTGCCGGCATGCGCGGCGCGGAGGTCGGTTCCTTGGCTTCGTCCTTCGCACCCGGCAGCGCCGCTAGCTGGCTGCTTCTTCTGCAAAAAAGCGACATCTGCGACTTTTTGGGGGGTGTATCCCGAGGGGCCAGACCCTAAATAGCGTCCAACCCATTCGAGGAGAGGCCCTGTTTTGGAAATATTCACCGGCCCTGGCCTAGCCGCGCTTATCCAGGTCATCCTCATCGACCTGGTTCTCGCCGGTGACAATGCAGTGGTAATCGGCCTCGCCGCGGCCGGGCTCGAGCCGACGCTCCGCAAACGGGCCATCCTCATTGGCATCGTCGCCGCCACCGTGCTTCGCATCTGCTTTGCGCTGATTACGACCCAGCTCTTGTCGCTGGGCGGCGGGCTGCTGATCGCCGGTGGCGTCCTGCTGCTCTACGTCTGCTGGAAGATGTATCGCGAGTTGTCGACGCCCATGGAGGAGGAGCACGCGGCAACCGAGGCGCTCGCCGATGCCGACTTCAACAAGGACGGGACCGTCGCCAAGGCACCACGAAAATCGCTGCGGGATGCCGTCACGCAGATCGTCATCGCCGACGTGTCGATGTCGCTCGACAATGTCCTGGCTGTTGCCGGGGCGGCGCAGCATCACTTCGAAGCGCTGATTTTCGGCCTTACCCTGTCGGTCGTGCTGATGGGCGTCGCGGCGACGTTCATCGCCCGGCTGCTGCACCGCTATCGGTGGATCGCCTGGCTGGGCCTGCTGATCATCCTTTATGTGGCGATCCGCATGATCTGGCATGGCGCCGACCCGCTCCTCATCGAGCATTTCGGCTTCCATCTGCCCTTCGTGCCGCTCCTGAGCGACGGTGGACCTCCCGCGCACTGATCGGTTAACCCTGCGAGCGGGTTAGCTCGCATTTACCTAGTTTCTGAAGGGATTTTCGGACGCCCCCGGCGTATTTTGCGCGCAACGAATGGAGTGTTGCGCGTGTCGATCGTCTTCGATGAACCGCTCGCCCGGCCGGCCGTGAGTTTGGTCTCGCCGCGCCAGGCGCTGACAGTGCAGATCGTGTCGCCGGAGCTGTGGGACCGCACGATCGCGCAGTTCGATGAAGTCTGCCAGGAACAGCTCTACACCTTCGCAAAGACGCGCTGGCCGGGCGTCGAGCACGAGCCGGTGCTGTTCTGGCGCGGCAGCGAAGTCGTCGGCGGCAGCCTGATGATGATCCAGCCGCTGCCGCTGCGGCTGAGCGCCCTCGCCGTCGCCAAATGGGGTCCGATGCTGGCGCGCGCCGGCCATCCCGACCGGCTCGACATCTATGCCCAGATGATCGACGCGCTGGTGGCCGACTACGCGGTCAGACGCAAGTTGATGCTGAGCGTTCTGCCGCGCGCCTCGCTGTCGCCCTTCAATGCCGAGTACGACCACCTCATCCATCGCGGATTCGCCCGCGGCTCCGAGCTCGGTTTTCCCAACCGCTACATCGTCAATCTGCGCCTCAGCGACCAAGAGCAGCGCAAGAGCCTCGAACAGAAATGGCGCTACCACCTCAAGAGGTCCGAGAGGGAGGGGCTTGGTTTCGAGCATGGCGCCGCCTCCCGGCTGTCCGAATTCGCCGCGCTCTATGAGAAGATGCTCGACCGCAAGAAATTCGCCGACCACTCGGCCTATGAGACGGTGCCCGCGCTGATGGCGATGACCAATGATGTTCTGCGGCCAGAATTGTTTTTCGTACGCCACGCGGGCGACATCATCGCCGGCGCCATCATCTTCAAGGCGGGAGACCGCGCCGTCTATCTGTATGGCGCTACCAGCGACAAGGCGCTGCCGCTTCGTGCAGGCTACTTCATGCATTGGCACATCATCCGCTGGCTGCGCGACAACACCCCGGCCAAGTGGTACGACCTCGGCGGCACCGACGGCTTCCACGGCCTGCACCAGTTCAAGAAGGGCATGGTCGGCGATGCCGGGGTCATCCAGCCGGTGCCGCCCGTCGCCAACTACGCCGCACATTGGTGGCCGCGTCTCGCCGGCAATGCCGCCTTCTTCGGGCGCGACACCCTGCAGTGGCTGAGGCGCGAGATCGACAGGCGCCGCGTCGATCGGGCCAAGCCGGATCAGCAACGCACCGAGCCGGTGGAGCACGAATGAATCTGCGCCAGCGCCTGCTCGGTCAGTCGGGGCTGATCTTCGGGGCGCGCCTGTTCGGCGCGGCGCTCACCTTTCTCGTGCAGGTCGCGATCGCGCGCTTCCTGGGCAGCCAGGCGCTGGGCGAATACATCCTCGTGATGGCGACGGTGAACGCGGTTGCGGTGGTCATGCCGCTCGGCTTCGAGGCCACCGGCACCTATTTTGCCGCCGAGTACCGCGCCAAGGGCGAAGGCCGGCTGCTGCGCGGCTTCATGGCGCGCGCCTATGGGCATATCGCGCTGACCGGCGCGCTGGTGATCATCGCCGGCCGGCCCATAGCGCAACTGTTCGGCGATGCCGGTGCGGTCGTCGCCTCGCACTGGACGCCGGCCGCCGTGCTCACCGTCGCGACGGCCACGGTCTTTGTCTCCGGCGCCATGCTGGTCGGGCTCAAGCGCCCGTTTGCCGGCTTCTTCGCCGAAACGCTGTTCCGTCCGCTGCTTGCCATTGCCGGCTTCGTTGTCGCGACTGCCATGAGCGGCGGCGCGGAGGGTATCAACCAGATCCTTTGGGTGCTCTCGATCGGCTATGCGGGGGTCGCTCTGGTGCAGCTTGTGCTGCTGCTTGGCAGCGCACGCGACATCCCGGCGGGCGAGCGGGTCACCAGACCCGAGGTCCGGCGCTGGTGGTATTTCGCCGTGCCCTGGGTGGCGCTGGTCGTTGCCGGCGATTTCTTCTTCGACATCGACCTACTGCTGCTCGCGGGCCATATCCCGGCCGAGCATCTCGCGGTATTCGGGGTGTGCACCCGCATTTTCTCGCTCGTCGCCTTCGGCGTGGGCGCGGTATATGCCGTCACCTTGCCCGACATGTTCGAGAGCGAAGCGCTCAAGGATCGCGACGGCTTCCATCGCAAGATCGGCGACGCCAATCTCGTCGCCTCCGGCCTCGCGGTGGCGCTGCTCGGCGGCGTGCTGCTGCTCGCGCCCATCGCGTTCATGCTGTTCGGCCCCGAGTTCCAGCAGGGCGTCGTGCCGCTCGGCATCCTGTGCGCCGGGCTCGTCGTCCGTTCGGTGTTCGGCCCTTCGCAAATCGTCCTTTCGATCCATAACCGCCCGTATACGGCGCTGCCGGCGGTCGCCGCCTCCCTTGCGACGCTGGTGGTCGCCAACCTCGTGCTTGTGCCGCCGTTCGGGCTGGTCGGCGCCGCTCTTGCGGCGCTGATCGCCATGACCGTGTGGTCCGGGGCGCTCTGGTTCACGGCCCTTCGTGTCGTCGGCGTCGACGTCTCGATCCGTGCTCGCCTGCACCACACCCCAGCGCTGTCCGTCAAGCCGGCCGAGTAGGACGGGCTCAGCGTCCCAGCAGCGTGTTGACCCTGCCGACGAGGCGTCCGAGCCGGCCGGTGCCGACGCCGTGGTCATAGCCCTCGGTAACCTTGGAGTAGGACTTTTCC
>CAZASR010000151.1:0-7349 GCA_964487765.1 uncultured Devosia sp. | reverse complement strand
TAGAGCGCGCCGAGGCCCTTCGGTCCGCAGATCTTGTGCGCGTTCAAAGAGACGAGCGCGACGACCCAGGCATCGATCTCGACGGGCACTTTGCCGACGCTCTGCGCCGCATCGACGTGGAGCGGCACGCCGCGCTCGCGGCACAGGGCTGCGAAAGCGCGGATGTCCTGCACGGCGCCGGTCTCGTTGTTGACGTGCATGACCGACACGAGCGCGGTTGCGGGCTCGATGGCCTCGGCCACGGCCGCCACAGGCACGACGCCGTCGGGTCCGCACGGCACGTACGTCGCACGGCAGCCGCGGCGCTCGAGCGCACGCACGGCATCAAGCACCGACTTGTGCTCGATGAGGGTCGTCACGACGTGCCGGCGCTCGGGCGGCGCCGCGGCGAGCACACCGGCCAGCGCGAGGTTGTTCGCTTCCGTCGCGCCGGAGGTGAAAACGATGCCGTCTGGCCTGCCGCCGATGCGCGCCGCAATCTGCTCGCACGCGGCATCGATATGACGCAGCGCGGCGGTGCCCGCGGCATGCTGTGGGCCAGCCAGGTCGCCCCGGGCAACGAGAACGGCCTGCAATTGCGTGTCTATGGCGAGAAGGCGGGCATCTCCTGGCGGCAGGACAATCCCAATTACATGTGGTTCAGTGAGCTCGGCAAACCTGCACAGCTCCTGACCCGCGGCGGCGCCATCAGCCAGCCGCCGGCCGCCTCGATGAATATTCGCATTCCGGGGGGGCACCCTGAGGGCTATCTCGAAGCCTTCGCCACGCTCTACACCCAGTTTGCGGAAGTCATTCGCGGCCGCGGCAAGGAGTACGTCCCGTTGCTCCCCAGCCTCGCCGACGGTGTCGAAGGTCTTGAGTTCATCACGGCCTCGATCAAGTCGAGCAAAGCCGACGGCAAGTGGACCAAGCTGAGGGAAGTTTAGGCGACACGATACGGTCGGAGGGGCAAAACCATGCCGATCGTGCTTTTCTGTGGGACAGTACCGGTCCTTTTTCTACACCCGCGCGCCCAACGAACCGCCGCACATCCACGCTGAATTTGGCGACAAGCTCGCCGATGGCCTGTTTCGGGTTTTTGCTCGACGATGGGCGCGAGCTTGCCGTGCCTATCGCGTGGTTTCCCCCTGCGGGACGCTTCCGGCGGGGCGAACCGCATCCATTGGCCAGAAGTCGATGAGGATAAATCGGTCCTCGGCCTGCATGCAGGCTTCCACGATAGAACAAGCGGTCGCGGCGGAATAGCAGTTAGGTCAGCCGCGCGGCCAGTTCGTCCAGCTTCTGGATGAGGCCCTGCATTTCCGCTTTCAGTGCTCGTTTTTCGGCCACTGAAAGCGGGTTCCTTGCGCGCGGGCCGGTGTTGACGGCGATCTCCTCCTCGAGCGAGACGATGTCGCGTTTGAGGCGGGTGAGTTCCGAGGCGACCGACACGCGTCAGTGCGTCCAGGGCGTCTTGCGGTCGAAGCGGAAATTGTCGGGATAGCTCGACCGCTTCGGCGTGCGCTCATAGGCAGGCTGGACGGTATAGGGGATGCTGTTGTTGCGGGCGTAAGCCTCGGCCTCTTCGAGCGTATCGAACCTGAGCCGCACCTGCGTCTGCGTGTCGGCCGTAGCCGTATAGCCCATCAGCGGCTCGATCTGCTTGGGCGAAGTCCCCTCATAAATGAGCACCCATTGCTTGGACGTGCCCCGGCCGGATTGCATGGCGTTTGGGGAGGGTCGGTAGATGCGTGCAATCATCGAGTGGCCTTTTGAAGTGGTCGGGGCAAAGTGATTCGAACACTCGACCCCCGGTTCCCAAAACCGGTGCTCTACCAGGCTGAGCTATACCCCGAATTCCGGCTTGATCCGTTACCGGAGCGGGCCCAAAAGGGCAATATGGTCGATCTGACAAGACGCTGGCCCCTGGGGCTGGGCGAGAAACGCTGGTGGGTCGCGCTCGTTGCCATGCTGGCAATCCTGGCCATCGCCATTGCCTTCGATCATCAGATCGCCGTCTGGGTGGCGGGCTGGCCGGACAGCGTCCGCGGCGCGTTCGAGCAGCTCACGCGCTACGGCGAATCGGACTGGATCCTCATCCCCGCGGCGGCGCTGTTCGCTGTCACTGCGGTCCTCGCTTGGCTGGTGCGCTGGAAGCTGATGCGGACCCTGTTGTGGCAGTTCGCGGCGCTCTACGGCTTCATCTTTGCGGGTGTGGCGCTGCCCGGCATTGTCGCGACGCTGGTGAAGCGGGCCGTGGGCCGGGGGCGGCCGATGCACTTCGACGAGTATGGGGACCTCAGTTTTGGCCCCAATTGGGGCGACTGGACGTTCCAGAGCTTCCCGTCCGGGCACGCTACGACAGCTTTCGCGCTGGCAGCGGTCGTCGGTTTCGTGTCGCCGCGCTGGTTCTATCCGGGGCTCGTCATCGCGGCGGGCATCGGTCTCTCGCGCGTCGCGCTGGGCGTCCATTATACGAGCGACGTGATCGCGGGCGCTGTCCTTGGCCTGCTGGGCGCCTATCTAGCGCGGCTGCTCTTTGCCACCCGGCGCTGGATGTTCGAAATGACGCCGGCTGGCACCATTCGGACGCGGGCGATGTCGTCGTTGCGCCGCTACCTCGCCCTCAAGCGGCGCGGTAGCGCTCCAGTGCCGCAGCCAGGTCGGCCTTGAGGTCGTCGAGGGCTTCGAGCCCGGTGTGGATACGCAGCATCGGGCCGGGCTCGTCCCACGCCGTCGTAGTGCGGGCCTTGCCCGGATAGACCGGCAGGCACAGGCTCTCATAGCCGCCCCACGACCAGCCCATGCCGAATAGTTCGAAGCCATCGACCATCGCCGCCAGCGCAGCTCTCGGCTTGGGATCCAGCATGATCGAAAACACGCTGCCGGCGCCCCGGAAGTCGCGCTTGAACAGTGCATGATCGGGATGGCCGGGCAAGGCAGGGTGGATCACACGGCGCACGCCCGCTTGTCCCTCGAGCCATCCCGCGAGCTCGATCGAGCGCGCATTGTGCTCCTTCATGCGGATGGCCAGCGTCCGCAACCCGCGCGCGGCAAGGAAACAATCGTCCGGCGAGACGCAGAGCCCGAGACGCAGATGCGTGTTCTTGAGTTCCTTGAACCATTTGGCGTTCGCCGAGGCGGTACCGAACATGGCGTCGGAATGCCCGACGAACATCTTCGTGCCGGCATGGACGACGATGTCGGCGCCCAGGGCGAGCGGATTGTGGAAGATCGGGGTTGCCCACGAATTGTCGACGATCACGGTGAAATCTCGCTGCCGGGCCAGGGCAGTGATGGCGGGCAGGTCCTGCACCTCGAATGTCAGCGAACCGGGGCTCTCGACGAACACGGCGCGCGTCCTGTCGGTGAGCAGGCTCTCGAGCGTGGCGCCCGCGCGCGGATCATAGTAGCGCACGCTGATGCCCATCCGGGCGAGCACTCCGTCCGACACGCGCCGCGTCGGCTGATAGGCGCTGTCGGTAATGAGCACGTCGTCACCGCTGCTCAGTACGGTCATGAGGGCGAGCGAGATTGCCGACAGGCCCGACGGGGCGAGAACGGTCCCCGACGCGCCCTCGAGTTCATTGATGCACTCTTCGACCGCCGCCGCCGAGGGATTCCCGGTCCGCCCGTAATCGAATCGAGGTTCGGTGCTTTCGAGTGAATCGAGGGTGGGAAAGACTATCGTCGATCCACGATAGACCGGCGTATTAACGTATCCCCAATGCTGTTCAGGATGACGGCCAGTGTGAGTGACGATTGTCTCGGGGCTTTGCGCTCTCTTGTTACTGTTTGATTCAGACATACCCATTTTCACCCGCTACAGCCCCCGCCAGAACGGCCATTGCAACAGAAAGATCGTCAACGTTACTGCCACAATCCCGTCACAACGCTTGACGCAATCGTCAATTGCCGCTTCGATGACTACCAGCATCACCGCTCCTGTGAAAGGCGGTGGTTCCGTCGGCCATTCGGGAGATGCCGGCGAAAAAAACAGGGTCAGGAAACAAGGGCTAATCAATGTCAAAGAAGTTTTTAACCATCCTCCTCGCCGCTGGACTGGGGCTCGCGGCGAGTGCTGCGCAGGCACAGACAGCTGCCTCGCCCACGCTCGATGCGATCAAGGCCAAAGGCTTTGTACAGTGCGGCGTGACCAGCGGCGTGCCGGGCTTTTCGGCGCCCGACGCCAACAATGTGTGGACCGGCATCGAAGTCGATTATTGCCGCGCTCTGGCTGCGGCGATCTTCAACGATCCCACCGCGGTCCGTTTCACCTCGCTCACCAGCCAGGAGCGCTTCACCGCGCTGAGCTCCGGTGAGATCGACGTGCTCTCGCGCACCACCACCTGGACCATGAGCCGCGATACGCAGCTGGGAATCAGCTTCGTCGGGACGATGTTCTATGACGGCCAGGGCTTCATGGTGCGCAAGGCCGACGGCATCACCTCCGCCACCGAACTGTCGGGCGCGGCCATCTGCATCGAGTCCGGCACGACGACCGAGCTCAATGCCGCCGACTACTTCGCCGCCAACAACATGGACTTCAACACCGTCGTGTTCGTCGACCAGGACGAGGTCGTGAAGGCCTATGAAGACGGCCGCTGCGACGTGTACACCACCGACTCTTCGGCTCTCGCCGCCGAACGCAGCAAGTTCGCGGTGCCGGAGGATCACGTGATCCTGCCCGAGATCATCTCCAAGGAGCCGCTCGGCCCGGTGGTGCGTGCCGGCGATATCGGCTTCTTCAACATCGCCCGCTGGACCTATTTCGCGCTGCTCGAAGCTGAAGAGCTGGGCGTGACGCAGGCCAATGTCGACGAGATGCTTGGCTCGGACAACCCGGCTATCAAGCGCCTGCTGGGCGTTGAGGGCGAGTTCGGCGCCCCGATGGGCCTCACCAATGACTGGGCCTATCGCATCATCAAGCACATCGGCAATTACGGCGAGAGCTACGAGCGCAATGTCGGCCCGAACACGCCGATCGGCCTCGAGCGCGGCCTGAACGCCCTGTGGAAGGATGGCGGCATCCAGTACGCGCCGCCGATCCGGTAAAGAACTGGCCCGGCGCCCCCGCGGCGCCGGGCCGTATCATTTGACCTCGCGGCCGCTGTGGGCCGCCGGGTTGGTGCAAGGGACCGGGCAGGGGACCTAACCAATGGCTGCAGTGGATACGGCCCGTTCGGCGCCGTCCCGCGGATTCTTCCTCAACGATCCAGTCGTTCGTGGCGTCATCTACCAGATCGTCACCGCGGTCGTCGTTGTCGGCTTCGCAATCTGGATCATCGGCAACACGGCGGGCAATCTCGCCGCGCAGAACAAGACCACCGGCTTCGACTTCCTGTGGCGCACGGCGGGCTTCGACATCAGCTTCTCGCTGCTGCCCTGGAGCCGCTCCTCCTACTATTGGGAGGCCTTCCTCGTCGGCCTCACCAACACGCTGCTGGTCTCGTTCATCGGCATCATCTTCGCCACGATCCTCGGCTTCACGATGGGCATCGCGCGGCTGTCGTCGAACTTCATCATCGCGCGCCTCGCGACGGTCTATATCGAGACCATCCGCAACATCCCGCTGCTGCTGCAGCTCTTCTTCTGGTACTTCGCCGTCCTCAAGGCGATGCCCGCGGTGCGCGAATCCTTCGCGCTGCCGTTCGATGTCTTCATCAATCAGCGTGGCATGTATGTGCCGCGCCCGCTCTTCAACGAGCAGTTCGGATATGTGTGGATCGGCGTCGCGCTCGCCATTGCGGCGGTCGTCGTCCTGCGCAACTGGGCAAAGCGCCGGCTGGAGCAGACCGGCAGGCGCTTTCCGGTGTTCCTGACGTCGATCGCGCTGTTCGCCGGCATCGTGGCGCTGGCCTGGCTGGTCAGCGGCGCGAGTGTCGAATTTCAGCCGCCGGTGCTGCAGCGCTTCAATTTCCAGGGCGGACTGCAATTGCCGCCCGAATTCGTCGCGCTGCTGTTCGGCCTCACCATCTACACCGCCGCCTTCATCGGCGAGACGGTCCGCGGCGGCATCCAGTCGGTCAACAAGGGGCAGACCGAGGCGGCGCAATCGCTGGGGCTGAAGGAAGGCGACCGGCTCCGGCTCGTGATCATTCCGCAGGCCATGCGCGTCATCGTGCCGCCGCTCACGAGCCAGTATCTCAACCTCACCAAGAACTCGTCGCTGGGCGCCGCCATCGGCTACCCCGAGCTGGTCAACGTGTTCTCGGGCACAAGCCTCAATCAGACGGGCCGCGCCATCGAATGCATCGCGCTGACGATGGCGGTCTATCTCGTCTTCTCGTTGCTCACCTCGGTGATCATGAACTGGTACAACGCACGCGTTAAGCTGGTGGAGCGCTGACAATGGCGATGGAAGCCGCTTACGTTCGCACCGAAATGGTCGAGGCCCGGCCGGCACCGCGCCGAACCTCGGGCACCTGGGCCTGGATGCGCCACAACCTGTTCGCCACGCCTACCGACACGGTCCTCACCGCGCTTGGCGTGATCTTCCTGCTCTGGGTCATCCCGCCGCTCTACAATTTTTTCATCGGGCAGGCCGTGTTCCCCGGCGGTACCGTCGAGGAGTGCCGCGCCGCTCTGGGCGGCGCCTGCTGGGCCTATATCGGAAGCGAGATCGAGTTCTTCATCTACGGCTTCTATCCGATGCAGGAGTACTGGCGGCCTAACATCGTGTTCTTCCTGCTGGCTGCGCTGATCATCCCGCTGCTCTGGCTGCGGGTGCCGTTCAAACGCACCAACGCCGTGCTGTTCTTCGTCGTCTATCCGATCGTCAGCTTCTTTCTGCTCAACGGCCTCGACATCCAGGTGCAGGAGGGAACGCCCGCCTTCGGCGTACTGAACAGCATGGGGTTGCTGTCGCAGCGCTTCGGCGTCCCGGAGGGCACGTGGCTGTTCATGCCCTATGTGCCGACCGAGCAATGGGGCGGTTTGCTCGTCACCCTGATTATCTCGGTGGTCGGCATCTCGCTGTCCCTACCCATCGGCATTCTGCTGGCGCTCGGCCGCCAGTCCAAGCTGCCCATCATCAAGACGCTGTGCATCGTGTTCATCGAGCTCGTCCGCTCGGTGCCGCTGATCACCGTGCTGTTCATGGCGTCGATCATGCTCCCGCTCTTCCTGCCGGTGGGCATGACCATCGACAAGTTCCTGCGCGCCATCGTGGGCGTCACGCTGTTCACGTCGGCCTACATGGCCGAGGTCGTCCGCGGCGGCCTGCAAGCCATTGGCCGCGGCCAGTACGAAGCGGCCTCGTCGCTCGGGCTGAACTACTGGAAGAGCATGTTCTTCATCGTGCTGCCGCAGGCCCTCAAGCACGTGATCCCGGGGATCGTGAACAGCTTCATCTCGCTCTTCAAGGACAC
>CAZASR010000150.1:0-7352 GCA_964487765.1 uncultured Devosia sp. | reverse complement strand
GACGTGGTCCTCTTCCTCGCTTCGCGCCAGCGGCGCCCCACCCACCGCTGCGCGGCCTCCCTCCCCACGGCGTTGCCGCGAGGAGGGAGAGGGGTGACTGCGAGTCTATCGCCAGCCGGGCCTTCGAGGATGAGCGCTGCGCTTGCCTTCTCCCTCCTCGACCGCAGGTCGGGGCCGCGTAGCGGTGGGTGGGGTGGTGCCGCTCGAACTGCTGTTACGGTTCAGTCCGCTGGGGGGCCGGTCTTAGGCCGGCCATGACGGATGTGGGGGTTCGTGCGAGCGGAGGGTTGGGCTCCAGCTTTCGCTGGGGAGGGCGCGGGGGGCGAGCGGCTGTCCTCCTTGCCATTCGATACTCGGGCGGGTCCTCCGCGTCCTGGGATGACCTGCGGTGGGTCTGCGGGTCGCGGGGGCGGTTCCCGGGTTATGCTTGCTTCGGGGTCAGGTAGGCCACGAAGTGGAGGGTGCGGTCGAAGAGCCAGCTTGCCGGGGGCAGATAGAGATTGAGCTTTTCGGTGGTGGTGACCAGCTCGAGGCGGGACTTGAAGAATTCGCCCTGCCATTCGCGGCGGGACAGGAAGTGGTAGGGCATCGGGACGCCGTCGCCGAGATTGCCGAACCAATCCATGAAGACGAGCGTCGGCCGGGCGAGGAAGCCTTCGCGCAGATGGTCCTTGATGACGACGCCCTGGCGCGCGACGCGGGCGGCTTCGCCGAGGATCGCGGCTGGGTCGGTGGTGTGGTGGAGCACATCGACGATGGTGACGTAGTCGACGCTCTTGTCGGCATAGGGGAGCGTCGCACCATCATACTGGGTGACCGGGATGAGGGTGCGCGGGCGCGGCACGATGTCGACGCCTTCGACCTTGAGGTCGGAGCGGAGGCGCATCAGCGCCATGGCGATCTGCCCGTCCCCGGCGCCGATGTCGAGCACCGAGCCCCGGCCGGGGATGGCCCTGGCGAGCTGACGCGACAGCACGAAGACGCGGCGGTTGTACCAGGCAGAATTGACTTCGGACAGCAGGCGCGACCGCCGGTCCAGCTTGGCGAGCCAGTTGCCCATCAGGCGCCGTCCGCGAAGGCCCAGCGGCGCAGCACGAGGAAATTCACGCCCGAGGTGAGAACGATGACGACAAGTGCCGCGGCCAGAGTGGGAAGCCCGACGACGCCATAGGCGATGTAGGAGAACAGTGTCGCCAGGCCGAGACCACAAAGCTGCACCAGCACATAGCGCGGCAGTGCCCGGCTGTGCGCCGCCCCGGACCGAAAGGAAAAGCGGCGATGCAGCAGATAGACCGGCACGATGAACGCCGCGTAGCACAGCGACGAGACGAGCCAGGCGGGCACCGGCTTCAACAAGACGACGGCGGCCGAAGAGATGCCGACGAAGCTGAGGGCCGCCGCGCCGCCGATCACCATGAAAGCGAAAAGCTGAACGAGCACCGGCGCGCCGTCATCGGCCGGCGCCGGTTCGCGCATCAGGCTCTCGAGGGAAGCGCTCATGCCCGGCACTAAGCGCCATGCGGATTGAGATTGTGTGAAAGCGCCGCTCAGCGCGGGCGGACCAGCTGGCGCCAGACGAGCAGGATGATGATTGCGCCGACGATCTGGCCGAGGAAATTGGCGGTTTCGCCAGGCTGATAGAGATGGATCGCCTGGCCGAGCCAGGTGGCGAGAAGCGCGCCGAGGATGCCGAGGACGGTGGTGAGGATGAAGCCGCGCGGACTGGGCCCGCCCGGCGTGACCAGTTTTGCGATGATGCCGGCGAGAAAGCCGACGATGATGGCCCAGACCCAATCCATGACGACCCCGTGACTGCTCTCGACAGATGGGGGCTGTTCGCGGACCGTGCAAGGCGGGAACGGCAGCCGCCCCTGCCCTGCCCGCCTGGCGCTCCCTAGTGGATCGCGAGCTCCTTCTTTTCGGCGTCGGCGACCATCGCGAGGTCGAGAACCTTCTGCAGGTTCGCCGCATGCCGGAAGGTCGGCTCGTCGTTGACACCGCTCGCGACGCTTGCCGCGAAGCGCTGATAGTTGGTGAGGACCGGCTCGACGGCCATCTCCTTCCACGTGCCGGTCTCGGCATCTTCGCCGAGGCAGACGAGCAGCTTGGACCAGTCATGCCGATGCTGCACCTCGACGCCGCCGCGCTCGCCATAGACGCGCAGGCGCAGTTCGTTGAAGTGGCCGGTCGCCCAGCGCGTGGCATGGATGACCCCGAGCGCGCCATTGGAGAAATCGACAGCCATGGTGAAGCTGTCATTGGCATCGAGCTCGTATTCGCCGATCTTGTTGCCCGGCGCCTTGTCGAAGGTCTTGAGCCGCGCAAAGACGTGGTCGAAATCGAGCCCCGCGCCGAACGAGGCGAAATCGAGAATGTGGACACCGATATCGCCCAGAACGCCGTTCGAGCCGTGCTTCTTGCTGAGCCGCCACAGCCACTGGCTCTCGGTGCGCCAATCGCCCCAGGCCTTGGAGACGAGCCAGCTCTGCAGGTAGCTCGCCTCGACATGCTTGACCGCGCCGATCTCGCCGGAGGTGACGATCTCGCGCGCCTTCTGGAGCTGCGCGACATTGCGGTAAGTGAGGTTGACCATGTTGATGAGGCCCGCGGCCTCCGCCACCTCGACCATCTCGAACGCCTTGATGGCGTCGGTCGCGAGCGGCTTCTCGCAAAACACATGCTTGCCCGCCTTGAGCGCGGCGATGGTGGTGGGGTGATGGATCGAATCCGGCGTCACATTGGCCACCGCATCGAACTGGCCCCAGGCCAGGGCCGCGTCGAGCGACGCGAAGCCGTTGGGAATGGCGTGCGTGGCATTGAACCTTTCGAGCCGCATCGGATCGATGTCGACGCCGCCGACGAGGGTGACGCCGTCGATGGCGGCGAAGTGCCGGGCATGCTGATTGGCCATGCCGCCGGTGCCGAGGATGAGCAGACGCATTTGCTTGGGTTCCGGAAGTCTCAGTGGTTTTCGAGCTTGCCGCCGCGCTCGACCAGCGGCTCGAGCGCGTTCTCGACGCGGCGCGGCGGGGCCGACATCAGCTTGGCGTAGCGGTCGGGGTTGTAGGCCCAGGTGACGGCATTGCGCAGCACGAGGCCGATATTGGGGTCGTGGTAGGTGGGGTAGGTTTCGTGGCCGGGGCGGAAGTAGAAGATGTTTCCAGCGCCGCGGCGGTAGGTGAGGCCGGAGCGGAAGATCTCGCCGCCCTGGAACCAGGAGATGAACACCGTCTCGAGCGGCTCGGGCACGGTGAAGGGCTCGCCATACATCTCCTCGTTCTCGAGCTCGAAATAGTCGGGCAGGCCGCGCGCGATCGGGTGACCGGGATTGACGACCCAGACGCGCTCACGTTCGCCGGCCTCGCGCCAGTGCAGATTGGCGGGCGCGCCCATCAGCCGGGTGAAGACCTTGCTGTGATGGCCCGAGTGGAGCACGATCAGCCCCATGCCCTGCCACACGCGCTCGACCACGCGCTCGACGACGCGGTCCTCGACCTTGTCGTGCGCCGCATGGCCCCACCAGAGCAGGACGTCGGTCTCGTCGAGCTTCTTCTCGCTCATGCCGTGTTCGGGGTCCTGGAGCGTCACCGTGCTGGCGACGATGTTCTCGTCCTCCGTGAGGAGCGCCGCGATCTGTCCGTGCATGCCGTTGGGGTAATTTTCGGCCACGAATTTGTTCTTCTGCTCGTGGACGTTCTCGCCCCAAACTGTGGCTCGGATCGGCATGCTGGTCTCCTCTGGATATACTGGCAGCCAAAGCGCTGTGAGCCCCGCTACCAAAACGTTTTCATCGGGCGGCGCTTCCTGCACCGGACGGCAGCGAAACGCAAGAGCGGGAGCGGTGTTCACACTGCCGCAGTGATTCCGGTCGCCCGGGGGACCGGAGGGCGGCGGCAGGCGGAAAATCGCAATCGCTTTGGAAAGCCGCCGTCCGCCGCTGTGAAAGGCCGCAGGCATGGCGTAAGCAGGCCTTTGGACGAGGCAAGGCGGCATGAACCTCAAGGAACTGGCGGCCGATCTGGGGCTGTCGCAGACAACCGTGAGCCGCGCGCTGAACGGTTATCCCGAGGTGAGCGAGGCAACCCGCCGGCGCGTGGCCGAGGCCGCGGCACGGCTGGGCTACCGCCCCAATGCCAGCGCCCGCCGCCTCGCGACCGGCCGGGTGGGCGCGGTGGGGATCGTTTATGCGACCGCCGACGGCTACGGCCCGCACACCAGCGAGTTCCTGGGCGGGCTGGGGACGCGGCTGGCGGCCGAAGAGATCGACATTCTGGTGTCCACGGTGGACGACCCGGCCGACGAACTGGCTGCCTACCGCCGGGCGATCGTCAGCAAGAAGGTGGACGCGATCGTACTGCATGCACCGCGCCCCGCCGATGCACGCGTCGCGCTGCTGCAGGACCTGGGTTTCCCTTTCGTGCTGCATGGCCGGTCGGACAGCGCCCGCCCGCTCGCCTGGCTTGACATCGACAACGAAGCGGTCACGGCGCGCGCCACGGAGCACCTGATCCAGACGGGACATCGCGACATCGCGCTGCTCAACGGCCCGCGCGGGCTGACCTTCTCGCTCCATCGCGAGGCCGGCTACCGGCAGGCCCTGGCGCGGCACGGGGTGAAGCCCAATCCCGCGCTGATCGCGAGCGGGCTGTTCACCGACGAAACCGGCTTCCGGCTGGCGCAGGCGATGCTGGAGCGCCGTCCGCGGCCGACGGCGTTTCTCGCAGGCTCCGTGATGACGGCGCTGGGCGTCTTCCGCGCCATCCGCTCGGCCGGGCTGGTGCTGGGCCGCGACATCTCGATGATTGCCCATGACGACGTCTTCCCCTACCTCAACGCCGACACGATGGTGCCCTCGATGTCGACGACCCGCTCCTCGATCCGCGCCGCGGGCGAGCGCGTGGCGGAGCTGCTGAGCCAGGTATTGGCGGGGAAACCGGCGGCGGACATCCACGAGCTGTGGCCGGTCGAGATGATTCTGCGGGAGTCGACCGGACCGGGTCCGGGGTGACGGGGAGCTCTCAGCGGCCAAGCACGCGCAGGTGCTCGTCGAAGCGGAAGTCGAATTGCTGTTGGGGAATGTCGGAGCCCGCGACCCCGGTCATTCGGCCAAAGCCATTGGTGATGACGAAACCCGCCGCATCGGGGGCTGCGCCGCAGGTGACGCGGAAATCGATGAGACGTCCGGCCCGGCTGTTTTCCGCGTCGATGGTGAGCACCGCGCCGCCGACCGGCGACGAGGCGAGGATGGTGCGGCCGTCGTTCGAAATCGCGAGCCCGCCCACATAATTGCGCAGGCCGCGAAGCTGCTCGGGCGGCAGCTCGAACAGGCGGATGTCGCCGTCGAGCGTGGCATAGCCGATGAGCTGCGGACTGTCGCCGGACTCGCCACGATACTGGCAGCCGAACCAGATTCTATTGTGCAGGTCGACCACCATGTGGCGGATCGACAATTGGTGGAGGTCGGACGCGAGCCGCAATTGCCCGATCAGGTGGCCGGTGGTGCTGTCGACGAAGGTCAGCGAGGGGTCCATCGTCGCAATGTTGAGCTCGGTGCGGCCGTAGTCGGGATGGGTCTCGATGCCGCCATTGGCGATGGCGAAGGTCTTGCCATCGGGCAAGAGGATGATCTCGTGTGGCCCGACGCCATAGGTGTCGAACTCGCCGATCCGGCGGTAGTCGCCGGCGACGTCGAAGACGCCGATGACGCCGCGCGCGTTCTCGAAATCGTTCTCGGTGGCATAGAGCAATTTGCCGTCGGGCGAGAACACGCCGTGGCCGAAAAAGTGCCTGCCCTCGACACTGTGGAGAGTGACCGGCGCGGCGCCGCCGCTGGGATCGAACACCACGGCAAACATGCCCGGCTGGCGGGCGAACACCGCGGCGCGGCCGGCCGCGGGCGACCAGGCGACGTCATGCCCGCGGACCGGCAGGTCGACGGCGTGGACGATCTTTCCCGTCTCGGTGAGGACCACCGCGCCGAACCCGCCCCCCGCCTGCTGCACGGCCGAGGCAAAGACCAGGTCGGAATCCGCCAGCGCCGCGGCCCTGTTCGGCAGGAGCGAGGCGACGAACCCGGCTCCGGCAGCCTTGAGGAAAGCGCGCCGCTGCCACATCTCAGTCGCCGTCCAGTGCCGAGAAGCCCACCGCGAGCCCGAGCATGGCTGCCAGGTTCTCGCCCAGCAGGTGATCAAGGGAGCCGGTGATGATCGACATGTATTTGAGCGCGTCGAACTGTTCGGGATCGGTGACGGCCGCTTCGATCGGGTCGGTGATCGCCGCGGCGGCGCGGGCAGCGTTCTCGAACTCGAAGATCGCCCCGTTGGCGACCCAGGCATTCTGGACTCCGACCGCTTCGGGGTAGCGCGCGGCGAGGAAGAAGTCGTGGAGGCCATCGAAATTGGCGGCGAGCGCGGGGACGGTCATGTTGGAGCGCCAGAACAGGGCCGAGCGCGGCCTGGGCGATCCCTGCGCGGCGCCGACGATCGGCATGATGCGCTGGTCGCGGATGGTCTCGGTGCCGTGGATCAGGGTCGAAGCGAGACGCTCCTGCGCTTCGAGCTCGGTGCGGTACTCCTCGGCATCGGGCTTGGGATCGGTGAGCGCAGCTTTCGGGCCGCTCGGGGAGTCGTCGTGCCACTCAGTGCTGAGCGTATCGGCAAGCCCGGCGATGAGGCGCGAGGAAGCCGCTGCATAGCTGCAGCGATAGTCCGCGCCCGTCGCGAGATCGGCGCTGCCGGTCCCGAACAATAGATATTCGAGCGCAACGAGGCCCTGCATGGCAACCGACTTTTCCTGCAGCGTTTCCGGTGCGGCTGCGGTGGGGTCCTCTTCGGCGAGCGCGCCTTGCACCTGGCGCAGGGCGATGCCCTTGCGGTCGGGCCAGAACAGCAGCCGCTCGTAGCGATCGGCAACGCGCAGCGGACCGATGCGCACGAACTCAATGCGGGAGAAGCCGAGGACCGTCGCGCGGAACCGGTCCTGCGTATCAGCCAGCGCTTCGGCCGAAGGCACGGCGCAAAGCGCGGCGACGTCCTCGTGCAGACCATCGGCTTCGGTGGCGAATGCTGCGAAAGCGGGACGAATGTAGCCGTCCACCGCGCCCTCGACGATCTCGCGGTGCGGGATTACCGACTGGGCGAGAGCGGGAACCGCGAGGCCGGCGAACAGGGCGGCGAGAACGAGGCGCATCACAGGGACTCCAGGAAGGCGAGCAGATCGTTGCGCGCGGACGCGGACAGATTGGCGAAGCCGTCCTTGGCCACCTCCGCCTCGCCACCATGCCACAGGATCGCTTCGGTGAGATTGCGCGCCCGGCCGTCGTGGAGGAACAGCGTGTGATCGGAGACGGTGTG
>CAZASR010000149.1:0-7464 GCA_964487765.1 uncultured Devosia sp. | reverse complement strand
TCCGCCCATCGAACAAGCCGTCGTTCGACAAGGCCAAGAACGATATTCTGGACGATGATCCATGAGTGCAGCCGATAAAGATCCGGTTACTGGCCAGCCGACCACCGGGCATGAGTGGAACGGCATCACGGAACTTGATACGCCGGTTCCTCGCGGCGTCCTGATGTTTCTCGTCGTAACCCATGCCTTTGCAGTGCTCTGGTGGGTGCTGATGCCGACATGGCCATTGGGCTGGACCTACACCAAGGGCCTGCTCGGGATGGACCAGCGGCAATCGGTCGAACAGGACGTGCTCAGCAACCAGGCCCTGCGCTCGGGCTGGACGACACAGATCGACAACCTATCCTTTGACGATATCCGGGCGGACGAAGGGCTGATGCGCATCGTCAGCGAAACCGGCCACCGCCTGTTCGGCGACAATTGCGCCGCCTGCCATGGGCAGGACGCCAGGGGCCGCGCCAACTTCCCCGACCTGACCGACAATGACTGGCTGTGGGGCAGTGGCGATCCGGAGTCGATCGCCGAGACGCTGCGCGTGGGTATCAACGCACCCCACGCCGAGACACGCTTCTCGCAGATGCCTGCGTTCGGGCGGGATCAGTTGCTGACGGCAGCCGAGGTGAGGTCCGTTGCGGCTTATGTCTACTCGCTGTCCCAGCCGGAAAGCTCGACCCCCGAGAACATGGAGCAGATCGATGCAGGCCATGAGCTGTTCCTGACATATTGCGCGGGCTGCCACGGCGAGGCGGCGACCGGCGACAGCGAAACCGGCGTGCCCAATCTGGCTGACGATTTCTGGCTCTATGGCGGCGACCTCGCAACGATCGTCACCAGCATCCATGGCGGGCGGCAGGGCCACATGCCGACCTGGGACGAGCGTCTGAGCATCACCGATATCAAGCTTCTGGCGCTGTACGTTCACTCGCTAAACGTCGCTACGCCGTAGGGAAGGAAACCATGAGCGCGGCACGCCCCTGGAGATGGACGAGCAGGCGGGTGGTCTATCTGATGATCGCGACAGCAACACTGCTGTTTGTGGGCGCCAACGCGCACCTACTCTATGCCGCACTGAACTCGCAGCCCGACTGCGTTGATCATCTCAAGGTCGGACATGGCGAGGCCGGCGCGTTCGGAGCGGCCCAATCGGCCTGCTGAGCCGGTGGAGGACAAGCAATGAGCAACGAAGCAGACGAAGATTATGGCTTGCTCAGCCGGCCTTCGGGGATCGAGGAAACGCACGATCCGCGGCTGCAACGCAACTTCCCACCGAGCGCCGCCTTGGGCTGGCTCGGCGCCGCTTGGCGTGACTTCGTGGCCTCGCCGGGCCCGAGTCTCGCCTACGGCATCGTCGTGTCGGCTGTCTCCGCCCTGTTCGTGTGGGCGATGATCGTCCTGCGCTGGGATTACCTGCTCTTTCCCGCTTTGGCGGGTTTTATGATCGTCGGTCCGATCATTGCCATCGGCCTTTATGAAGTCGCCCGCGCGCGCGAAGAGGGACGCAAGCTGAGCCTCGGCGAGTCTATCCATGTCCACCCTTACTCGCTGGCGCAGGTATTCTTCGCCGGAGCGCTGCTGTGCATGCTGCTGCTGCTGTGGATGCGCGCCGCCGTGCTGATCTATGCGCTGTTCTTCGGTTACCGGAATTTCCCCGGCCTCGATGATCTGGTGCCGCTGCTCGTCGGGACGCCTCCAGGCTGGGGAATGATCGTCACGGGCAGCTTCGTCGGGGCCCTATTTGCTGCCTTCGCCTTCGCCGCCAGCGTCTTTTCCGTCCCCATGCTGGTCAGGGAACGCATCGACGTGCTTACCGCCATCGGCACCAGCATTTCGATGGTGTGGAACAACCTGCCGGTGATGATCGCCTGGGGCGCCATCGTGCTGGTGCTGTTCGTCATCTCGGTAGCAACCGCCTTCGTCGGGCTCATCATCGTGTTCCCGTTGCTGGGATACGGCACCTGGCACGCCTATCGGAGCATCAGATGACCAGCTTCGCAGTGGCATCGGGCGAGCCGGTGCCCGGCGCGGCGCCACCATCCGATGCCGAACTGCTGCTCGCCAGCCGGCCGCTCGAGGGAGGGCTGCTGCGCACCGAGCTCTCGGTACCGGGCGTTCACTGCGCCGGCTGCATCAGGACGGTCGAAGCGGCGCTCTCGAAGCTCGAGGGCGTCGAGTACGCCCGCGTCAATCTCTCGACCCACCGGGCGGCCGTCCACTGGCAACCCGCCGAGGTGCCGCCGCCCATCTTCCAGGCGCTGAGCCGTATCGGCTACGAGGCGCATTTGTTCGAGGCGGCACCGTCGAAACAGGACAAGGAACTCGGGCGGCTGGTCCGCGCGCTGGCGGTCGCCGGCTTCTGTGCCATGAACATCATGCTGTTCTCGGTTTCCATCTGGGCTGGCGCCGAGGCGGAGCTGCGCAATCTGTTCCACTGGATTTCGGCCGCCCTGGCCGTGCCGGCCCTGGTCTATTCGGGGCGCATCTTCTTCGTGTCGGCATGGAACGCCGTTCGGCACGGACATACCAACATGGATGTGCCGATCTCCATCGGCGTCATCCTTGCCTTCGGCCTCAGCCTGTACGACACGATAAACCGGGGCGAGCAGGCCTATTTCGACGCGTCGATCACCCTGCTGTTTTTCCTCCTTGTGGGCCGCACGCTCGACCATGTGATGCGCGAGCGGGCGCGCTTGGCGGTCGCCGGGCTTGCACGCCTCGCGGCAAAGGGCGCGACGCTCGTCAAACCCGGCGGCGGCACCGTCTATGTGCCCATTTCGGATGTCGAGCCGGGGATGACGCTGCTTCTCGCCGCCGGCGAAAGGGTGCCCGTCGACTCCGAGGTCGTGTCCGGAACGTCCGATGTCGACACGTCGATCACCACCGGCGAAGCGACACCGATACGGGTCGCGCCCGGTTCGGTGATGAGCGCTGGTGCGCTGAACCTGACCGGCGCGCTGCACTTGCGCGCCACCGCCGGCGCGGATGACTCATTCCTCGCCGAGATCATCCGCTTGATGGAAGTCGCCGAGGGCGGCCGTGCCAAATATCGGCGGATCGCCGACCGCGTCTCGCGGCTTTACGCACCTGTGGTTCACCTCGCGGCGGCCGCGACCTTTGCCGGATGGATGCTGGCCGGCGCCGATTGGCATCGAGCCATCGCCATCGCGATCGCGGTGCTGATCATCACCTGCCCCTGCGCCCTCGGCCTCGCCGTGCCGATCGTCCAGGTGGTCGCGGGTCGCCGGCTGTTCGAGAAGGGCATCATGGTCAAGGATGGCTCGGCCATGGAGCGGCTCGCCGAAGTCGACATGGTCGTATTCGACAAGACGGGCACCCTCACCGCCGGCCGTCCAACGCTCGCCAACCGCGGCGAGATCGACCCGAACCATCTGGCTCTGGCCGCGTCGATTGCCAAGCACTCGCGCCACCCGCTCTGCCGGTCGCTCGCGCATTTCGCGGCCGGGACGGCAGACGCCGACTTTGTTTCGGTCGAGGAAATCCCCGGAAGCGGCGTGGAGGCGAGGACCGCAACAGCCACGTATCGGCTCGGGCGCGCGCAATGGGCGCTCCGCAGCACCGCGGGCGAGGAAGGCGGAACCCTCCTCTGTCGCGACGGACAGTTGCTTGCGAGGCTCCGGTTCGAAGACCGCCTCCGCGACGGCGCGGCCCGAACTGTCGCCGAATTGCAGCGTCGCGGCTATCGCGTCGCGCTCCTCTCGGGCGACCAGCCTGATGCCGTTGCGTCGCTTGCCAAGCAACTCGGCCTCGCCGATTGGGCCGCCCAGCTGCGGCCCGCCGAGAAGCTGGCGCGAATCGCAGCTTTGACGGGCGAGGGCCATAAGGTCCTGATGGTCGGCGACGGGCTCAACGACGCGCCGGCGCTGTCCGGCGCCCACGTCTCCGTCGCCCCCGCCGAAGCGGCCGATGTAGGGCGTAATGCCGCCGACTTCGTTTTCCTGCACGCCGACCTGCGCGCCGTCGTCACGGCCCTCGATATCTCGGCCCGCTCCGGGCATCTCGTCCGCCAGAACATCGGCCTCGCCATTGTCTACAACGTGATTGCCGTTCCGTTCGCCGTCCTCGGTTTCGTGACGCCGCTGATCGCCGCCATCGCCATGTCGCTGTCGTCCATCATCGTCGTCGCCAATTCGCTCCGCCTGACGGCGAAACGTCCACCCGCCCGGTCACCGGCGGCGGCGCCAGCCCACGCAAACCCTGAGCCGGTCGGATGAGCGCCATGGCGGTGCTCATACCGATCGGTATCGTCATGGGCGCCCTTGGACTTGCAGCCTTCCTCTGGTCGCTCAGGACCGGGCAGTATGAAGACATGGACGGCGCCGCCCATCGCATCCTCGATGATGACGACGACGACGAGGACGAGCGGGACTAGCCGCCGGCGTGGTTATCCCGCCTGCCCCGTCAGCGTCGCAACCACGGCAAGACAGTCACCCATGCCGGCAAGGCCGAGGGCGTGGCGCGCGGCCAGGATGCCATCCATCTTCGCCCGATACTCGGCAGGCGTGGCCCCGGTTCGGACGGCTGAATGAAGTCTCGCAAGCACATCGCCCTTGCGGACCGCAGCGCCGAGATCGACGCAAGGTTCGACCAGCCCGTCGGTCTCGGCAAAAGCGAAGCACTCTCCCGACGGCATGTCGAGGAGCACGGACGGCTGGCGCTCGACCTCGCCCCCGAGTATCCCGGCATGAATGAGCACATTGCGCACGCCCCGCTTCGCGATGGCGATGCTGCGCGCGGTGGCGGTGCCGCTGCCGCCCAGCTCGGTCGTGACGAATACCTTGCCCATGTCCTCAGCCGCCGTGTCGAGCATGCCGACCGCATCGATCTCGAGCATCGTCATCGCATAGGGTGCGCCGAAGGCGTCGCGTGCGGCGCGACAGCGTGCCTCCTGCGTGGGATCGGGAAGGACGTGGGAGGCGGCGAAGGGCACGAAGTCGAGGCTTCGTCCACCGGAGTGGAAATCGAGCACGAGATCGGCGCGCGGCAGCAATTCGCGCTGAACGAAGTCGGCGATTTTTTCGGTGACGGTGCCGTCCGGCCGACCGGGAAATATCCGGTTGAGGTTGCCGCCATCGATCGGCGACAGCCGGCGCGCGGCGCGGAACGCCGGGAAGTTGAGGAAAGGCACGATGATGACACGACCCCGAACCTGACTCGGATCGAGGCTGGCCGCGAGATCGACGAGAGCAACCGGTCCCTCATACTCGTCGCCATGATTGGCGCCGGTCAGCAGCGCCGTCGGCCCCTCGCCATTGCGGACCACGGTGATTGGGATCATCAGATTACCCCAGGCGGACTCGTCGCGACTCCAGGGCAGGCGCAGGAAGCCATGCTGGATGCCGTCGGCCTCGAAGTCGACGGTGGGAACGATCGGAGAGGGCTTCATCTTAGATGGTCTCGGGCGGATGGGAACGCAGATAGCGCTGGATGCGCTGGAAGCTCATGGAGATGTGGGCGCGCCGTAGATGGCCCACCGATTCCAGGTCGTTGATCTCCATGGCGGCCAGGATTTCCGCCATCTCCTGCCGGAAGAAGGCGAACTCCTCGATCAGGTTCAGCTCAGGCAGCAGCTTGAGCACAATGCGGCTCGCCTGGAAGTAGAGCCGTTCACTCACGTCGCGCAGCGGCGCATTGCCGGTCATGGCCGTGATCTCGGAAAAGAAGTCCATGTTGAGGCGGGCGAAATCGGTGTGATCCGGTCGCGCCGCGATCTGGTCGCAGCGAGCGATGAGCGCCCGGACGCGCGCAAGGTCCTCGCTGCTGCGCGGAATGGGCGACAGCCGCCCGGTGAGCACCGCCAGTTCGAGGCGAAGGTGATAGATTTGGGCGACTTGCTCGAGATCGGGGTCGGTGACGATGGTGCCCACGCCGTGGACGATCTTCACCATGCCCTCGCTTTCGAGCCGCGTCAGCACGCGGCGCACAGGTGTGCGGCTGACGGCGAATTCGCGCGCCACTTCTTCCTCGGACAGGCGCTGCCCGGGGGGATATTCGAGCAGGCAGATCCTGTCGCGGATGATCGTGTAGATGCGCTCCGAGCGCTCCCGTGCCGGCTCGCGATCGGGCACCACCGGCACAAGATCGACAGCGGCGGTCGCCGGGGTCATGCCGCCTCCAGCACCGCGCTCAGGAACTGACGGGTCCTCTCATTCTGGGGATTGCCGAAGATCTGCTCCGGCGGCCCCTGCTCGCAGATCTTGCCGCTGTGGAAGAAGCAGACGCGGTCCGCGAATTCCTTGGCAAAGCCCATCTGGTGCGTGACCATCAGCATGGTGAGATCGAGCTCGGAGCCGAGCTTGCGGATAACGTTGAGGACTTCGCCGATCAGTTCGGGGTCGAGAGCCGAGGTGACCTCGTCGAACAGCATCACCTTGGGCCGCATGGCGAGCGCCCGGGCAATCGCGACGCGCTGCTGCTGACCGCCCGAAAGCTGGCCGGGATAGTGCTCGAACTTGTCCTTGAGCCCCACCATTTCGAGCAGCTCGCCGGCCCGCGCGCGCGCATCGGCCTTGGACATGCCCAGCACGGTCACCGGCGCTTCCATGCAGTTCTGCACGGCGTTCATGTGCGGGAACAGGTTGAAATGCTGGAACACCATTCCGATCTTGCCACGTTGGCGCCGCAGATGCGCCTGGTTCGCCGGCACCAGTTCGCTGCCGCGATACATGTGGGTCAGCGGCTCGCCATCCAGCCAGATGACGCCGCCATTGATGCGCTCGAGGGTCATCAGCATGCGAAGGACGGTAGTCTTGCCCGACCCGGACGGGCCGATGATTGCGACCTTCTCGCCGGCCTCGAATTCGAGATCGAGACTGTCCAGCACGGTAAGCGCGCCGTAGCTCTTGGTCACGCCCTCGAACTTGACCATCGGGCCCTTGCGGGAGCGGGTCGTGGCAGCGTCGGTCCCGGCGATCGTTTCGGCCGTCATGGGCGTGTTCCCCTCAACTCAATTCGGCGTTCAACATAGCGGATTGCCACCGCCGCGAGGAGGCTCATGGCGAGGAAGAAGACGCCAACGAGCGTGATCGGTTCGATGTAGCGGAAGGTCTGACTGCCAAGGATCTTCGCGCGCTGCATCAGCTCGATGACCGCGATGGCCGAGAGCAGCGGCGTTTCCTTGAACAGGGCCACGAAATAGTTGCCGAGCGCCGGCACGACCGGCGGGATCGCCTGCGGAATGATGACGTCGCGGAAGGTGTGGTAGCTGCTCAGATTGAGCGCAATCGAGGCTTCCCACTGGCCACGCGGCACATTGTCGAGCCCGGCGCGATAAACCTCCGAGCAGTAGGTCGCATAGTGGAGGCCGAGCGCGATGACGCCGGCGACGAACGCGTCCAGCGTGATCCCGAATTCGGGGAACACGAAGTAGAGAAAGAAGATCTGGATCAGCAGCGGCGTCGAGCGGATGAATTCGACGAACAGGCCCGTCGGTACCGAGACGATGCGCAG
>CAZASR010000148.1:3477-7475 GCA_964487765.1 uncultured Devosia sp. | reverse complement strand
AATTCGGGGCTGAGCTTGTCCATGGGCGGCGGAGTGGATCAAATCCACGCCGCCGGAGCAAGTCACCCCCGTGGCGATCGCTGCCGAGATTCCTGCTCGACCAGCCGGTTGTAGCGATCCTGCTGCTCGTCGCTGAACCCGAGGTCGTCGGCGGTCGCGATCTGCCGGATTTCGATCTGCACGTTGCCGTGCCCATCGCTTTGCGGCCAGTCCTTGACCATCTCGATGACCTCTTCGAGCGAATTCGCCTCAATCACGGAAAAGCCTGCGATCAGCTCCTTGGCCTCGGCGAAAGGGCCGTCGACCACGCTGGGTTTGCCGTTACTGAAGGAGACGCGAGCGCCTTTGGAGCTGGGCAGGAGCCCAGCCCCGGATTTCATGACACCGCGTTCGACCAGCTTTGCATTGTAGCTCGTCATGTCGTCGATCAGTTGCGGGTTCGGCGCAACGCCGGCCTCGGTCTCAGCGTCCGCCTTGCGGATGACCAGAAACTCCATGTGGTTCTCCCTAGAAGTTGGCGCCGCCCGCGATCTCGCGGATTTCAAGCGTGACGTCCGGCAGGCCGTTGTCGATGTGCATCTGGAGGAACTCCGCGGCGAGCGCTGTCGCGGCATCGAGGTTCGGCGCCTCAAAGACGGCGTAGCCGCCCACCACCTCCTTGGCCTCGGCGAAAGGACCGTCGGTAGCGACGACCTTGCCCGTACGGCCGTTGAGCCGGCGGCCTTCGGCGGCGGGCTTGAGCCCGCCGGTCGAGACAAGGGCGCCGGACTTGAGATTGCGTTCCATCCACGGGCCCATGGCATCCATGAGGCCCTGGGGGACGTCCTCCGCCTTCAAATCAGGTGGAGGAATGATGACCGAGAAATAGCGCATGCCCCGTCCTCAATTGGCCTTCTTGCTGAGCTGTTCGCGCAAGGATTCTTCCTGCGCTATCGCTTCGGGCGACATCACACCCTCGAAGTCGGATGCCTGGGCCACGCGACGCACTTCAACCGTCTCGCCGTCGGCGAAGCCCGGGATGCGCTTGGCCCAGGCGACGGCCTCATCGAGCGAACTGACCTGGATGATCCAGAAGCCGGCGACCAATTCCTTGGCCTCGGTGAAGGGACCGTCCTTGACCTCGAACTTGCCGCCCTTGCGGAAGGTAACGATCGCACCGTCCTTGGACTCGGTCAGCCCCTCGGCGGCGAGCAAAACGCCCGCATCAATGAGCGACTGATTGAATTTGCCCATCTCCTCGAACATTTCCGGCGGGGGCGCGGCGCTTTCGATCTCGGGCCGCGATTTGACGATGATCATGTAACGCATGGGGATTCTCCGTTTCGAGGGCGGGGATCGCCCTCTTGATGACACGACGAAGAGGCCAACGCGAGATCGACACGCCGGTTGAAGATTTTTCGCGAGATATTCAACCTACCGGTTGACAACCTATCCAACTCCGACGTATTCAACCATCAGGTTATCAACTGAACGGTTGAACAATGCAGGCGGACAAGCTCAGCGCGACTCTCTCGGCCTTGGCCGATCCCACGCGGCGCGGCATCCTGGCCCGACTGGCGACGGGGGAAGCGACGGTCAAGGAACTGGCCGAGCCCTACGACATGAGCCTCGCGGCGGTGTCCAAGCACCTCAAGGTGCTGGAAGGCGCAGGCCTGATCTCGCGCGGCAGGGACGCCCAGTACCGTCCCTGCCGGCTCCAACCCGGCCCCCTGCGCGAGGTGGATGACTGGCTCGAGAACTATCGCCGCTTCTGGGAAGAAAGCCTCGACCAGTTGGAGGTCTACCTGGCCGAGCTTCAGAAGGGAGACCCCGATGGCACGCCCAATTGAGGCGGACGGGAACGTCATTCCGTTTCGGCGACGCAATACGCCGAAACCGGACTGGATCGCGGCTTACGTCCGGTTCTGGACCGAAGCCCTCGATCAACTGAGTGCCTATCTGGACAAGCTGCAAACCGAGGAGAACCCGCAATGTCCGACATCAAGTTCGACTACCCCAGGGATGAACCGTCGATGATCTGCACCCGAAGCTTCGATGCGCCGGTTTCGCTGGTGTGGAAGGTGTTCACAACGCCCGAGCATGTCGCCCGCTGGTGGGGCCCGCGCTCCTATGCGCCGGTCAAGAAGGTCGACAAGCTCGAGCTCAGGAAGGGCGGGAAATGGCGCTTCATCTGCGAGCGTGCGGACGCCAGCCAGGAGATCGTCTTCAGCGGCGTCTATGTTGACGTCGTGCCCGAGAGCAAGCTCGCCAACAGCTTCGGCGTCGAAGGGCAGTTCCCCGATGACCCGGAGCACCCCGAAGTGCACACTTTCGAGGAGCGGGACGGCCGCACCTACTACAAGTCGTACACGCTGATGCCGAACTTCGAGGCCCGCGACGCCGTGGTCGCGACGGGCATGGAAGCCGGCGGGCGCGAGTCGATGGAGCAGCTCGGCGAACTCGTCGACGAGCTCGTGAAGGAGCTCGCCTAGGTGCCCGCCGCCGCCCCGCCGACCGAGGACAGCCAGACGCTGGTCATTACGCGCACGCTCAAGGCGCCGCGTGAACTGGTGTGGAAGATGTTCTCGGATCCGTACCACCTTTCGCAATGGTGGGGCCCCAAAGGCTTCACCAACCGCGTAGAGAAACTCGACTTCCGCCCGGGCGGCAAATGGCGGCATGTGATGATCGGTCCGGATGGCCGGGAGCTGCCAACTGACAACGACATCGTCGAGGTCACGCCACCCAGGCGCATCGTCTTCCGCAATGCGCCGACCGACCCCGGGATTTTCGGCGACAACCCGCCGCCGGGATTCACCAAGACCCTGACGCTCGAGGAGGTCGAGGGAGGCACGCTGCTGCAACTTGTGTGCACCTTTGACAAGCCCGAGCACAAGGAAGCGGTTGTCCGTCGCGGCTTCCGCCAGGGCACAAACGAAAGTTTCGACAAGCTCGAGGCGCATCTGGCGACGATCTAGCCGCCAACCACATGAACCGGCTTTGCGAACGTGCCTTGCGCGCGAACGGCGAAGCCGTGCCCGAAGGAGGCACGAATGAAACGACGTGACTTCATCACCACCGCTATGTTCGCGGCGACCGCCGCAGCACTGCCACAAGCCGCCCGTGCGGCCGATACTGGGAAAGGAACTGCCATGACCACCCCCGCCAACCGTCCCGCCTCGGGTTATGCGCCGGTCAACGGTGTCGAGGTTTACTACGAGCTTCACGGCAGCGGAAAGCCGCTGGTACTGCTGCATGGCGGCTTCGGCGCGATCGAGATGTTCGGGCCGGTGCTGGCCGCGCTTGCCGAAAAGCGGCAGGTGATCGGTGTCGACCTGCAGGGGCACGGCCGCACCCTCCCCTTCGACAGGCCGATGAGCTTTGCCGCAATGGCGACCGACGTCGCCGAACTCATCCAGTGGCTCGGCTATGAGAAGACCGACGTGTTGGGCTACTCGATGGGTGGCAATACGGCGCTGCGCGTGGCGATCGACCATCCGGAGGTCGTGGACAAGCTGGTCGTTGCGAGCTGCGTCTACGCCTTCTCAGGCTGGCACGACTACAATCAGCAGGGCATGAAGGGCCAGGCGGCAAATATCGAGGCGACGATCGAGGGCATGAAGCAAACCCCGATGTACGAAATGTACACGCAACTGATGCCGGACGCACAAGCCAACTGGCGCAAGACCGTCACGCAGATGGCCAACTTCATCGGCAACGACTTCGACTGGTCCGACGAGATCGGCAAGATCAAGTCACCGACGCTCCTCACCATGGGTGATTGGGACGCCGTTCGCACCTCGCATGTCGCCTCGTTCTTCGAGCTGCTCGGTGGCGGGAAGCAGGATGCGGGCTGGGACGGCTCGGGCATGAACGCCAACCGCCTCGCCATCATCCCCGGCATCACCCACTACACGATGTTCATGGATCCGCGGCTCGCGACGATCGCACTCGGCTTCCTGGATAGCTGAACGATGAGCGAGAACATCGTCACCGTCCCGCCGGGCGCCGACTACTTC
>CAZASR010000148.1:0-3467 GCA_964487765.1 uncultured Devosia sp. | reverse complement strand
ATCGAGCGGAGCTTCGTCGCGCCGCGGCCGCTGGTGTGGAAGTGCTATACCGAACCGCAGCATCTCGTGCGGTTCTGGGGGCCGCGCGAAGCGACCTGCGACGTGACCGTCGACCTCAGGGTGGGCGGGCTATGGCGAACGCAATGGACCTATCCGAGCGGGCACGTCTACGCCTATGGCAGCGTCTATCTCGAGATCGCCGAGCCCGAGAAGCTGCACTATCGCGACGCGCCGAGCGACTGGCGCGGCGGGCTGGACGAACTGCCGCCGCCGGAGCTGATCTCGACGATCTCGCTCAGCCAGCGCGGGGGCGAAACGACGGTCGTCGCACACATCCAGGCGGTGTCCGTGGCGCTGCGCGACGAGACCGTTGCCCGTGGCTTCACCGGCATGGTGAGCCTCGGCAACGACCGGCTCACCGATTACCTTGCAACACTCATTGAGGAAGGAGCCCTGTAATGCCCTTCGCGACCTCCAAGGACGGAACCCGGATCGGCTACAGCGTTGTCGGCTCCGGGCCCGCGATCATTCTCATCGACGGCGCCATGTGCTGGCGCGAAATGGGACCGGCAACACCCCTCGCCAACGAGCTCAAGGACCGCTTCACTGTCTACACCTACGACCGGCGCGGCCGGGGCGAGAGCGGCGATACCAAACCCTATGCGACGGGGCGCGAGATCGAGGATCTGGCGGCCGTGCTGGATGCGGCCGGCGGGTCGGCCAAAATCTACGCGATCTCGTCGGGCGTGGCGCTGGCGCTCGAGGCGGCGAATGCGCTCCCAGGGATCACCGGCATGGTGCTGTACGAAGCGCCAATCTTTACCGACAACACGCGCAAGCCCGTGCCGGCCGATTATGTGGAGCGGATGAACCAGCTTGTGGCGAGCGGCGATAATGCCGGAGCGATCAGGCACTTCATGCAGAACGGCATCAACGTGCCGTGGTACGCGCTGCTGATGATGCAGATATTCGGGATGTTCAAGAAGATGGCGCCGGTGGGCCCCACCCTGCCCTACGACACCGCGTTCATGTGGCCCTTCTGGACCCACAAGGCGCTGCCGCCCAATCGCTGGCCGAACGTCACGATGCCGGTGCTCGCCATTGGCGGTGGGAAGTCGGAAGCATGGATGCAGAATGCGCAAAAGGCGATCGCGGCCAATCTGCCGAACGCGCAGCACAAGACTCTCCCAGGCCAGAACCATATGGTTGCGGCGACAGCGATTGCCCCGATGATCAAGGAGTTCCTTGCGGGATGACGACGAAGCAGACCTTCAGGACGGAAGTGTTCAAGGGCGACGGCGACACGGCCGGCTTCGAAATTCCGGAGCAGGTCGTCGACGCCTTCGGCCAGGGTAAGAAGCCGAAGGTGACCGTGACCCTGAACGGCAGCTTCAGCTATCCCAACACAGTCGCCGTCTATGGCGGCAAGTACATGATCGGGATCAGCAAGGAGCGCCGCCGGCTGGCCGGCGTGCAGCCGGGAGACAAGATTGAGGTCACGCTCGAACTCGACACCGCACCACGGGTGATGGAGGCGCCGCCCGACCTCAAGGTCGCGCTCGCCAAGGACAGGGCGGCCAAGGCGTATTTCGACACGCTGAGCTATTCCAACCAGCGTCGGCACATCGACGCGATCAACCAAGCGAAAGCGCCCGAAACGCGGGCGCGGCGGATAGAAAAATCCGTGGCGATGTTCCGCGAGGGCAAAAACTGAGCCGTCAGTGGACCTCGATCGTCAAATTGTCCTCAACGGTCAGGCTGCGGCGCCGGCCGTCACGACGGTCTCCGCCGGCGCGGCCGGCAGCGAATCGGCCTTGGGCACGCCGTTCAGGGCCCGCGCCAGCTCCTTGAACGCCGCCACCTTGAGCGCGGGGGCGAACAGGAAGCCCTGCGCCATCACCACTCCGCGCGAACGGAGATAAAGCGCTTGCGCCTCGGTCTCGACCCCTTCGGCAACGATTTCGGTGCCGAGATCGCGGCACATGGAGATCAATCCGTCGAGCACCGGCACGGCCTGCGTGTCGGACCTGATCATGTCCACGAACACGCGGTCGATCTTGATCACATCGACCCCCAGCGTCTGCATGTAGGCAAGGTTCGAATGTCCCGTTCCCACATCGTCCATGGCGAGCCGCACGCCAAGCGCATGGAACCCCGCGATCACCGCGTGCGCGCTGGCCGAGTTGCCGATCGGCGTCCGCTCGGTGATCTCGAACACCAATTGCCGGAACGATACCGTGGAGCCGCCGAAGATCGCCTGCACATCCTCGACGATCGTCGAGTCCCGGAAATGCCCCTCGAACAGGTTGATCGACACCTTCATGTCCGGCATTTCGAGGCAGAGGTCGCCCAGATCGTTGCGCACCTGCTGCATCAGGCTCAGCGTCATCGGAATGGCGAGCCCGGTGATCTCGGCATATTCGATGAACTGCCCCGGCATCACCACTTCGCCGTTCCGCTTCTCCCAGCGGCAGAGCACCTCGCAGCCCGCGAGCTTGCCGGTCTTGAGGTTGATCACCGGCTGGTAATAGGGCTTGAGCTCGCCCGCTGCGATCGCCCGTTCGAGATCGAATGCCGGCAGCTTGCTGCGGCGCACATATTGCAGCGCGAGTACCAGGAATGCGCCGCTCATCAGGCAGGCGATGACGGTGAAGCTCACATCGAGGTCGGTATAGTCGGCCCGCACCATCGCAAACGGCACCGCTGCTTCGATCCGGATCGGCAGTTCGCCCGCGAACACCGAAGACGCAATGAAATCGGTGCCGCCACGGTCGTAGGTCGAGGTGTCCCCCGCCACCAGCACCGGCGTTCCGTTGGTCAGCGACACGCGCACCATGGCGGTCGGCTTGAAGCGGCTGAGCAGCCCCGAAGCGCTTGCCGAAATGACCGGAACGAAGGCCGAGACCAGCCGCGTGGTGCCGAACGCCTGCGTCACCTTCAGCACGGGTGTCTCGAGCCCCGCCAGGGTGCCGACCGCCAGCATCTCCGTGTGCCCTGGAATGGCGAGGCTTTCCGAGAGTGGCGAATAGGCGACCTGCGTGCCGAACGCGTCGCAATACTGGACGCCGTCGGCGTTCTCGACGACCACCTGCTTGAGGTAGAGACTGCGCTGCATCTCCCGATGCACATTGGAGATGAAGGTCGGCGTGCACAGCGACGGACTGTCTGCCAGCACCGTCCGCAGCGACGCAATGGCGTCATAGGCGCCGGTTTCGATCCGCTCGCTGATCGCCTCGAGCGATGACTGCAATTGCACGCGCTCGCGCACGCGCACGTAATTGTCGAGCAGCCAGTCGACGCCCATTACCGGCACGAACGCCAGGATGGCGGCAATCAGCGTCAGAATGTGCGAGTAGCGCGATGCCACGCGAGCCCGACTCCCCAAGGTGCATCAAGGGTTAGTCCGGCTCGCTTAAGGTATCGTTAATGAGTTTTAACCATGTCCTGCCGCGTCGCCCGCGACCGGA
>CAZASR010000147.1:0-7482 GCA_964487765.1 uncultured Devosia sp. | reverse complement strand
GTCCCAAGGTTCCATAACCCGGGACCATCACGGTCGCCGGACGCCTCGTCATGCCTATGCGGTCCAGCCGCCGTCGATGATGTGCACCTGCCCGGTCGTGTAGGTCGCGGTTGCAAGATAGAGCGCGAGGTCGGCGATCTCCTCGGGCTGGCCGATGCGGCCGATGGGCTGGCGCGCGATGAACGCCTTGCGCGCGCCGTCGAAATCGCCGGTCGCCCTCCAGCGCTCATGCAGCGAGGGGCTCTCCACCGTCCCCGGTGCAATCGCATGCACGCGGATGCCCTTATTGGTGTAGTCGGCGGCAATCGACTTGGTGAGCCCGATCACGGCGGCCTTGCTGATCGAATAGGCGGCGCGATTGGGCACCGCGGTCACCGAGGAGGCCACGGTCGACATGTTGATGATGGTGCCGTCGCCATGCTCGACCATCGCGGGCAGGAACGCCTTCACCATGCGCACCTGCGCCCAGATGTTGAGGTTGAAGGCGAATTCGAGGTCGGCTTCGCGCATCTCGAGCACCGTGCCGTTGTGCACGACCCCGGCGCAGTTGAAGAGAATGTCGACACGGCCGATCTCGGCCGCCGCGGCCTTCACCGCCTCGCCGTCGAGCACGTCGAGCACGCGCGTCGTGATCCCCGGGACACCGTCGAGCTCCCTGAGCCTGGCCTCGTTGATGTCGGTTGCAATCACCCGTGCGCCCGCCCGCGCGAAGGCCTCGGCCGTGGCCCGGCCGATCCCCTGTGCCGCCGCCGTGATGATGCTCAGCTTGCCGTCGAGGCTGCCCATGACCGCTCCTCCCTTTGCGCGGGCGCCTTGCTAGCGCGGGAGGGGACGCCGGGGCAAGCCGCCAATAGTCTGACCCCGGGAACGGCTCAGTCGCCTGCGGCGGCGACGCGGCCGCGGCCCGCCGCCTTGGCGGCGTAGCAGGCGGCATCGGCCATGGCGAGCACGTCGCGTTCCGCCTCGGGCAGCACCGGCGCGATGCCGACCGAAGCCCCGATGGAATAGGAGACGCCATTCCACTCGAACGCGATGGCGCCGATGCCATCGACGATCTTCTGCGCCACGCGGCGTGCATCGGCCGGCGCGCAATCGGCCACCAGCACGACGAACTCGTCGCCGCCCATGCGCGCGGCGAAGTCCTCGGCGCGGCAGCAGGCGCGGATCGTCCGCGCCACTTTCTGCAGCAGCGCGTCGCCCGCCGCGTGTCCTGCCGTGTCGTTGACAGCCTTGAACCGGTCGAGGTCGATGAAGCAGAGCGAGTGCACGCGCGGCCCGGTCGCGACCTGCTGGCAGGCCTCGGACAGCACGCGCGAAAACGCCGCCCGGTTGGGCAGTCCGGTCAGCCCGTCATGGTTCGCCGAATGCGCGAGCCGGCGCTGTTCCTCCTGGTGGTCGGTGGCATCCTTGAACACCAGCACGGCGCCCATGGTGTGGCCGTCCTCCCGGCGCACGGGCGATGCCGTGCCGCTGACCCCGCGGCCGGTTCCGTCGCGGGCGACCAGCACCACGTCATCGACGATTTCGACCATCGCTCCCGAAGCAAGGCAGGTGCCGGTCACGTCGGGCGCCAACTCTCCGGTCGCGTCGAGCTTGCTGACGAACACCTCCTGCAGCGGCCGGCCCAATGCGTCGGCCTCGCTCCAGCCGGTCAGCGTCTCGGCCGCCGGATTCATGTAGGTCACGCGCGCCCCTGCATCGGCGGCGATCACGCCCTCGCCGATCGATTCCAGCGTGACGCGGAAGCGCTCCTTCTCCTCGGCGAGCTGGGCCTCGGCGGTCTTGAGCCGCGTGATGTCGGTATCGGTACCTACCGTGCGGACGGGATTGCCGTCCTTGTCCCACTCCACCGGCTTGCCGCGGCTGAGGATCCACATCCAGTGACCGTCGCGGTGGCGCTCACGATATTCGAGCGTGTCGTAGCCTTCCTCGCCCGCATCCTGCCGCTTCACATTGGCGAGGATGCCCGGCACGTCGTCGGGGTGCACGCGCGCGAGCCACTTGTCCTGCGCCGGATCGACATAGTCGCCCTCGGGGATGCCGCGCATCTTGCGCCACATGCGCGAGTAGAACATGTCGTCCTTGCGGATGTCGTGATCCCACACGCCCTGCCCCGCGGATTCGAGCGCGTAGTTCCAGCGGCTCTCGGTGTCGGCCAGGGCGGCCTCGGCCTGCTTCTGCCGGTCGATGTCGATGATCTGGACGATGACATAGACCGGCTTTCCGGTCGTGTCGCTGCGCAGCAGCGAGGCGGTGATGAGCGCCCATACCGGGTATCCGTCCGCATGGTTCATGCGGCACTCGATGCTCATCTCCTCGTGCTCGCCGTGCAGGACCCGGTCGAGCCGCAGCATCACCGTGGTGCGATCCTCGGCGAAGATGGCTTCGTCGGCAGGACGGCCGAGGCGCTCGCCCGGCGCAAAGCCGAGCATCGCCTCATAGGCCCGGTTCACCCAGATCGTGCGGCGGTCGACGCCCACGAGCGCCATGCCCACGGCGGCGCTCTCCATCACCTTGCGCAGCAGCGCTCCACTCTGGTCGAAGCGGAAGACGTTGGTGTCGCCTTGTTCGGCCTGCACGGGTCCCATCCTGAAAGGCTCGCATCCGAACCTTAACTCGCGGCTTATTTGGGGGGCGCAGCCCTCCGGTGCCCGTGAAACTCACCGAAATGATAAACGGGAGGGTAACAGGTCCGACAAAAGACAATCGCCCCCGATCAGGCGGCTCCCAGGCCCGGAGTGGCACCGGGCGGGACCTTGCCCATGATGATCATGGCGAGCACCTCGTCCTTGGTGACGTCATCGGTGCGGGCGGTGCCCACGACCTGGCCATTCTTCATCACCACCACGCGGTCGGCGAGATCGAACACGTCGTGAATATCGTGGCTGATCAGGAAGATGCCGAGCCCCTCCGCCTTCAGCTCCTTGATCAGGTCGGCGACCTGCGCCGTCTCCTGCGGGCCCAGCGCCGCAGTGGGCTCGTCCATGATCAGGATGCGGGCATTGAACAGGATGGCGCGGGCGATCGCGACGGACTGGCGCTGGCCGCCCGAAAGCGCCTTCACCGGCTCCTTGAAGCGGCGGAAATTGGGGTTCAGCCGTCCCATGACCTCGCGAGCCTTGGCCTCCATCGCAGCATCGTCGAGCGTGCCGATCGGAGTCGTGAGTTCGCGGCCGAGGAAGAGGTTTGCGGCGGCATCGACATTGTCGGCGACGGCGAGCGTCTGGTAGATCGTCTCGATGCCGAAGGCCTTGGCGTCGCGCGGGTTGGCAATGTCCACCTCGCGTCCGTTGATCCGGATGACGCCGGAGTCGCGGCGGTAAGCCCCCGAAAGAATCTTGATCAGCGTCGACTTTCCCGCGCCGTTGTGGCCGAGCAGACCGACGACCTCACCGGGGTAGAGATCGATCGAGGCGCGATCCACCGCGTGAATGCCGCCGAAGGAGATCGAGATATCCTCCATTTCGACGAGAGGGGTTTGTTTGTCCAGCATCTCGCGCAACTCCTAGCTGGCCCGGCGGCGATAAAGGGTGTCCAGCCAGACGGCGAGGACGAGGACGACACCGACGACGATCGATTGGAGCGGGCTGTCGAGCCCGATCAGCACCATGCCTGATTGCAGCGACTGCATGACCAGCGCACCGAGCATCGCGCCGGCGACCGTGCCGATACCGCCCGCGAGCGAGGTGCCGCCGATGACCGCCGCGGCGATGACGTAGAGTTCGCTCAGCGTGCCCAGGGCATTGGTCGCGGCATTGAGGCGGGCGATCGAAATGGCGGCGGAAATGCCGACCAGCGCGCCCATCAGCATGAAGATCTTGACCGTCACCCAACGTGTATTGATGCCGGCCAGATCGGCCGCTTCGGGATTGCCGCCCATGGCAAAGACATAGCGGCCGAAACGCACTCGATTGGCGATGAAGCTCATGGCCACGCCCACGCCGATGGCGACGAGAACGGGGATTGCGATGCCGTGGGCGATGATGAGTCCGCCTTCGGGCACCGGAATGCCGTTCGCCTCGGCGTAGCGCTCGGCGATGCGGATGGGCCAGGGATAGGAATTGGCAACCCAGACGGCGATCAGGGTCACGGCACAGCCCAGGCCGCCGAGCGTGCCTTCAGCCCACATCGGCCGCAGCGGAAAGCCGAAGCGGCGGCGCTGCCGGCGGCCGAACCAGATCATGGCGACGATCCCTACGCAGGCGAGAGCGCCCACGAGCCAGCTCGGCCAGAAGCCGATCGAGCCTTCCGGGCCACCGCCCAGCAACTGGAAGCTCTGGTCCATCGGCGCGACCGTGCGGCCCATGGTGACCCACCAGGCAGCGCCGCGCCAGACGAGGAAGCCACCGAGCGTCACGATGAATGCCGGGACTTGCAGGTAGGCGATGATGACGCCCTGCAGCAATCCGATGGCAGCGCCGAGAACGATGCCTGCGAGGAGGACGATGAACCACAGGGCCGGATGGCCGAAGCCCAGCAGTGGCGGCAGGATTTCCGCCTGCAATACCCCCATCACCATGCCGACGAAGCCCAGCATCGAGCCGACCGACAGGTCGATGTTGCGGGTGACGATGACGAGCACCATTCCCGTCGCCATCACCGCCACCGAGGCGGTCTGCACCGACAGGTTCCACAAATTGCGCGGCGTCAGGAAAAGTCCGCCGGAGATGACATTGAAGACGATCCAGATCAGCGCCAGAGCGCCGATCATGCCCAGCATGCGCGTGTCGATTTCGCTGGCGGCGACGAAGCGCTGGATCGCGTTGCCGGAGGCGGCGGACAGGCTCCGGCCGCTCGAGGTCGCTGATTGCTCGGCCATGTCAGATTCCCTCCCCGCCACGGGCTTTGGCGCACGTTACACCCGTGACGGTGCGGGCGTGCGCCTTTTCGACCATGGTGCCGCGGCGGACCGCGGCACCACAGACTGGCGATGATATCAATCGCAGACCGCTACGGTGCCGGCAGCAACACCCTGGCAGAGCACCTCCTTGGTGATCCAGCCGGCGTCGAGAACGACGTCCAGATTGTCCCTTGTGACCGGGACCGGCGCGAGGAAGACCGAATTCATCTCAACGCCCTTGGCGCCGCCGGAGAACTTGACCGACCCCTCGATCGCGTCCGCCGCGGTGCCGTTGGCAAGGGCGGTAGCGATTTCGACGGCCTTGCTGCCGAGCGCACGCGCATCCTTCCACACCGACACGGTCTGGGTGCCGAGCGCGATGCGGTTCAGTGCGGCCTGGTCGCCGTCCTGGCCCGAGACCGGCACCGAGCCTGCGAGGCCCTGGGCGCTGAGGGCCGCGATGGCGCCACCGGCCGTGCCGTCGTTCGAGGCGACGACAGCGTCGACCTCGTTGTTGTTGGCGGTCAGGAACTGCTCCATGTTCCGCTGTGCGACGGCGGGGTCCCAGTTGTCGGTGTAGGCTTCGCCGACATTGACGATGTCGCCCTTGTCGATGGCCTCCTGGAGCACTTCCATCTGGCCCTCGAACAGGAAGTCCGCATTCGGGTCGGCGCTGTTGCCCTTGATGAAGACGTAGTTGCCGGTGGGCTGCACGGCGAAGACGCCCCGGGCCTGCATCCGGCCGACCTCCTTGTTGTCGAAGGTCAGGTAGAACGCGTCCGGCGATTCAAAGAGGCGGTCATAGGCGACCACCGGAATGCCTTCCGCCGTGGCGGCTTCAACCGCCGGCAGGATAGCCTCCTGATCCTGGGCGAGGATGATGAGCGCGTCGGCACCCTGCGAGATCAAGCTCTCGATGTCGGTGAGCTGCTTGCTCGCCGAGGACTGGGCGTCCGCCGAAATGTAGGTGTCGCCATTGGCCTCGATGACGGCCTTCATCGCGGGCTCGTCCCACTTGCCCCAGCGCTCTTCCTGGAAGTTGTTCCAGGACACGCCGATGGTGAGGCCTTCGGCCAAGACGGTGCTCGCGGCGCCGGCGAAAACGGTCGAGCACAGCAGAACTGCTGCTAGTTTCTTCATGGTAATCCTCCCGAGAGCAGGTTTCCCCGCCCATTGTGTCGGCGCCTGACGCGCGCCGCTCCCTCGACGCCAGCTCCGGCGCCGCGGATGCGTATCTGACAGTCAGCCGCATTCGCGTCAATGTTATTTTTGATCCTCGAAATTAATCGACTGGGAAAGGAATGCCGCTAAGATGCCTTGTCACGAAAGGCCAGGCGCTTGAAACTCATCGGAGATAGCGATTTCGTGCGGCGCCAGAACCGCCGCCTGGTACTTGCTGCGCTGCGCAACGATGGCCCTGCCGCACGTACGTCGATCGCCGAATCGACCGGTCTCAGCCCAGCCAGCCTGACCGCGATCACGCAGGACATGCTGGCGCAGAACCTGATCGTCGATTTGCCGCCAGGCAAGGACGCGCGCGTGCGCGGGCGCCCCCCCGTGCTCGTGGGCTTCAATCGGCATGCGGCGCACGCCTGCCTGCTCGAATTGGAAGTCGGACGCATCCGTTACTCATTGGTCGACTATGGCGGCACGCTTGTCGATCGCGTCGAAGCGGCGCTCGATCCAAAGCTCTTCGCGACGGTCGATCCTGTCATCTACCTAGCCGACGGGATCCGGATGCTGCAGGCGCGCAATCCCGAGGAAAGTCCCACGGTCCGCCGCATCGCGATCTCGGTCCAGGGCGTACTCGACCGCTCGGGTACCGGGCTGGGCTGGTCGCCGGTGGCCCACCTCGCGCAACGCGACCTCGCCGGCCCCCTTGCTGCCGCGTTCGGCGTCCCCGTGCTGCTGTGCAAGCGCGGACGCTTGCTGGCCGAAGGCACGCGCTGGCTCGATGTTTCGCTTAGGGATCAGAGCGTTGCGACGATCTTCATCGGCTCTACGGTGGCGATGGGGATGACGGTGCGGGGGCAGATTTTCGGGCGCGGCGCGGAAGGGGCGACCGAGTTCGGGCACATGAACCATGTGCCGGGCGGCGCGCTCTGCCGGTGCGGCATGCAGGGCTGCATCGAGGCCTATGCGGCCGACTATGGCGTGCTGCGAAACGCCTATTCGGTTCCCGAATCCACGCCCCCTGCCCCGGCCGTGCCGAGCGCCGAATATGCCCAGCTCGTCCAGCGCGCCAACCGCGGCGACCGGACGGCGGTGCAGGCCTTCCGCCTCGCGGGCCGAGCGATCGGCTACGGCCTCGGGCGGCTGCTCGCGGTGTTCGATCCCGATTGCGTGGTCATAGCCGGGCCTGGCGCACAGGCGTTTCCGTTGATGGCAGAAGAGGTTACAGCGGCCCTCAGCGGCTCGCTCGTGGCCCGCGTGAAGGGCGGACCGCAGATTCGCACGCTCGACGACGAGAGCGAACCCATCTTCAACGGTCTGATGCAGCACGCGCTGAGCGACATCGACCAGCACGACTTCGCCCCCCTGCCAAGCGTCGTCGCGAAGCGGGCGGGATGATCAAGCAGGGCCGGGGAACTGGCGGAGAGGATGGGATTCGAACCCACGAGGCCCTTTAGAGGCCTGCGCCC
>CAZASR010000146.1:0-7661 GCA_964487765.1 uncultured Devosia sp. | reverse complement strand
TTCTCGCCGGACTACCGGCTGGACCAATGGTCCCGCCTCGCCCGCTCTTTCCCCAAGGGGGAAGGAGCACCTCCCCTGAGCGGCGGGTCGAGCCCCGCCAGCGCTTCCGCTCGCCCGAAATTCCGAACCGCCTCACCTCAACCCGCGTTAACATCGGCCATGGCCAAGCCCTTCCTCGACCGCAACCTCCGCATCGCCCCGATCGACGTCTATGTGGACCCGCCGCAGCCCGTGGCCCGGGCCATCATCACGCATGGGCACGCCGACCATGCGCGGCCGGGCCATGGCGCGGTGCTGGCGACGCCCGATACCATCGCCATCATGAAGACCCGCTATGGCGAGGACGCCGCCGGACGCTGGGAACACCTGCCCTTCGGCGAACGCCGCGCCATCGATGGCGTCACGGTCTCGCTGCATCCGGCCGGGCATATCCTCGGCTCGGCCCAGTTGCGGCTCGAGCAGGGCGGTCAGCGCATCGTCGTCACGGGCGACTACAAGCGGCTGCCCGACCGCACGGCGCAAGAGTTCGAACTCGTCGACTGCGATCTCCTCGTGACCGAGGCGACCTTCGGCCTGCCGGTGTTCCAGCACCCCCGGCCGGCCGACGAAATTGCGCGCCTCCTCCGTTCTGTCGCCAGCTTTCCCGAGCGCGCCCATGTCATCGGCTGCTATGCGCTGGGCAAGGCGCAGCGCGTCATCGCACTCCTTCGCGATGCAGGCTACGACGCGCCTATCTACCTCCACGGCGCCATGATCCGCCTGTGCGAGCTCTATATCGAGCGCGGCATTCCGCTTGGTGATCTCCGTCATTCGCTCGATGTCCCCAAGGCGGAGCTTGCCGGGCAGATCGTCATCGCGCCGCCCTCCGCCATCAAGGACCGCTGGTCGCGCCGTCTGCCCGATCCGGTGCTCGCGGTGGCCTCGGGCTGGATGAGCGTCAAGCAGCGGGCCCGCCAGTCGGGCGTGGAGCTGCCGCTGGTCATTTCCGATCACGCCGACTGGAACGAGTTGCGCGAGACCATCACCGAAACCGGCGCGCATACGGTGTGGGTGACGCATGGGCGCGAGGACGCGCTGGTTTACTGGAGCCAGCAGCAGGGCCTCGCCGCCGAACCGCTCAATATCAAGGCTTACGAGGGTGGCCCGGAGGACGAAACGTGAAGACGTTCGCCCAGCTGCTCGAACTGCTCGCCCTGACGCCGTCGCGCAACCGGAAGATCGAAGCGCTGACGCAGTATTTCGCGACGACCCCCGATCCCGATCGCGGCTATGCCCTCGCGATCCTCACCGGCGCCCTCACCTTCAAGAACGTCAAGCCCGCCGTGCTGCGCGACGTGGTGGCGCGCGAGGTCGATCCGGTGCTGTTCGGCATGAGCTACGACTATGTCGGCGATCTGGGCGAAGCCATTGCGCTGATCTGGCCGCATCACGGCGTGCAGGACGATCTCCCCTCGCTGAGCGAGCTGATCGAGCTGTTCAATACCACCAGCAAGTCGGAATTGCCCGGGCTGATCGCCTCGCTCCTCACCCGCGCCGCGATCAATGAACGCTGGGCGCTGGTCAAGCTCGCGACCGGTGCGCTGCGCATCGGCCTTTCTGCGCGCCTCGCCAAGACCGCGCTCGCCAATATGAGCGGCAAGGACGTCCAGGAGCTCGAGGAGATCTGGCACGGCATGACGATGCCGTACATCGAGCTCTTCGCCTGGCTCGACGGCAAGGCGGCGCGGCCCGACATCGATCACGCCTCGCGCTTCCACCCGCTGATGCTGTCCAATCCCATCGACGAGGAGAAAGACCTCGCAGTGCTGGACCCCAGGGACTTCGCCGCCGAATGGAAGTGGGACGGCATCCGTGTCCAGCTCATTCTGGGCAAGGGCAAGGTCTCGCTGTTCTCACGCACCGGCGACGACATCGCCGGCGCCTTTCCCGATCTCGTCGACAACGTCTTCGGCGAAGCCGTGCTCGATGGCGAGCTCCTCGTCGGCCACCACTTCGAGCCGGACCTCTTCAATGCCCTGCAGCAGCGGCTCAACCGCAAGGTCGCGATACCCAAGCTGATGGAGCAGTTCCCGGCTTTCGTGCGCATCTACGACATGCTCTTCGACGGTGCCGAGGACATCCGTACCCTTTCATGGCGCGAACGTCGCGCGCGGCTCGAAGCCTGGTTCGCGCGCAACCCGCAGACGCGACTCGACCTCTCGGAAGTTCTCTCCTTCACGGGCTGGCCGGATCTTGCCGAAATGCGCCGTCGCGGCGCCGCCGAGCATGGCCATGAGGGCGTCATGCTCAAGCTCAAGACCTCGCCCTATGTGCCCGGTCGGCCCAAGGGGCTGTGGTTCAAATGGAAGCGCGACCCGAACGTCGTTGATGCTATCCTGATGTATGCCCAGCGCGGGCACGGCAAGCGAAGCTCGTTCTATTCGGATTACACATTCGGCGTGTGGAAGGGCAACGAGATCGTGCCCATCGGCAAGGCCTATTTCGGCTTCACCGACGAGGAATTGAAGCAGCTCGACCGATGGGTGCGCAACAATACCGTCGCCGCTTTCGGGCCGGTGCGCGAAGTGCGCAAGGATCTGGTGTTCGAGGTGGCCTTCGACTCGGCGCAGGCATCGACGCGCCACAAATCCGGCGTCGCCCTGCGTTTTCCTCGTATCAACCGGATTCGTTGGGACAAGCCGGCGGCGGAAGCGGCGACGCTCGACGACATGCAAATCTTTCTGGAGGCCACCTGATGTCGTCGCAATCGATCGAGCGCAAGCTTGCCGATCTGACGAGGCGCATGCACGAAGCGGCAGAGCGCGAGGATTTCGAACGTGCAGCGCAATTGCGCAACGAGATCGAGGAGCTCAAGCAGCCCAGCGTGCGCAGGCCCCCACCGGGACAGATGGGACTGGGAACCCACGTTCCGGTCAGCGCGCCGCCCAAGGGCTGGAAGCGGCCCACCAGGCCCGATCCGATGACAACGAATGTCAAGCGCGGCCGCTAACCTCCATTGTTCGAATGGCGGAAAGATTCCCATAACCACCGCGACCGACACTTGGGACTCGAGCGATCTTTGCCACTGGTCCGGTGGCGGAATCTTCATAGTCTTGGCCTCCGATGACAGGCGACGCGCGACACCGGCGTCGAGGGGCACTAGGGAAGGCTGTCCAGGATGGACGACCCGGGGACATTGGAGCGACCGGCGCAGGACTATGTCGCTCTTGCCGCCGACCAGATCGATCATGCCGTGCTCGTCGCCGAAGCGTCGGGCCGTGTGGTGTATTCCAACCGCGCCTTCCACGCGATGTTCGGCTACCCCCGCGCCGACGTCGGGGGCCTCAAGGCCTCCCAGCTGCTCGCGGCCGAGGGCTTCGATGCGGGCATCCTTGAACGTATCCACGCCGAGGTGGGACAGGGTCGCACTTTCGACGACGAAGTGCCGGTCGTCGGCAAGAGTGGCGAAGTCTTCTGGATGTCGACCGTCGTCAAGCCGCTTTATGACAAAGCGGGTGAACTCGCGCATTACCTGCTGGTCTTTTCCGACATCAATGACGGCAAACAGATGCAGCGCATGCAACGCGACGTCCTCGCCGCAATCGCGCAGGATCGGCCCATCCGGGAGGTCATGGAACTCATCTGCCGCCGCGTCGAACTCATCGCGCCCGACGTCGTGTGCTCCATCCTCGCCGTGGACGAAGAACAGCAGCTCCGACCGCTGGGCGCGCCTTCGCTGCCGCCAGAATTCGGCGCCGCCATCGATGGACTCAAGATCGGACCCAAGCACGGCTCGTGCGGCACCGCCGCGTGGCGCAACGAAGCCGTGGTGGTCGAGGACATCGAGACCGATCCGCTGTGGGAAGACTACAAGGGGCTGCCGCTCCCTCTGGGCCTGCTCGCGTGCTGGTCCACGCCGATCACCCTGCGTGACGGTCGCGTCGGCGGCACCTTCGCGTTTTACTCCCGGCAGAAGCGCGGCCCCAGCGTCTGGCACGAGCATATCGTGCGCGCCTGCGTTCATCTGTGCGTCGTCGCGCTCGAGCGCGACGAAGCCGCGGCGCGCATCGGCCGCCTCGCCTATTACGACGCGCTCACAGGCCTGCCCAACCGCGCCAAGCTGCGCGAGCAGATGGAGGCGATGTTCGACAACGCGCGCTCGCCGGGGCCGGCCGCGCTGCTTTTCATCGACATCGACCACTTCAAGGACGTCAACGATACCCTTGGCCACTCGGTCGGCGACAGCCTGCTCAAGGAAATCGCCAACCGGATCGTCGCGGAAGTGTGGGACATCGACATCGTCTGCCGCCACGGTGGCGACGAGTTCGTTGTCGTGCTGGACGGGGCCGACGCGCCCCGCGCCCGGCGAACCGCGGAAGCCTTGCTGGGGCGCCTCGCCCAGCCGGTGCGTGTCGAGGGAGTCACCCTGCCGGCATCGGCCAGCATCGGCATCAGCCTGTGCCCCCAGGACGGCACCGACAGCGCCACCCTGCTGCGCAATGCCGATACCGCCATGTACCGGGCCAAGAGCGAGGGGCGCAGCACCTTTCGCTTCTTTACCAGCGAGATGAACCGCATGGCCCAGGACCGCCTCCTGCTCGGCGCCCTGCTGCGCGACGCCGTCGCCGACGGGCAGGTCCATCTCGCCTACCAGCCGCAGATCGATGCCCAGACCGGCGCGGTCGCCGGCGTCGAAGCGCTGGCCCGCTGGACCCACCCGGCACTCGGGGCGGTGCCGCCTGCGCGCTTCATTCCGCTGGCCGAAGATTTCGGTCTCATCGAAACCATCGGCCAGGCCTCGATCGAGGAAGGATGCGCTCAGCTCAAGCGCTGGGACGATGCCGGCTACGACGTGCCCAATATCGCCGTGAACATTTCGGCCATTCAGTTCCGCAACCCTGACTTTCCCCTCATCGCCGCGCGAGCGCTGGCGAGGCATGGACTCGACGCTTCCCGGCTGACCGTCGAAGTCACCGAAAGCCTGATGATGCAGGCCTATCCGACGGCGCTCGACAATGCCCGGCGGCTGCGCGAAATGGGCGTCACGATCTCGATGGACGATTTCGGCACAGGCTATTCCTCGCTCAGCAACCTGGCCAGGCTGCCGGTCTCCGAGCTCAAGATCGACCGCAGTTTCATGGCCGATCTCGAGGAGAACGAGACGGTGCAGGCGATGGTGACCGCCGTGATTCGGATCGGAGAGACGCTTAAGCTGCGGGTGGTCGCCGAAGGCGTCGAGACAGTTGCGCAGCGCCGGTTTCTCGAGGCGCTGGGCTGCGACGTGCTGCAGGGCTACCTCTTCGGCGAAGCCATGCCACCCCAGGTCTTCGAGGAGTGGCTGGATCATCATTCTAACTCGCTTGCGCCAGCCGCTCGGTTGCGAGCTTCCTGATTTCCCGCAGTTCGGCAATGGTGGTCTGCAGGTCCGCCAATTGCTGCTCGAGCATCGCGACTCGCCGATCGACCATATCGACCAGTAGGTTCACCTGGGCGCGCTGGGTGCGGTCGGCTTCGTAAAGACTGAGATATTCGGAAATGTCGCGCAGCGAGAAGCCGAGTCGCTTGCCGCGCAGGATCAGGATCAAGCGGGCGCGATCGCGGCGGCGGAAGACGCGGGTCGAGCCCACCCTCTCGGGGGTCAGCAGCCCCTTGGTCTCGTAAAAGCGGATGGCGCGCGTCGAGATGCCGAACTCGCGGGCGAGGTCGGCGATCGCGAACAGATCGCGGTTCTCGCTTTCAGGCCGGTTCACTCTTGGTTTCCTTCATCGCCTTGTACTCGTCGCGCAGTTCCTTCTTGGAGAGCTTGCCGATGAGCGTCTTGGGGAGCTGGTCCTTGAAGATGATTTCGCGGGGCATTTCAAGCTTGTTGAGGCGCGTGCCGATGAACGCCTTGAGCTCCGCCTCGCTGATCGACGCGCCCTCCCTCAGCTTGACGAACGCCACCGCCGCCTCGCCGCGCCGCTCGTCCGGCACACCGATGCAATTGGCTTCGTCGACGGCCGGGTTGGCGAGCAGCGCTTCCTCGATGGTGCGCGGATAGATGTTGAATCCCGACGAGATGATGAGGTCCTTGATGCGGTCGACCAGGAACACGTAGCCGTCTTCGTCGACATAGCCGACATCGCCCGTGCGGAGCCACCCATCCATGAAGGCTTCGCTTGTCGCCTCGGGATTGTCGTAATAGCCCAGCATCACCTGCGGCCCCTTGACCTGCAGCTCGCCGCGCTCGCCGATCTCGGCAATTTCGTTGCTCTCGATATCGACGAAACGCACGTCGGTCGCGGGGACGGGCATGCCGATCGACAACGGCTTGGAGGGAACGCGCAGGGCAGCGCAGCAGACAACCGGCGAGGCTTCGGTAAGACCATAGCCCTCGGCGAGGATGGCCTTGGACACCTTGCCGAAATTGGCGCGCGCCTCGCCCGGCAGCGGCGCGCCGCCGGAGATGACGACGTCGAGGCAGTCGAGCGCTTCGCGGTCGGCGTCGCGAAGCTTGGCGAGGGCCTGAATCAGGGTGGGGACGGCGGGCAGCACGTTGGGACGGGTGCGGCGCAGCAGGTCGAGGAAACCCTTGAGCTCGAAGCGCGGCATCATGACGACCTGCGTTCCGTTGCACAGCGGCACGTTGAGGCAGACTGTCATCGCGAAGATGTGGAAGAAAGGAAGGACCGCCACGACCTTGCTGGGCGGATAGAACAGCCCCAGGCCCCAGGCGTCGATCTGGCTCATATTGGCGGCGATGTTGCCGTGGCTCAGCATCGCGCCTTTGGGCAGGCCCGTCGTGCCACCGGTATATTGCTGCACCGCAACGTCGGTCAGCGGATCGATGGCAACGGCGGTCGGGCGGTCGTTGCGCGCGAGGAGATCGGCATACCAGGTGCAGACGCCGGCAGCGGGCGAGGCGCCGATATTGGCGAGGTCCTTGCGCTTGGCAATGGAGTAGAGGATGCGCTTGAGCGTCGGCAGCGCCGTAGGAAAATGGCAGACGATGAGCTTGTTGACGTTGCCCGCTTTGACCAGCGCCTCGGCCTTCTCGAAGACCAATTTGAGATCGAGCGTGACGAGCACGTCGGCGCCGGCGTTCGCGGTGATGTGGCTCAGCTCGTGGACGGTATAGAGCGGGTTGCAATTGACCACGGTGCCACCGGCCATCAGCACGCCATAATAGGCGACGGCATAGAACGGCGTATTGGGCAGGAGCAGCGCCACGCGGGTGCCCTTCCTGACCCCGTATTGCGTCTGCAGCGCCCCCGCGAAGGCGGTGATGGCCTTGCCGAGGTCGCCGAACGTCGTGGTGTGGCCGAGGAAGTCGAGCGCGACGGCGCCCGGATTGCGCTTGCAAGCGGCCATGACCTGCTCATGGACCGGTGTGAGGTTGACCGTGACATCCCAGGAGATGCCCTCGGGATAGTTGTCGATCCAAGGTCGCGGGTGTGTCGCGGCAGCACTATCCATCACTATTCCCTCCTCCTCCGGAGCCTGTTCGCTCTCTCGGGCGAAACTAGAGCAGGGCTTTCCGTATGCGTCAACTGCGTTACCTAACGGCAAGATGGGGCCCGTTTCGGGGGCGAGCGAACCTGCCGGGCCGCCCTGGGGGCTCCCGGTTCTGGAGGTGCTCCTTCCCCCTGGGGAAAGAGCGGGCGAGGCGGGACCATTGGTCCAGCCGGTAGTCCGGCGAGAAA
>CAZASR010000145.1:0-7675 GCA_964487765.1 uncultured Devosia sp. | reverse complement strand
TCCCTCCAGAACCGGGGTCGGATCGGGAGCGAACCAGCCGAGCATGACCATCAGTGTCTGAGGCGCGACGCGATGGCGTCGTAGTCGGGGAGCCGCGCCACCGGACCGATGCCGGCGAGCGAAAAGGCGCCCCGGTCGAGAACCTGCCGCGCAATCAGCTTTACGCGGTCGGCGTCGATGCGATTGATGCGGTCCACGGTCTCCTGCAGCGGGATCGGGCGACCCCACAGAATCTGCTGGCGGGCGAGCTGGCCGGCACGCGAGGACGGGCTCTCGAGCGACATCAGCAGGCCTGCGCGGATCTGGTTGCGCACACGCAGGACTTCCTCGTCGGTGATGGTTTCGGTGGCCTTGAGCAACTCGTCGACGACGACAGGGATGAGGTCGGTGACTTCCTCCTCGCCGGTCGAGGCGGCGACGCCGAAAACGCCGCTGTCGGCGAAAGCCCAGTGGAACGAATAGACCGAATAGCAGAGGCCGCGCTTCTCGCGCACCTCCTGGAAGAGGCGCGAGGACATGCCGCCGCCGAGGATCGAAGCCAGAATCTGCGCGGCATAGAACCCGTCGGAATTGTAGGCGCGGCCTTCGAAGCCGAGTACGATATGGGCCTGCTCGTGGTCGGACAGAATGCGATTCTCGCCGCCCACATATTTCGCCACTTCGGGTTCGGGCGCGCCGCTGGGGCGCAGATCGTGGAAGCGGCTGGCGGCGATGTCGACGAGCGCCTCGTGATCGACATTGCCGGCGGCGCAGACGACCATCTGGTCGCCCACATAATTGCGCTCCATGTAGTCGCGGATGGTGTCGGGCGAGAACCGCTTCACCGAATCCACGGTACCGAGAATGTTTCGGCCGATCGGCTGATCTGGATAGGCGGCTTCCTGGAACAAGTCGAAGACATGATCGTCCGGGTTGTCGCGCGCGGCGCCGATTTCCTGGACGATCACCTGCTGCTCACGGTCGAGCTCGGACTGGTCGAACACCGAGTTCTGGAGGATGTCGGAGAGGATGTCGCCGGCGAGCGGCACGTCCTCCTTCAGCACGCGGGCGAAATAGCCGGTGTGCTCGACCGAGGTCGCGGCGTTGAGGTCGCCGCCGACATTCTCGATGGTCTCGGCGATCTCAAGGGCGCTGCGGGTGGTGGTGCCCTTGAACGCCATGTGTTCGAGGACGTGGCTGATGCCATGCTCGGCCAGGGTTTCGCTGCGCGAGCCGGCCTTGACCCAAATTCCAAGCGAGGCGCTTTCGAGATGCGGCATGTCGTCGGTGATGACGGTCATGCCATTGTCGAGAGTGGTGCTTCGTACGCTCAAACTAGACTAACTCCCTTCCCGCCCGGGAGCGCGCACGAATGAAAGCTTCGACGGCGCCCTGGTCGTTGGCAAGCACGTCGAAGCGCTCCTGCCGTTCATAAAGATCAGACAACCATGCCGGCAGGCCGGGTTCAACACCCGTCGCCGCTTTGACCGCAGCGGGAAATTTGGCGGGATGAGCGGTGGCGAGACTGACCACAGGCGCGGCCCCGAGCTCGTGCTCGCGGGCGACGGCGACGCCGACCGCCGTGTGGGGGTCGAGCAGGTAACCGGATTCAGACTGCACGCTGGCGATCGTGGCGGAGGTCTCCGCCTCGCTGGCACGGCCGGCGGCAAAGGTTTCGCGAATGGCGGCGATGGCCGGGGGCGGGATGGTGAAGCTGCCCGATTGCGCGAGGCCGTTCATCAGCCGCTTCAGGGCCGGGGCGTCCCGGTCGAGTGCCTCGAACAGCAGGCGCTCGAAATTGGACGAGACCTGGATGTCCATGGAGGGGCTGATGGTCGGCACGACGGAGCCGGTTTCGTAGGTCCCCGTCTCGAGCGTGCGGGCGAGAATGTCGTTTGAGTTGGTGGCGATCACGAGGTTGGCGATGGGAAGGCCCATGCGGCGGGCGGCGTAGCCGGCGAAGATGTCGCCGAAATTGCCGGTGGGGACGACGAAATTCACTGGCCGGTGTGGCGCGCCGAGCGAAACTGCGGCCGTGAAGTAATAGACGATCTGCGCGACGATGCGGCCCCAATTGATGGAATTGACGCCGCTCAGCTTTGCCTCAGCGCGGAAGTCAGGTGTCCTGAACAGGCCCTTCACGATGTTCTGACAGTCGTCGAAGGTGCCCCTGAGCGCGATGTTGTGGACGTTGGCGTCGAGCACCGTCGTCATCTGCCGGCGCTGGACCTCGGACGTCCGGTTCAGGGGATGCAGGATGAAGATGTCGGTGCTGTCGCGGCCGCGGAACGCCTCGATGGCGGCCGAGCCGGTGTCGCCCGAGGTGGCCCCCACGATCGTGGCCCGGGCGCCGCGCTCGGCGAGGATGTGATCCATCACGCGCGCGAGGAACTGCATGGCCACATCCTTGAAGGCGAGCGTGGGGCCGTGGAACAGTTCGAGCACGAACTGATTGGGCGCGATCTCCACCAGGGGCGTTACGGACGGGTGCCGGAAGGTCGCGTAGGACGCATCGATGATCCCCCTGAGGGTGCCGTCGGAAATCTCACCATCGACAAAGCGCGAGATGATGGCGAAGGCCACCTCGGCATAGGACTTGCCGGCGAACCCGGCGATTTCCGCGGCGGAAATCTGCGGCCAGTGCTCAGGCAGATAGAGCCCGCCATCGCTGGCGAGGCCGGAGAGCACCGCGTCCGAGAAGCCGAGGATGGGCGCTTCGCCGCGGGTCGAGACGAATTGCATCAGACAGCTGCCTCAGTGAAAAGTTGGCGCAACCTAGTGAAAGGGGCCCGCTGGGGCAAGGATTTCAGGCCGTTTCGGGCCTGAGCTGGCGAAACACCCAGAAGGCAAGCAGCGCCGGGGTGAGGAGCGCGAAGCCGAACCAGGTCAGAGCGTAGCCGAAGTGATTGTTGGGGAACTCGATGACGGTCTCGCCGCCCTGGGGCAGCGCGCCGGGCGCGCCCGCGGGAGCATCGACGGTGAGGCCGAAGACGGGCTCCTCGATTCCGGCCAGGGCCGCGAGGCGCGCAGGATCGCGGACCCACTCGATGCGGTTGGCCTTGTCGGGTCCCGGCGTAAACGCACCGGCTGCTTCAGGCTCCCGCGCGATGCCCGTGATGGTCTGCTCGCCGGCGGGTCCAGCGGCGGCCAGTATGGCGCCCGCCGAGGATTGGGGGATAAAGCCACGGTTGACGAAAACGGTGCCGCCGCCAGCCGCATCCAGGGGCGTGATCAGCCAATAGCCGGGGCCGCCATACCGACCCTTCGGCTCGGAGAGACTGGTGAAGACCAACACCGCATCGTCGTTGCGGAAGGTGCCGGTCACGGTCAGGGGATGGTAGGCGTAGGTCTCGAGATCGATGTCGCCCCATTGCCCGGCCGGCGGCAGATCGTAGGGCGGCTGGGTGAGCTGACGGTCGACCTCGGCGATCAGCGCCTCCTTTTCGGCGAGCCGCTCGAGCTGCCACATGCCGAGCCAGGCGAACAGCCCGGTCAGCGCCAGCATGAAGACGATGAAGCTCCAGAAGCCGAAGCCGAGCCGGCGGGCGGTCACCCGGCACCTGCCTGGCGCTGATATTGCAGCGCGATCATCGTCGCCTTGAATGGCCGCAGGAAGAGCAGCGAGAGGACGATGATGGTGGGGATCCACAACACCAGGTGCATCCAGGGCGCGGGATGGAACAGCGCGTCGGCGACGAAAGCGAGGATGATGACGATCGGCGCAACGGCGAAGATGACGAACACGGCGGGGCCGTCGCCGCTGTCGGCGAAGCCGAGGTCGAGACCGCAACTCCGGCAGACGGGACTGACCTCGAGGAAGCCGGAAAACAAGTCTCCTTCGCCGCAGCGCGGGCAGACGCAGCGGAGGCCGGCGGAGAATGGCGGGACGAGGCTATCGCTCATTGGCTCACTTATAGCGTGGCGGGCTGCCGCGGCGGTAGCGCGCGCAGGCGAGTTTCGGCACCGATGTGCTGATCGGTCACGGCGGCCTCCTTCGCAAAAACAAGAGGGCGCAGCCGGTGCCGCGCCCTCCTCAAAATCTTGCCGCTCCCGGATCAGCCGTGGGTGATGGGAACGCCCCAGCTGCCCCACACATAGATGGAGGCGAACAGGAACAGCCAGACCACGTCGACGAAGTGCCAGTACCAGGCGGCGAATTCGAAGCCGAGATGATGCTTGACGGTGAGATTGCCCACATAGGCGCGCACGAGACAGACGATCAGGAAGATCGTGCCCACGAGAACGTGGAAGCCGTGGAAGCCGGTGGCCATGAAGAAGGTGGCGCCATAGATGTTGCCGTCATAGGCAAAGCCGGCGCGCGAATATTCGATCGCCTGAACGACGGTAAAGAGCGCCCCCAGCGCGACGGTCAGCCACAGGCCGACCTTGAGCCCATTGCGGTCGTTGTGGATGAGCGCATGGTGCGCCCAGGTGACCGTCGTGCCTGACGTCAGCAGGATCAGCGTGTTGAACAGCGGCAGGTGGAAGGGGTCGAAGAGCTCGACACCGTTCGGCGGCCAGCCGCCCATCGCCTCGACGCGCGCATATTGCTCGACATCGTCATGGCGGAAAAACTGGTCAAAATAGGCCCAGAACCACGCCACGAAGAACATGACTTCGGAGGTGATGAACAGGATCATGCCGTAGCGGTGGTGCATCTTGACCACCGGGGTGTGGTCGCCCGAGACGGACTCGTGCACCACGTCCGACCACCACGCATACATGGTGTAGAACACGCCGGCGAAGCCGAGCAGCATGATCCAAGGGCCGGCGCCGGCGAAATCGATATGCGCCAGCACCATGCTTTCGCCCTTGCGGGCCTTGAAGTAGATGATGGCGCCGACCGCCAGAACGAAGGCCGAAACCGAACCGACGACCGGCCACGGGCTCGGATTGACGAGGTGGTAGTCGTGGTTGGGCTTTGCGTGAGCAGCGGCAGCCATAGTCAGCTTCCCTTATTTTTCCGAAGCGTAGAAGGTGTAAGACAGGGTGATCTCGTGGATCGTCCCGAGCTCGGGATCCTTGTCGATATCGGGGTCGATGAAGAATGTCACCGGCATCTGCACGGTCTCGCCGGGCTTAAGCGTCTGCTCGGTGAAGCAGAAGCACTCCATCTTGTTGAAGTAGCTGCCCACGCGCTGCGGCGTGACGTTGAACACGGCGGTGCCGGTCAGCGTCTCGTCGCTGAGATTATGGGCGGTGTACTCGATGGTCTCGACGCTGCCGATCTCGGCCGTCACCGGATGAGCCGGAGTGACTTCCCAGGCGAGGCTGCTGTCGATGTTGGAGTCGAAGCGTGTGGTCATCTGCCGCGCGATGACGCCCTTTGGATTGTCTGTCGCGACGCGGGTGGTGCCGCCATAGCCGGTGACCTGGCAGAAGAGCTGGTAGAGCGGCACGGCGGCATAGGCGGCGCCGACCATGCCGGCCGCGACGAGGAACAGGATCACCGCGACATTGCGGTTGCGACGTTCGGCGGGCGGATGAAACGCGTCGGTAGCCAACTCAAATCCCTCGATCGAAGACGGCCGGACCAATCTTGACGATGGTCAGCACGTAGAAGATGAGCACGAGCCCGGCGAGCACCAGAGCGAGCGCGATCGAGTTGCGGCGGCGGCGGCGCTTCGCCTCTTCTTCGGAGGGAACGATGTCGGACATCACAGCCATCCGATCAACTGCGCCATGCGATCGGTCATCAGGGCGAAGAAAATGACGAACAGGTAGCTCGACGAATAGACGAAGAGCGAACGCGCGATCTTCTTCATGGCGACGGGTTCGCGGCTGCGCAACAGGCGCGCGGCGCATACGATGAGCGACACCCCGGCGACGGCCGCCACGGCACCATAAATCCATCCCGACATGCCGATGGCGAGCGGCAGCAGGGTCGAGCCGACCAGCAGCACCGAATAGATGGCGATCTGCACCTTGGTGGCGCGCTCGCCGGCGACGTTGGGCAGCATGGGGATGCCGGCCGCGCCATAGTCGGACTGCTTGTAGAGCGCCAGCGCCCAGAAGTGGGGCGGGGTCCACAGGAAGATGATGAGGAACAGCACGACCGAGGGGAGCGAGATGTCGCCGGTTACGGCGGCCCAACCGATCATCGGCGGGAACGACCCGGCGGCGCCGCCGATCACGATGTTCTGCGGCGTCGAGCGCTTGAGCCAGATCGTGTAGATGACCGCATAAAAGAAAATGGTGAAGGCTAGCAACCCGGCGGCCACCCAATTGGTGGCGAGGCCCAGCGTCATCACGGCGAAGCCGGAGCAGACGAGCCCGAGCGTCAGCGCCTCTTCCTTGCTGACCCGTCCGGCGGGGATGGGGCGGTTCGCGGTGCGGCTCATCACGCGGTCGATGTCGGCATCGTACCACATGTTGAGGGCGCCCGAGCCGCCGGCTCCGATCGCGATGCACAGGATCGCGATGCAGCCGATGACCGGATTGATGCCGCCAGGGGCGAGCAGCAGGCCGATGATGGCGGTGAACACGACAAGCGACATCACCCGCGGCTTGAGGAGCGCGACGTAGTCTTCTACGCGCGCCACACTCGCTGCGGTGACCTGTGCATTGCTGTGATCAACAAACGCCAACTCGCTCAGTCCTTAGTGATCCGCCTTTGCGTCGATCCGCGGCAGCGTCTCGAACTGGTGGAAGGGTGGAGGCGAACTCAGCGTCCATTCGAGCGTCGTCGCGCCCTCGCCCCAGGGATTGGCTGGGGCGCGCTCGCGGCGCCGCGCCGACTGGAACAGGATGAACAGGAACAGGAGCAGGCCGGCAAAGGTGATGTAGTAGCCGACGGACGAAACGCGGTTCCAGAACGCATAGGCATCGGGATAGTCGATGTAGCGCCGCGGCATCCCCGACAGACCCAGGAAGTGCTGCGGGAAGAACACCAGATTGACGCCGACGAAGGTAATCCAGAAGTGGATGTTGGCGAGCGTCTCGTTGTAGGTGAGGCCGAACATCTTGGGATACCAGTAGTACCAGCCTGCGAAGATGGCGAACACGGCACCCAGCGAGAGCACGTAGTGGAAGTGCGCGACGACATAATAGGTGTCGTGCAGGGCGCGGTCGGCGCCGGCATTTGCGAGCACCACGCCGGTCACGCCGCCGATGGTGAACAGGAAGATGAAGCCCATGGCCCACAGGACCGGCGGCCGGAAGCTGATCGAGCCGCCCCACATGGTGGCGATCCAGGAGAAGACCTTCACGCCCGTCGGCACCGCGATCACCATGGTGGCGGCGACGAAGTAGCGCTGCACGTTGAGCGACAGGCCGGTGGTGTACATGTGGTGGGCCCACACGATGAAGCCGACGCCGCCGATGGCAACCATGGCGTAGACCATCGCCATGTAGCCGAAGATCGGCTTGCGGCTGAAGGTCGACACGATGTGGCTGATCATGCCGAAGCCCGGAAGGATGAGGATGTACACCTCCGGATGGCCGAAGAACCAGAACAGGTGCTGGTACAGCACCGGATCGCCACCGCCCGACGGATCGAAGAAAGTGGTGCCGAAATTGCGATCGGTCAGCAGCATGGTGATGCCGCCGGCAAGAACCGGAAGCGCCAGCAGCAGCAAGAACGCCGTGACCAGCACCGACCACGGGAAGAGCGGCATCTTGTGCAGCGTCATACCCGGAGCGCGCATGTTGAAGATGGTGGTGATGAAGTTGATGGCGCCAAGGATGGAGCTGGCGC
>CAZASR010000144.1:0-7770 GCA_964487765.1 uncultured Devosia sp. | reverse complement strand
GAATGACGTTGAAGGCAATCTGCTTGGCAAATTTGCGGGGCGTCGGCGCGTCGTTGACGAAGATGCCCTTGGTCTGTGTCCACAGCTCGTCCACGGCTTCCTTGCCCGCGCCCGAGACCGACTGGTAGGTCGCGACGACCACGCGCTTGATGGTCGCCGCGTCGTGCAACGGCTTCAGCGCCACGACGAGTTGCGCCGTCGAGCAATTCGGGTTGGCGATGATGTTCTTGCGCTCGTTCTGCGCCATGTAGGCGTCGAGCACATGCGCATTGACCTCCGGCACCACCAGCGGAACGTCCCCGTGGTAACGCCAGAAGGACGAATTATCGACGACGATGCAGCCCGTGGCGCCGATCTTCTCGCCATACTCCTTGGCAATGGACGAGCCGGCCGACATCAGCGCGAAATCGGCGCCGGTAAAGTCGAAATGCTCGAGATTCTGCACCTTGAGGCGCTTGTCGCCGAAGCTGATCTCCTGGCCCACCGAGCGGGCGGAGGCGAGCGCGACGACCTCGGTTGCGGGAAATTTGCGCTCGGCGAGGATGTTGAGCATTTCGCGGCCCACATTGCCCGTGGCTCCGACGACAGCGACGCGATAACCCATCTGGACTTGGTTCCTTCGACCCCACCCCCGCACCGGCGCGCGCCGGCGGCACAAATTTTTTCGGCCTCTCCCCGGCGGGAGTTGCCCGGGGAAAAGCTAGCGGGTGGTTTTGGCGGTTTTGGCCTTGAGGCTGAACGGCAACGAAATCCGGCCGGGGACGAATGTCTCCAGCTCGTAGATCTCGATGTCCATCATGTCGTTGCGCATTGCGAGCACCTCAAGCAACGAGCGGCTTTTACGCGGAAATGGCAAAGAGTCAATTGACGGACGGGTCTCGAAGCCGGGTCCAAGGGTGACGGCGGCGCGATTTGTGCTAGAGCCCGTAGATGCGCAAATTTGACGTTCTCGTGCTTGGAGCCGGCGCCGCCGGGATGATGGCGGCCATAGAGGCCGGCAAACGCGGGCGCTCGGTGCTCGTGGTCGACCACGCCAGGTCGCCCGGCGAGAAGATCCGCATCTCGGGAGGCGGGCGCTGCAACTTCACCAACATCCACACACGGCCCGACCGCTTTCTGTCGCGCAACCCCAAATTCGCCGTGTCGGCGCTGACCCGCTACACCCCGCAGCGCTTCATCGACCTGGTGAAAGCCTACGGCATCGCCTTCCATGAGAAGGCCCTTGGGCAGCTTTTCTGCGATGGCTCATCGCTACAGATGGTCAACATCCTGACCAGCGAGCTGGGCAAAGCCGGCGCCGCGCTCGAGCTGGGAACCAGCGTCGAGTCGGTCGAAAAGGCCGAGGCCGGATTCACCGTGGGTCTTTCCTCTGGTGCCGTCGCGGCCTCTTCGCTGGTTGTCGCCACGGGCGGCAAGTCGATCCCCAAGATGGGTGCCAGCAGTCTGGGCTATCGTCTGGCCGAGCAGTTCGACCTCGCGGTTACCGAAACGCGGCCTGCTCTGGTGCCTCTGACCTTCGAGCCGCGCATCCTCGAGCGTCTCGCCCCGCTCGCCGGCATCGGCGTCGATGCCACGGTGCACGCAAATGGCCGGACCTTTCGCGAGGCGATGCTGTTCACCCATCGCGGGCTCAGCGGCCCCTCGATCCTGCAGATTTCGAGCTACTGGCGCGAGGGCGACGCGATCGTCGTCGACCTCCTACCCGACATCGACGTGCCGAAGTTGCTCAAGACGGCCCGCCGGACCACCCCGAAGCTGGCGCTGCAGACGATCCTCGCCCACCATTTGCCCAAGCGGCTGGCACAAATGCTCGCCGAGGAAATCGGGATCACCTCGATGCTGGGCGACGTCTCCGACAAGAAGATCGCCGCCATTGCCGAAGCGCTCACCCGCTGGACGCTCAAACCAACCGGCTCAGAGGGTTACCGGACCGCCGAAGTGACCCTCGGTGGCGTCGATACCGCGAGCCTCAGCTCGACCACCATGGAGGCCCGCAACGTTCCCGGCCTCTACATCATCGGCGAAGTCGTCGACGTCACTGGCTGGCTCGGCGGCTACAACTTCCAGTGGGCCTGGTCCAGCGGTTGGTCCGCAGGACAGGTGGCGTAAGCCCGCCACGGTGTCAGCCGCGGCAGCCACCTGCGGACATTCGCTCGGTACCGCTCATACTGTTCGCCATAGGACCGGCTCAATGTGGGCTCCTCATAGCCCAGCACGAACAGATGGACGATCAGCCACGCAGAAAGACCATAGATCAGCGTGCCGAGGCTCCCGAACAGGAGCGCCTGGCCCACAATCAGCGAGAGAACGCCAACGTACATGGGATTTCGCACGAAGCGATAAGACCCTGTGACCAGCAGCATCCTGGTCGGCGCAATCGGCGCCGGCGTGCCGAGCCCCTGCAGCGCGAAGCGCGCAAAGGTTTCGACGACCAGGATGCCACCGAGCACCAGCAACAGCACGCCCACCCACCGGAACGGCTCGAAGCCAAGGAAGGCGAGCTCCAGGCGATAGCCCGACATCCACCACGGAATAGCGCCGGCGACGATGCCCGGAGCGACGAGCAGGAAGATGATCGATCCGACGATGGCCCTGACCCGCTCGTTCATCTGGTGCTCCCCGAGAGGATATTTGACGCAACTATTGTTTTCCGGCCTTGCCCCGTCAACGGCATTGCACTATAGCGGCACCCCTTCGACACCAGCTCCCGGGAGGCGTCTGCATGTTTGATTGCTCGTATCGCCCGATGGGCGGAACCGCGGCCGTCTAGGTCCGCATCCGCGCCCCCCGTTCGGGACCCTATCCAGCCGCCGCGCCGAACCTTCTGCCAAGCCGGGGCATTCGTCGACTCCCTCATTTTCCAGGACCGGTGCCGTGCACCGGCAGATAACCATGGCTCGTTCCAAGCTCGCAAAACAAGGCGACGCCTATAGAAAGGTGCTCGGTTTCATCTTCCGGCAATGGCGGCACCAGCCCATCAAGCTGGTGGTGATGTTCGGCGCCATCATGCTGGCAACCCTGCTCGATGTGCTGACTCCGCTCTATGCAGGCCGGCTCGTCGAAGCCGTGAGCGTGGGCGGCAGCAGTGCGCTCGACGCCGCCATCGAGGCGTTCGTCGTGCTTGTCGGGCTCGGCCTCGGCGCGGTGATCGCCCGCCAGACCGCCTTCATGACGACGATCCCCTTCTCGCTCAAGATCATGTCCGACACGGCGCAGAACGCATTTCATCGTGTGCAGCGTTTTTCCACCGACTGGCATGCGAACACCTTTGCCGGCTCGACTGTGCGCAAGGTGACGCGCGGCATGTGGGGCATCGATTCGCTCAACGACGTGCTGGTGATCTTCCTGTTCCCCTCGCTGGTGATGTTGATCGGCACGTCGATCATGCTCGGGCTGATCTGGCCCCTCATGGGCGTCGTCATCGCCATTGGCTCTGCGATCTATATCGGCATCACCGTGTGGCTGTCGGTGAACTTCGTCTCGCCCGCGGCGAGCCTCGCCAACATGTGGGACACGCGCATGGGCGGTGCGCTGGCCGATGCGATCTCCTGCAATGCCGTGGTCAAGGGATTCGGGGCCGAGGAGCGCGAAGAAGAGCGGCTGAGCCACGTCGTCGGCAAATGGCGCTCGCGTACGGCCCGGACCTGGAACCGCGGCACCCTCAATGGCGGTATTCAGGGGACGACCTTGATCATCCTGCGGACCGCCATCATCGGCCTCGCGATACTGTTCTGGCAGCAGGGCATCGCGGCGGCAGGCGACATCGCGCTGGTGCTCACCTCCTTTTTCGTGCTGCAGGGCTACCTGCGCGACATCGGACAGCATGTGCGCAATCTGCAGCGGGCGGTGAACGACATGGAAGAGCTGGTCGACGTCCATCTCGCGCCCATCGGCATCGAGGACAGGCCCGACGCGAAGGATGTGCTGATCGAGGAGGGACACATCGCCTTCGAGCACGTGACGTTCCACTACGGCAAGCACGCCAACCCGCTCTACAGCGACTTCTCGGTGGCGATCCCCGCCGGGCAGCGCGTGGGTCTCGTTGGCCATTCGGGCAGCGGCAAGACGACCTTCGTCAAGCTGATCCAACGCCTTCACGACGTCACCGGCGGCCGCATCACGATCGACGGCACCGACATCCGCGACATGACGCAGGCCTCGCTGCGCCGGCAGATCGCGATCGTGCAGCAGGAACCGATCCTGTTCCACCGCTCGCTGGCGGAGAACATCGCCTATGCCCGCCCCGGCGCCGCACGCCGCGAGATAATGGAGGCGGCCGAACTGGCCAGCGCACACGCCTTCATCGAGGAGTTGCCCAAGGGGTACGAGACGCTGGTGGGCGAGCGTGGCGTGAAGCTGTCGGGCGGCGAACGCCAGCGCGTTGCGATCGCCCGGGCATTCCTAGCCGACAGTCCGATCCTCATCCTCGACGAGGCGACATCCTCGCTCGATTCGGAATCGGAGCTGTTGATCCAGAAGGCCATGGAGCGGCTGATGGTGGGACGTACGACGATCGTCATCGCGCACCGGCTCTCGACAGTGCGTTCGCTCGACCGGCTGCTCGTCTTCGACAAGGGCCGCGTGATCGAGGAGGGCACGCATGAGCAGCTGGTCGCCCGCGACGGCGGCACGTATCGCCGCTTGTTTGAACGCCAGGCGCTCGAGCTGACACGCGGGCTCAAGGTTGCCTAACTATCAAACAGGAGCGCGGCACGTTTGGTGCCGCGCTTTTGTTCGTATTCGTCTGCCAGCGTCGCGTAGTCCGCTGCTCTGTAAGCCCCGAACCACTCGTGCAAGGGGTTCGACTTGCGCCTGGGGCCGAGGCCCAACTCCATCAGCAGCACATCGAGATAGTTGTGCATGTGTGCGCTGACCCAGTAGGCGCGGGTCGGCTCGAACATCGTGTTTGCCCGCTTCCAGTCGCGCACGCGCAAGCGGCTCGCCTCCATCTCCTCGACCGGCGGAAGCACGAGGTCGCCGCGTTCCACCGCGTCGAACCACAGCGCGGCGATCTCGGACGAGGTGAGATGCAGGGGGTTGTGGTTGAAGCCGGCAAACATCAGGTGCGGCAGGGCCGGATGGACCATGTGGCGGTAGAGCTGCACGCCGTCATCATTACCTTCGAACTCGCTTCGCACCGGCTCGGGCAGGAAGGACAGGGCCGGGCGCTTGTAGCCGAGCGCGAGAATCACGGTGTCGACGCCGATCTCCGATCCATCGGCCAGCACGACGCCGCGCTCCGATAATCCAGCGAGCCCCGAGCGATGCGGCTCGATCTCGCCGCTGATCACGGCGGGGAAATAGCCGTCCGGCGCGAGCGTGCCGCGAAGCTGCCGACTCATCGGATAGGACGGCGTGAGGAGCGCCAGGCGCGCCCTCGCGGCCGTATCCCGGCGACCACCCGTCAGCCCGAGAGCGCGGCGGACCATGGCGTCGAGGACCCGCGCGTTAACGTCCGATGCCCCCGGATTGTAGCGCTGCATGAGCTGCTGGGTGCGGTGCGGATAGACCCATGAGCGCGCGAAGAAACTCGACAGCCGCCCGGTCGCAAGCCGCGAGGTGTACTCGCCCAGCATCCGGCGTGGCATCATCCAGCGCGCCTCGCGAAAGATGTGGTGGATCTGCGTCGCGTGCCCTACCGCGAAGCTCGCCATGTCCACGGCGCTTTTGCCAAATCCGACGACGGCGATGCGCTCCCCGTCGAGCATCTGCGGCCCGGTGATGTCGTGTTCGGTGAGCACCCGGCCCGCAAACCGCTCGCGCCCGTCGAGCTCGATGACGGCCTTTTCGTGCGTGTAGTGCCCGCTCGCCACGACGACGGCGTCGGCATCGACGACAATGCGGCCGCCCGGTGTGTTGATGTCGAGCCGCCAGCGCGAGGCGACGAGCGCGAGGTGGGAGACCTCGTGGCGATAGCGCACGTCGAGCCCGTAATACGCGATAGCTGCCGCGATATAGTGCCGAATATCGGCGGCGGCCGGGAATGGCGCCGCATCGAACGGCCACGGGAAATCGGTGAAAGCGTAGAGCTCGCGGTGGTTCTGGAGTTCGACGCCCGCATAGGCGACGGCCCAGACACCCCCGGGCTCGGCAGCACGCTCGTAAACCGTCACTTCATGGCCGAGCCGCCGGAGCGTCTTGGCCGCGGCGATGCCGCAGACCCCGCATCCGATGACGGCGCAGCGCATGGCGCTGCTAGGCCGCGAGCTTGCCGAGCACGGCTGCGCCCATTTCCTCGGTGCCGACGGACGTGCCGCCCTGTGCGATGTCGCCCGTCCTGAGGCCATCTTCGAGGACAGCCGCGATTGCAGCCTCGAGCTTGTTGGCGAGCTCGATCATGCCGAACGAATAGCGCAGCGCCATCGCAAAGCTCGCGAGCATCGCAATCGGATTGGCGATGCCCTTGCCTGCAATGTCGGGGGCCGAACCATGCACCGGCTCGTAGAGCGCCTTGCGCCGTCCATTGGCATCGGGCGCGCCGAGCGAGGCCGAAGGAAGCATGCCGAGCGAACCGGTGAGCATGGCCGCGGCGTCCGACAGCACGTCGCCGAAGAGGTTGTCGGTGACCATCACGTCGAACTGCTTGGGATTGCGCACGAGCTGCATCGCCGCATTGTCGGCGAGGATGTGATGGAAAGCGACGTCCGGATAATCCTTCGCCACCTGCTGGGCGACTTCGTCCCACAACACGCCCGACTTCATGACGTTCTTCTTGTCGGCCGAATGCACCTTCTTGCCGCGTGTGCGCGCGAGATCGCAGGCGACGCGGACGATACGGTCGATCTCGTAGCTCTCATACACCTGCGTGTCGACGGCGCGCTTCTGCCCATTACCCAGTTCGGTGATCTCCTTGGGCTCGCCGAAATAGACGCCGCCGGTGAGCTCGCGCACGATCAGGATGTCGAGCCCTTCGACGAGCTCGCGCTTGAGCGAGGAGGCATCGGCGAGCGCCGGGTAGCAGATGGCAGGCCGGAGATTGGCGAAGAGCTGAAGATCCTTGCGCAGGCGCAGCAACCCCGCTTCCGGCCGCTTGTCATAGGGCACGTCGTCCCATTTCGGTCCGCCCACCGCGCCGAAGATCACCGCATCGGCCGCGAGCGCCTTCTGCATGTCCTCGTCCGAGACGGCTTCGCCATGCCTGTCATAGGCCGAGCCGCCGACGAGACCGGTATCCGTGACAAAATCGGCCTTCTGCTCCTTGTTGAGCCAGGCGATGAGCTTTTCGACTTCGCCCATGACTTCGACGCCGATGCCGTCGCCGGGAAGCAGGAGGAGTTTGTGGGACATTGTTCTTGTTCTCTTACGATCTGGCCGCGCCGATGCGGGCGGTGACTTCGATTTCGATCTTCATGGCTTCCTCGATCATCTTGACGATGAGCATCGAGGCGGCGGGGCGGATGTCCTTGAACACAGCGCCCACGGCGTCGACGACTTCGTCGACATAGGCAGTGTCGCCGACATAATAGGTGACGCGCACCGTGTCCTCGATCGACGAGCCGGCCTCGCGCAGCGCCTTGTCGATCGTCGCGAGCGCATTGCGCGCCTGCTGTCCGACGCTCTCGGGCATCTTCATCGTCGTATAATCGTAGCCCGTGGTGCCCGACACATAGACCGTGTCCTCGTGGCGCACGGCGCGGGAATAACCGAACTTGCTCTCAAACGGCGAGCCGGTCGAAACGCGCTGCACCATCTCAGATCCAGGGCCGCTGGTTGGCGATCCTGGACTCGTAGGAGGCGATCTCGCTGCTCTCCTTGAGCGTTGTGGCGATA
>CAZASR010000143.1:0-7780 GCA_964487765.1 uncultured Devosia sp. | reverse complement strand
GCGATCATGTCGGGCATCGTGGCGCGGCTGGCGCTGCGGCCGATCGGCCGGCTCGGCGAAGCGATCGAGAAGGTGCGCGAGGGCGAGGCCGAAACCATCACCGGCACCTATCCGCGCGAGATCGCGCCGCTGGCCGAAGAGGTCAACGAATTGCTGCGCTCCAACACGCAGATCATCGAGCGGGCCCGCAACGCGGTGGGCAATCTGGCCCATGGGTTGAAGACGCCGCTTGCGGTGCTGCGTAACGAAGCAGCGGCCGCCAAGGACGACCCATTGGCGCGGGTCGTCACCTCGGAATCCGAGAAGATGACGCAACTGGTGACCACCTATCTCGACCGCGCCCGGATCGCGGCGCGGACCTCGGTGGTGGGCAAGCGCGCCGACGCCACCATGATCATGCTGCGCCTCGTCCGCGTGATGGAAAAGCTCAACAAGCAGGTGACCATCGCCTTCAAGCGGCCCGATGCCTCGCTCCCCTGGTTCCGCGGCGACGAAGGCGACCTCGAGGAGATGGCCGGCAATCTGCTCGACAATGCCTGCAAGTGGTCGCGCGGCAAGATTGCCGTGACCATGTCGGCCGAACGCACGCCGAGCCAGCAGTTCCTGCTGATCCGCATCGAGGATGACGGCCCCGGCCTGACGCAGGAGGAGGCCGACAAAGTGTTGCGCCGCGGCGTCCGTCTCGACGAAAAGACACCCGGAAGCGGCCTCGGGCTCGACATCGTCAAGGAACTGGTTGACGTTTACGGGGGCAGCCTGCAATTCAGGCGCTCGGTTCTGGGCGGCGTGCTTGCCGAGCTCAAATTGCCGGCCGCAAAGGTAGGCGGCCTCGTCCGGAGCTGACTTAACTCTGCCGCAGTTATGCGGCTCAGCTAAGCCATCATCTTCGGGACCAGCATGACCAGACTCAGCCGCGCCTTCCTCGTTCTCCCCGTCCTCGCCCTGACCGCCTGCGCCACCGCGCCCACCATCGCGCCGGTTTCGACCGGCCCGACCGTGGCGGCGATCGATCCGGCGCAGCTCTCGGCCCCGGCCCAGTCGCGCGCCGTGGCGGCGTCGATGACGGACGTCTCGTCCTTCATCGATCCCGGCGCCCTTTCGCAGATGTCGGACAAGTCGAAGGCGGAAGCGGCGGGCGCGCAGTTCAATGCGCTGCAATATGGTCGCGTGGGCGCCCCGCGCAACTGGGTGGGCGACAATGGCCAGACCGGCGCCGTCACCGTCGGACCCTATGTGCGGGTGAACCTGATCGACTGCCGCGATTTCACGCACACGGTGAACATCGCCGGGCAGAACTTCGTCAAGAAGGGCACGGCCTGCCGCGAGGCGGACGGGAGCTGGACCGTCAGCAGCTGACGGCCGGCGCTTCGAGCCCATCCAATCTTTGTTTACCAGACGCCGCTAATTTCAGAGGCTGACCCGCTTTTCGCCTCTGGTTGATATGGCTCAAGCCTCTGCTCGCCCGGCGGCGCCCGCCGCCCGTCGCAAACCGTCCGGTACGCCCTTCCTCGGCATGATCGATGCCGTGGTCGTCGATGCGCCGGTCAGCTTTCCGTTCGACGGCGCCATCACCAGCGACGACGCCACGGCCGTGTGGACGTGGATGGTGCGCGACCTCGCGCCGGACCTCATCGACATCGAGGTCGTTGACGACATTCCCGACAATGTCGCCGCGCTCGATGCGCTGATGCCCGAGCTGCTCGGCCGGGCCCGCAAGGTGCTGGCCGAAGGTCAGGCGAAGGCGGACGTCGCGCGGCGGATCAAGACGCAACTCGGCGGCGACGAGGCGTGGGACAAGCTGCCCACCGTGCTCAATGCGCTGCGCTGCCGCGGCCTGCTCGAGAAGGCGCAGAGCTTCGGTCGCGCCGCCAACGGCATGGGCGACGAAGCCGCTTTGTCACTGGCGCTGCAATCGATGCCGCTGCAGGATCATGCCGTGGCCAGCCTCTTGATGATGGCCGCGATCGGGCAGGTCGCGTCGCCGACGCGGCTGATCACGGCAGCCATTCGCATCACCAACAGCAACACCGAGCCGGCGCTGGTGCGCGCCGGCTTCGCACCGCTGATCGATGCCTGTCTGGCGCACGCCCAGAACCAGATTCCGGCGCTCAACCAGACCGGCACGTTCGGCGACATGGACCTCGTCTGCCGCTCGGTGGATCGTTTCCACCGGCTCCTGCGCGCCGTGACCGGCTATGTCGAATTGCAGCGCAACGGCCGCTGGGCGATCGTCGCGGCAGCGCTGACCAAGGCGGCGTCCGAGCGCATCGACCCCAAGCTGCGGGACGTCGCGCCTGATCTCAACAAGGCGCTGCGCAGGCGCGAGGGCACGGACCGGGTGGACGGCGACCAGATTCTCTCCGCGCTCAACGGCATCTACCTGCTGGCCACGGTGCGCGACAGCCGCGATTCGCTGGCGGTCAATGCGCTGTTCGACCAGGTGTGGGCGCAGACGGGGCAGGCGCTCGAAATCCATATCGAGCGCAACCTCGAGACGCTGCGCCGCAACCCCGCGGACTCGGTGACTTCGGCGCGGCTCGATGCGGCCCTCAAGATGGCCGAGGTGCGGTTCAATCTCGATTACGCCGAGACCATGCGGCGCGCCAAGGACGTCGCCGAGCGCCGCAGCTAATCCGCCGCAATGCGCGCGGGCGAGGGACCGTCCAGCGTTTCCACGATGAAGCGGTCGGTGGTCCGGAGGGCTTTGCTCGAGACCAGCGCCTGGCCACCCGGCTCGGCTTCGGAGACGATGACGCCGATGGCGAGCAACGGATCGGATGGCGAGGTGTTGGTGTAGATCAACGCTCCACGCGCAAAGCGGCGCTTGCCGTCGACGATGAGGTGCACCGTCTGCGTCTCGCCGCCGAAGCGGTTCGCGAGCCATGCCGGTGGCGACGCGTCGGGGCGCGGTGCCGGCGCCCAGTCGGATGCGACGAGATCGCCCCCCGGCGCGCCTCGCTCCTCCGCTACCGCGCCCGCATCCGCGGGCCGCGTCAGGCCCAGCTCGACCGACGCCGCGACGTCGCCCAGCGACGGCGGCTGCGCATACCTCGTTCGCACGGGCCTGGTGGCGGGATCGGAGCGGACCAGCAGGCTGACGCCATCGTCGAGGAATGCGGGGGGCCCTGGGACAGGCGGCGCGATCATCGTGGCCGCCTCCGGCGTTTCGTAAGGGGCGCCGAGCTCGGTGTCCGCGATCGGCTCGCTGGTTTCGTCGAACAGCTCCGCCACCGCCGCACGACCGCTGGCGAGGCAGGCCTGCATGCTCCGATAGCCGGCGGCCGATCCCGCGAGCGCGACATGTTCGAGTTGTCCGCGCGCGAGCAGCTTGCCGTTCATCCACTGCGTGCCGCCACCCGCCAGCATCCACACCGTGAGATCGGGCTGGAACGCGCCCGACACGATCAGCGCATCGGCCTCGAGGTCGAGCGCGGAGAGTTCCGCTCCAGAGTTGGCGAAGCCGAGCTGGAGCTGGGGGTGGGACGCGCGCGTCGCGGCAAGGGGCAGCTGGCCGCCGGCCAGCTTCAAGCCCCTGGCCTTGGCGAAATCGACAAAGCGCGATTGCGGGTTGACGCGCGGATCGACGATGCGACGGATGTCGACGCTGGCATCATGCAGGCGCAGCGCGAGCCGGTACCCGTAATTGCTCTGCGTCGCCACGACGGCGCTGCGGCCGGGCGCAACCCCGAAGCGCTTGGCAAGATGATAGGCCGAAATGGCGTTCGTCACCCCCGGCAGCCGGTTACCGGAGAAGATCGGCAGGCGCTGGATGGCGCCGGTCGCCAGCACGATGCGGCTCGCCGCAATCGCGACGACGCTGCCGCGGCCTTCCGCAATGTGGTGCACATGCGCGGTGGTGCCCGCGAGCGCAAACAGCTCGGCATGCGTCATCACGGTGACGCTGGGCTGCGCCGCGAGCCGCGCGATGAGGTCGGCCGTCGCCGCTTCGGGACTCGCCTCGTCGCCGACGGGGCCGAAATAGCGCGCATCGCCGCCTAGCCAGGGGCGCCGCTCGACCAGCACGACGCGCTGCCCCGCCCGGGCGGCCGCATCGGCCGCGGCGAGGCCGGCGACCCCGCCGCCGACGACGAGCAGATCGGGGGTGAGCGTCGCCTGTGGCGGCTGGCGCAGCCAAGGCGCTTCGGCCACGCCGTCGATGAGGTGGCCAAGCGTGTGGCCGCGGCGGAAGCCGAAGGCGCGGCGCCCGATCGTGGTGAGATTGAGCCCATCGGCTGCCGCCAGGCGGTCCATCGGCAGCGGCGCTTCGTGCCTGCTCTTCACGAGCGGTGCGAAGCGGTCGCCGAGCCCCAGGATGGTGTCGCCGAAGCGGCCATAGCCATTGATGCCGGCGGCGAGGACGGCCGACAGCACCGTATCGCCCGAATAGCCGTCGATGCGGCGGCCATCGAGCCGGAACAACAGCGGCTTCGTGCGATCGAGCGCGATGCCGCCGAACTCGTGGGCGGCATCGGCCGGCAGGCGCCGGGGCTGGCTCATGCCGCGACCTCGATCCCGGCAACGAACTCGGCGACGGCCCTGCGGTCCTTGCGCGGCGTGTGGCCGGCGAACCAGCGCTTCTCGTCTTCCCGGGGAGCGCCGGCGATGAGTCGCGCGAGCGCCGGCGCGAAGAACGGCATCGCATCGCCCAGACCGGCCACGACGAAGTTCTTGCCGATTTTTCCGATGAGCGGCGCGCCGTCGCCGGTGACGAAGCGGCGATAGCGCGTGGTCGCGAGTCGCGTCATCGGGAACGGTCCCGGCAGCGTCGAAGCGAGGCGCGCATCGACCTCCTGCTCGCCGCCGACGATGGCGAGGATGCTGTTGCCGGGCCGCGCCATCAGCGTCACGCCGCGATCGGGGAAGCGACGCACTGGAACGGGCAGGGGACGCGAAGCGGCGATCAGCGTGCTCTGCATCGCCTGCGCGATGAGCTGGCCGGGCCGGCGCCTTTCGGCGAGAGTGTCGAGGATCGCGTCATCGTCAGCAAGAACCGTGAGCGCAGCATCGGCTGTGCCCTCGTCAATGCTCGTGACGCCCGCGGCGAGCAGCCACTCGGCCATGCGCTTCTCGATAATCTCGGGTTGGAGCATCGCGACGCGGCGGAGGGCCCATCCGGCCCCGGTGCGGCGCACCTGGTGGCCGAAGCCGACAGCCATATGGGCAAGATGATCAAGCATCGCCGCGGTGTCGGGCAGGTCGGAGACGAGTTCGACTTCGGTGGTTGCCATGGTGTTCTGCACGCCGATCGAGCCGAGCAGGGCGCGCGCCTCCGCCTCGGCCGCGCGCAGCATCCGCCAGCTCTCGGGGCGAGTGGCAAGAGGCAGGGCCAGATTGAGGCTGCGCGGCAGGCGCTGCGCCGAGTGCGGCCGGCCGATGCGAACCACCTTTCCGCCGTGATCGCGCGCAAGCACCCCCGCCAGGAGACCGGCCGCGAGGCTCGATCCCACGATAGCCACGTCGAATTCAGCCATGTTGCCGCACTGCGGCAATCGGCGCCCGCCATCGGGGGCCGTGCCACTGCATATTTCGCCCGAATGTCTCTATAGATGCCACGGCTGCCCCGACTTCGAACCCCGCTGAGGCCATGACCATCTGGCTGCTTGCCCTGCTGTTGACCGCCATCGCCTGTGCGACGCTGTATTATGCGGGCGCGGGACGCAGGGTCAACGCGGCCGGCAGCGCGGTGGATGCAACGCAGGACCATTTCCGGGCCCAGCTCCGCGCCATTGAAGCCGATGCCGCAATGGGCCGCCTCGGCGCGGCGGAAACCGTCGCCGCCAAGGGCGAACTGGCCCGCGAAGTGATGCGCCACAAGGCGAGCGAGGGCCCCAGGGGCGGCTCCAAGCTGGTCGTGTGGTTGCCTGTCCTGTTTGTCGCGGTGATTTCGCTCGGCACCTATGCATGGCTCGGGCGCCCCGACCTGCCGGCGTCGCCGCTCGCCGGCCGCGACGCCGCCGCGGAAGGCGAAGTGACGCTCGAAGCCGCGATCGAAACGATCGAGGCCCGGCTGGCCGAGTCGCCGGACGATCTGCGCGGTTGGACCGTGATCGCGCCCGCCTATATGCAGCTCGGGCGCTATGAGGACGCCGTCAATGCCCTGCGCAAGGTCAATGAGCTCGGCACGCCGACGGCGGACACCCTCACCGATCTGGCCGAAGCGCTGATGATGGAGCAGGATGGCAGCGTCGAAGGCAAACCGTTCGAGCTGCTGCAACAGGCTCACGCGCTGGACCCCACGCACATCCGCTCGCTCTACTACATCGCGGGCGAGGAGACACGGACGGGCCAGTATGAAGCTGCCATCCGCGACTGGAACGCGCTTCTGAAGCTGTCGCAGGGCGGCGAGCCCTGGGTGGTGACGGCGCAGAACGGCCTTGCCTTTGCCCGGCAGGAACTGAACCCGGACACCGCCCCTTCGGCCGCGCCGGACCAGGCGCAGATAAATGCAATGGTCGATGGACTCGAGGCCCGCTTGACGGCGGAGGGTGGCACGGTCGATGAGTGGACGCAGCTCGTGCGTTCGCGCATGGTGCAGGGTCGCATGGACGATGCGCAGGCCGCCTATGATGCGGCTCGCCAGGCTCATCCTGATGCGGCCGAGCGCGGCGAGCTCGATGCTCTCGCGGCCGAGGGTGGACTGGTGGCACGATGACGCGCAAGCAGAAGCGACTCGCCGTGATCGGCGGATTGGGAGTTGTCGTTGCGCTTGCGACGACGCTGATCCTGTTCGCGCTGCGCGACCAGATCGTGTTCTTCTATTCGCCCACCGAAATCCAGGCCAAGGCCGTCGCCGCCGGCACGCCGGTGCGGTTGGGCGGGCTCGTGAAACAGGGGAGCTGGATACGCTCCGGCGAATCCAACGATTTCGTCGTCACCGACGGCAGCACCGAAGTCGCCGCCCACTATAACGGTATTCTCCCCGATCTGTTCAAGGAAGGGCAGGGCGTTGTGATCGAAGGCGCGCTCACGCCATCCGGCACCTTCGCCGCGACGAACGTTCTTGCCAAGCATGACGAGAACTACATGCCCAAGGAAGTCGTCGACGCGCTCAAGGCCACGGGCGAGTGGCAGCGCGAGGGAGCTCCTGGCTGATGGCCATCGAGCTCGGCCATTTCGCCCTCATCCTGGCGTTCGCCATCGCCGCCGTCTCGGCGGTCAGCGGCCTCGTCGCGTGGAACCGCTCCGGCCGCATCGGTCTCGTGCTGCGGCAGGGGGCGGTGCTGCAGTTCCTGCTCGTGGCCGCTGCCTTCGCAGCGCTGATTCAGGCCTTCGTCACCTCCGACTTTTCGCTCGCCATCGCCTTCGAGCATTCCCACTCGCTGCAGCCGCTGCTGTTCAAGGTCACGAGCGTGTGGGGCAACCACGAAGGCTCGATGGTGCTGTGGGTGCTCATCCTGGTCGCCATGGGCGCCGGCGTCGCGATGTTCGGCGGTAATCTGCCCGATGAGCTGCGCACGCTCGTGCTTTCGGTGCAAAGCCTGCTGGCGGCGGCCTTCACCGGCTTCACCCTGTTCACCTCCAACCCCTTCGCGCGCCTGTCGCCGGCGCCCTTCGAAGGCCAGGAGCTGAACCCGATCCTGCAGGACATCGGCCTCGCCATCCACCCGCCGCTGCTCTATGCCGGCTATGTCGGCTTCTCGGTCTGCTTCAGCTTCGCCATTGCGGCGCTGATCAGCGGCCGCATCGATGCCGCCTGGGCCAGGTGGGTGCGGCCATGGACGTTGCTGAGCTGGGTGTTCCTGACGCTCGGCATCGCCATGGGGTCGTACTGGGCCTATTA